>NZ_LKAQ01000004.1:2251589-2446653 GCF_001874525.1 Pseudodesulfovibrio hydrargyri | reverse complement strand
CTCCCCTTCCCCCCTGGCCGCCGGAGGCTACATCAAACTTTCGATGTACAGCGCGGCGGCGAAGAGGTCGTCGCAGACGTGGTCGGCGCGTTGGCCGCATTTGGCTTCCTGTTTCGCGCCCTTGCCGGTGCGCACGAGGATGGAGGTCGCGCCGGTGTTGTTGCCCAGCCCGATGTCGGCGGACTTGTCGCCGATCATGAAGGCCTGGGCCGGGTCGAAATCAAGCTGCGCGGCGGCCTGTTCCATGAGTCCGGGCTTGGGCTTGCGGCAGCGGCACTTGTCCTTGGGCTCGTGCGGACAGTAGAAGACGCCGTCGACGGCCACGCCTTCGGCCGCCAGGAGTTCGATCATGCGCTCGTTGCAGGCATGGACCGCGTCCACACCGTAGTAGCCGCGCGCCACGCCGCTCTGGTTGGTCAGCACGGCCAGGCCGAAGCCCATGCCCTGCATGCGCTTGAGACCCTCGGCGGCCTGGGGCAGGAGCTCCACCCCGTCCGGGTCGTGCAGGTAGTGCCTGTCATGGATGATGGTCCCGTCCCGGTCGAGGAGCACATAGCGCTTGAACATGGTCACTCCGCCTCGCCGACCAGTTTCCGGAGCATGTCCAGGGCGGCCCGGAAGCTGTCGATGGACGCCTCGCCCGTGCCCACCAGGTCGTAGCCGGTGCCGTGATCGGGCGAGGTGCGCGGATACGGCAACCCCAGGGTGACGTTCACGGCGCGGCTGAAATGGAGCAGCTTGAGCGGGGCCAGCCCCTGGTCGTGGTACATGGCCAGCACGGCCGGGTACTGCCCCTTGGCCGCGAAGTGAAAGATGGTGTCGCCCGGTATGGGACCGGCCACGTCGATGCCCTCCGCCCTGGCCTGTTCCAGGGCCGGGACGACGGTGGTGATCTCCTCGTCCCCGATGCGCCCGGACTCCCCGGCATGGGGGTTGAGGCCGCAGACGCCGATGGGGCCGTCCAGGCCGAGGCGCTCGAGGAAGTCGGCGGTCAACCGCAGGCAGTGCAGGATTCGCTCCCCGGTGACCAGGGCGGGCACGTCCCGCAGGCGCGGGTGGGTGGTCACCAGACTGACGCGCAGCTTGGGCGAGGGGTCGTCCGGGTCGTGGCCGCACAGGTGCATGCACACGTTGTCGCGGCCCACGCCGAGCTTTTCGGCGAGAAATTCCGTATGGCCGGGGAAGTCGAACCCGGCGGCGTTGAGCATGGCCTTGTTCAGGGGGCAGGTCAGCAGCCCCTGGGCCAGGCCGGACTGGAGGACATCAATGGCGGCGTCCATACTGACGCCCGCCGACAGGCCGCCTTCGCGGCACGGCGCGCCCGGGGGAAAGCGAACGCCGTCCAATTCGGACGGCTGGTGGATGTAGACGCCGGGCCCCTTGTCGCTGATTTGGTCCGGGGAATCGATGGGGGTGAAGAAACGGGCCGCGCCCAGCCGGGCCAGCTCGCGGTCCAGGGCCGGGACCGGGCCGATGAGCAGGAACCGGTCCGTGGACTCGCCGGAGTCCAGGAAATGCCTGGTGACCAGCTCGGGGCCGAGGCCGCAGGGATCTCCGAGGGTTATGCACAGGGTTCGCATGATCGTTTTACCTTGAAAGCGGTAGGTTCGGGAAAGGCCGGTTTCGGGAGGCTACGCCCGGGTCCGGGCCAAGTCAATCCGCGTCCGGACAGGAGGTTTCGCGGGCCTTGAGCGAGGCCAGATAGTCCGCCAAAATCCGGGCGTGGTCAAAGGCCAGCTCGGGCCACTCACCCAGGGGATAGACCCTGGCCTCGGCCGCGTCGTCGCCCGCCGCGAGCCGCGACGGGTCCTCGGGCACGCCGGTGTAGACCACGCTCATGGTGTGGCCGCGCGGATCGCGGGCCGGGTCCGAATAGACCCCGAGCAGGCCGGTCAACCGCACGGCCAGACCGGTCTCCTCCAGCATCTCGCGCTCGGCCGCGTGCTCGCAGGTCTCGCCGTAGTCCACGAATCCGCCGGGCAGGGCCCAGCCCAGAGGCGGATTGCTTCTCTTCACCAGGACCACGCCCTGGCCGCCGCCTTCCAGCGGCATGGCGATGACCACGTCCACCGTGGGGGTGGGATTCCGATACACATGAATTTCGCCCCCGCAATGGGGACAGGTTTGCACTTTGCCCATGGCACGCTCCGTTGGCTTATGGATACGGCAGGACTGTCCCCAAACACGGCCGCGAAGTCAAACCCCGGGAAAGGGATTCCACTTTTTTAACCCTGCCGCACGCCTCTTCCGGCCCACGGATACCCGCCGTCCCCGGCGCGGCATCAGAGGAAAAGATTGACTACGATTTCATCAACATACTGTTTTTAAAGACAATATATATTCATGCGAAACCATACGAGAAAGGCTTCATCGGACCATCCGGTGAAGCCTTGGCTTTCTCGTGTGCAAATAAAAGGAAGAACTTGTTTAGGATACAGCAATGGCCGTGCCAACGTCGTTTAAATTGGATATATTTCATATATATCATATAAAATCAGTAAATTACAGTAAAGAGAAAAGAAAAATAAAAAATCCTGCGCCCGGAAAAGGGTACAAGATTTTTTACCTCGGACCGGCAACGGTCCATTTCCCGTGAAGGCGGGTTCAAGTTTTTTGACCCGCCCGAACGGATCAGGCGTTGCGCACGGCCACGGAAAACCCCTTGTCGCAGAGTTTCTTGATGGATATCTCGCCCTCGCGGATGATCTCCAGCTGGCTGGAGCCGAGCATGCGGACCACGGTGGACGGTTTGTGGCCGCGCGGCCACGGCGGGTCGAAGTAGGCGCCGTCGACCATTTCCAGGAGCGCGGGATCGATGTCCTCGGGCATGGCCGCCGGAGGCTTGCCCGACAGATTGGCGCTGGTGGCCACGATGGGCTTGCGGAACCGGCGCGACAGCTCCGAGGCAAAGGGATGGCCGGACCAGCGCACCGAGGTGTAGCCCTCCTCGTCGGACAGCCAGGCGGGCAGTCCGGGCAGAGCCTTGACCAGGATGGACAGCGGGCCGGGCCAGAACGCACCGGCCAGGTCCAGCAGGGAGCGGGACTTTTCGGCGGTGACCAGGTCGAGCATGTCCAGCCCGCCGATGATCAGCGGCAGGGGCCGTTCCTCGGAGCGTCCCTTGACGTGGGCCACGCGGTCGCAGGCCTTCTCGCTGGTGGCGTCGCAGCCCAGCGCGTAGAGGGTTTCGGTGGGGTATATGACGATGCCGTTGGAACGCAGGGCCTTGAGCAACTCTTGCATGACTCTCTCCTTACCTCGAATACCATTGGGTTTTGAGCGATTCCAGTTCCTCCCGGGAGAAGGAGGGTTGGTCGTACATGCCGGCGGCGTTCCGCTGGGTGAACGCCTGATACAATATGATGGCCGCGGCCACCGAGACGTTGAAGCTCTGGACCATGCCCTGCATGGGGATGTAGACCTCGTCCGGGACCAGCCTGGCCAGATCCGGCGAAGTGCCCCGGTGCTCGTTGCTCAGGATGACCGCCGTGGGCCGGGTGAAGTCGATGTCCATGACCGGCCGGGCCGTGTCCGAAAACCCGGTGCGCAGGATGCGCATGCCCTGCCCCTTCAGTTCGGCGACCATCTCGGCCGCGTCCACGTGCTCGGTGCGCTCGATCCATTTCTTGGCCGAGGCCGAACTCTTCTGGGCCAGGTCGGGCCACTGCGAGTCAGTGTAGTACAAGTGCACCCCGGCCACGCCGAAGGCGTCGCAACTCCTGAGGACCGCCGAAACATTGTGGGGGTCCCAGATGTTGTCCATGATCAGGGTCAGGTCCCGCTGCCGCCTGGACAGCACCGCGTCGATGCGTTTTTTCCTTTCTTCCGTTATCTGTCTGGGCATGCGGCGTTGGTATCCATTCTGCAATGGTTTGGCAACCCCGGACCCCCTCCCTGGGTGTCGCAACCGGCCAGATTATAATGTGATGCGAGTTATAAATTCCTATCATCATATTGACATTTTTTCATTTTACGTAGGAAAAGAAGATGTGAATTCTCTTTCCAAGACAAGAAAGCGGAGAACGAAATGCGTGCACTTATTGTCGAAGACGAATTCCTAAGCCGCAAGGTCCTGCGGTCGTTCCTGATGACCCTCTTCGAGGTGGACATCGTGGTCAACGGCCGGGAGGCGGTCGAGGCGTTCAAGCTGGGCCATGACGAAAACAGGCCGTACGACCTGATCCTCATGGACATCATGATGCCCGAGGTGGACGGGATAGAGGCGTTGCAGAAGATTCGGGCCCTCGAGACAAAGCACAACTACCGGCCGAGGGTCAAGGTGATCATGACCACGGCCCTGGACGACCCCCGGACGGTCATCCGAACCTTCCACGACGGCGAGGCTTCGGCCTACATCGTCAAGCCGGTCGCCAAAGACAAGTTGTACGCCGAGCTGGAAAAGCTCGGGCTCCTGCACAAGTAAAGCCGAGGACCCGTCATGAGCGAAGACCCGATGGTCGAGGAGTTCTTCTCCGAAGTCAACGACAAGTATTACCCCCAGGTAATGGAGGGACTCGAACTGCTCGAGGGCGACGATCTGAGCCAGGGCATCGAGATCCTGGCCCGCCCCCTGCACACCATCAAGGGCGTAACCGGGTTCATGGCGGGCTTTGAAGAGGCTTCCCACTTCACTCACAAGATAGAGGATTTCCTGAAGAAGGTGCAGTCCGGCGAGGTCGAGTCGACGCCGGGCAACGTGACCCTGCTCTCGCGCGGGGTGAACATGATCTTCCAGGTTCTGGAACAACTCAGGGAGGGCGACACGGACACCGGTGAGCGCGAGGAGGTCCTGTCCCTGATCAAGGAGGCGTCCTCCAGCGAACAGGCCGAGGGCGAGTCGCTCGGCGCGGGTGTGGACGTGGAGACCCGGGACGGGGTGACCGTGATCACGGTCAAGGACCCGCGCGTCCACCTGGAGGGCCACTTCAAACCGATCATCTCCGCCATCCTGTCCATCGAGCCCGGCGACCCGGTGCTCCTGGACCTCGGCGGGGTGCTGACCTTCGGCTCCGGGGCTTGGGCCGCCGTGGCCAGCATGGGCACGACCTTCAAGATCGCGGCCTGCAACCTCTCCCCGGACGCCAAGCAGACGCTTATCGGGTGGGGCCTCGACAAAACCATTTCCATATATCCCGACAGGGAAACCTACTTCACCGCGCAATAAGGGGAAGCCATGCAGGACAGCATCATCCAGTGCATCGAGGACATCGAACAGCAGATCCTCGAAGTTGACGCCACCGGCCAGGGGGTCGAGGCGGTGGTGGACGCACTCGGCCTGTCTTGCATGCAGCTCTCCTCCGCCGGGGTCATCGCCCTGCTGGACATGCTCAAGGACGGCATCACGCCGGTCAACAGCGAGATCATCACCTCCCTGCTCGGCATCTGCGAGGCCCAGAAGAAGTTCTTTTTCGCCCTGGGCGGCCTGCTCGAGGGCAGCGCCGACGCCCTGGCCAAGATCAAGACCTCGCCGTCCGCCCCGGTGATCGAGGAGTCCGAGGAGGACGCGGCCAAGGCCTTCGAGGAACCGCCCACGGCCGAGGCCGACGTGCCCGAGGAAGAGGAAGCGGGCACCGAATCCAAACCCGACTCCAAGGCGGACGCCAAGGCCGAGTCCAAGTCCGACTCCAAGGCGGACGCCAAGTCCGCAACCTCGGCCATCTCCTCCATCCGCGTGGCCACCGACCGGCTCGACCGGGTCATCGAACTGGTCGGCAAGCTCATGGTCACCTACGCGGTCATCGCCCAGGGCGGGGCCACCAGCATGACCCAGATGGCCTCCAGCCTGCGCGAGCTGGACAACGTCATCACCCGGCTCCAGCAGGAGGTCAACGCCATCCGCCTGGTGCCGCTCAAGCAGATTTTCATGCCCATGCACCGGCTGGTCAAGAGCCTGTCCCAGAAGATCGGCAAGAAGCTCGACTTCGAGGTCAAGGGCGACGACCTGGCCCTGGACAAGACCATCGTGGAATCCCTGAACGAACCCCTGGTCCACCTGCTCCGCAACGCCGTGGACCACGGCCTGGAAGACCCCGAGGGACGCAAGGCCGCGGGCAAGCCGGAAAGCGGCACCGTGACCCTGTCCGCCTGGCGCAAGGGCGACAGCGCCTTCATCCAGGTCAGCGACGACGGGCGCGGCCTGGACCCGGACCGCATCCTGGCCAAGGCGCTGGAAAAGGGGCTGGCCGACCCGGACAAGGAGTACGAGACCGAGGAGATTCTCCAGTTCGTGCTCCAGAGCGGCTTCTCCACGGCCGAAAAGATCACCGACGTGTCCGGGCGCGGCGTGGGCATGGACGCCGTGGTCAACGCCATCAAGGTCGCCCTGGACGGCGAGGTGTCCATCAAGAGCACGCTCGGCAAGGGCGCGTCCTTCACCATCGTCATCCCCCTGGACCGCTCGGCCAACGAGGGCATCGTGGACGCCCTGGTCTGCAAGGTGGGCGGCGACACCTTCATCATGCCCAGCCGCGACGTGGTCGAGATATACATGCCCCGGCACAACGACGTGGTCGAACTGCCCGACGGCCGCGAGACCGTGGACGTGCGCGGCGAGATCCACTCCCTGCTCCGGCTGGCCGACCTCCTGGAACTGACCCCGGAGATCGACAACATCGAGATGGCCCAGGCCATCGTGGTCCGGGTGGGCGACTACAAGGGGGCCATCCTGGTGGACGAAGTGCTCCGCCAGCAGCAGGTGGTCATCACCGGCTTCACC
The DNA here is from genome assembly GCF_001874525.1 of Pseudodesulfovibrio hydrargyri. Taxonomy (NCBI): domain Bacteria; kingdom Pseudomonadati; phylum Thermodesulfobacteriota; class Desulfovibrionia; order Desulfovibrionales; family Desulfovibrionaceae; genus Pseudodesulfovibrio; species Pseudodesulfovibrio hydrargyri. The sequence goes on along the minus strand of NZ_LKAQ01000004.1, from coordinate 2,439,938 downwards.
GTGCCGGTGCAGGAAATCTTCGACATCCCCATCCTGGGCTACGGCATGATGGGCGAATCCGACGCCCTGGTCATCAACGCCGAGGAAATGATCCAGCAATTCCAGGAACGCATCGCCAAGGCCGCCGACTCCTCCTTGACATAACCGCCGCCCGGAGCATAATCCTCAATCTTCAGGTGTCCTCGGACTCAATAGGGAATCCCGTGCGAATCGGGAGCGGACCCGCCGCCGTGACGTCCTGCCGAACCGCTGCCATTCATGCCACTGGGGTTTCCCCTGGGAAGGCGGCAGCGGGAGGGACCAGCCGGAAGACCTGCCTGAAGCGCGCAAAGGACTTGCCACGGTGGTACGTGGGCTTGCCGCCGAGGTATCGAAGGGAATAATACGGACCCCTTCCTCTGAATTCGATGAGGAAGGGGTTTTTCATTTCCCTCACCCGCCCCTTTTGGAGAACATTGATGACCTTGTTCAGAAACTCCATCTTCCTCCTGCTCGCCCTGCTGCTGGCCGTCCCGGCGCAGGCCGGGCACCACGACGAGGGCCCGGCCAAACCGGCCATCGTCCTGGCCGCCTTCGGCACCTCCTATCCCGAAGCGGTCAAATCCATCCTGAACATCAAGACCAAGGTGGAAGCGGCCAACCCCGGCGTGCCCGTGCGCCTGGCCTTCACCTCCAACATCATCCGCCACATCTGGCAGAAGCGTCAGGACGACGCGGCCTGGAAAACGGCGCACGCCGACATCCCCGAGGAAGTCCTGTACGTCAAGCACCCGCTGGCCACCATCGCGGACCTCCAGAACGACGGCTACCGCGACGTCACCGTGCAGTCCCTGCACGTTTTCGCGGGCGAGGAGTTCAACGACCTGCTCGCCCTGATCGGCGGGCTCAAGGCCATCCGCACCCTCAAGGCCAAGAACATGCCCTTCGCCCGGCTCGCCGTCGGCCGCCCGGCCCTGGGCATGCCCGGCACGGAATATCCGTACACCGAGGACATGGCCCGGGCCGCCAAGATCCTCAAGGACGACGTGGACCAGGCCAAAAAGCTTGGCGCTGCCCTGGTCTACATGGGCCACGGCAACGACTTCTTCTCCACGGGCATCTATGCGGAATTCCAGAAGGTGCTCCAGGCTGAATACGGCTACCCCATCTTCATCGGCTGCGTGGAGGGCTATCCGGCCTTCGACGACATGGAGGCGCAGCTCAAGGGCGCGGGCAAGAAAAAGGTCCTGCTCAAGCCGTTCATGATCGTGGCCGGGGACCACGCCTCCAACGACATGGCCGGCAACGAGGACGACTCCTGGAAGACCATGCTGACCAAGCGGGGCTACACGGTGACCACCGACCTGCGCGGCCTGGGCATGCTCGACGGCTGGGCCGACATCTACGTGGACCATCTCAAGGACGCCATGGCCGCAACGCCGGGCGCGCAATAGGATCATGACGACCGCCGCCTCCCGTACCCCCCTGCGCAACGGCCTGACCGTGGCCCTGCTCGCCGCCGTGCTTGCCGGGCTGGGCCTGGCCGCCTGCGGCCTGGGAGTCATCCCCATCCCGCCGGACGAGATCCTGCGCGGGCTGCTGGACGGGCTGAGGGGGGCGGCGGATTCCCTGAGCGCCACCACGGCGGGCATCCTTTTCGACGTCCGCCTGCCGCGCATCCTGACCTGTACGGCCGTGGGCTTCGGCCTGGCCGTGGCGGGCGCTGTCTTCCAGGGGCTGCTGCTCAACCCCCTGGCCGACCCGTTCACCCTGGGCGTGTCCTCGGGCGCGGCCTTCGGCGCGGCCCTGGCCCTGCTCCTGGGGCTCTCCTTTTTCGGACCGGCCACCCTCCTGGTCCTGGCCTTTGCGGGCGCGGCCCTGACCTTAGCCGCCGTCATCTCGCTGGCCGGGCGGGACGGCGAGCTGTCCCCGGCCTCGCTCATCCTGGCCGGGGTCATCGTCTCGGCCATCCTCTCGGCGGGCATCAGCTTCATCAAGTACCTGGCCGATGAGCGGGTTTCGGTCATCGTCTTCTGGCTCATGGGCAGCTTCGTGGGCCGGACCCTGGGCGACGCCGCCCTGGCCGGCTTCGCCGCGCTGACGGCCTTCGCGGTCTGCCTCTACTACGGCCGCGACCTGAACATCATGAGCCTGGGAACCCGCTCGGCCCGCAGCCTGGGCGTGGACACCGGCCGGGTGCGCCTGATCCTGCTGGTGACCGCCTCCCTGGTCAGCGCGGTCTGCGTGTCCGTGAGCGGGATCATCGGCTTCGTCGGGCTGATTGTTCCGCACCTGATGCGCATGGTCGTGGGCCCGGACAACCGCTGGCTGCTGCCCGCCTCGGGCCTGGGCGGGGCCATCCTGCTCCTGCTGGCCGACACCGTGACCCGCGCGCTGCTGCCCCACGAGGTGCCCATCGGCGTGCTCACCGCGCTCATCGGCGGCCCGGTCTTCTGCTGGATATTCAGCCGCTCCCGGAGGCTGGCCCGTGGATAGCGCCACCTTCACCCTGCAGGACCTCGGCTTCTCCTACGGCGACACGCCGGTCCTGCACGGCCTGGACCTGGGCTTTGCCCCGGGCATGGTCCACGGGGTCGTCGGGCCCAACGGCAGCGGCAAGTCCACCCTGCTCGGCCTGCTGGCCGGGCTGATCGCGCCCACCTCGGGCGCGGTGCGCCTCAACGGCGAGGACGTGTCCGGCTGTCCTCCGGCCCGGCTGGCCGCACGCTGCGCCCTGGTCTCCCAGGACCAGCCCCTGCGCTTCCCGTTCACCGTGGCCGAGACCGTGCTCATGGGGCGGCACCCGCACATTCCCCGGTTCAGCCGCCCTTCGCTGCGCGACATGGAACGCGTGGAACAGGCCCTGGCCGGCATGGACCTCTCAAGCCTGCGCCACCGTCCCGTGGCCGACCTGTCCGGGGGCGAGCGCCAGCGCACCGCCGTGGCGCGCGGTCTGGCCCAGGACACCCCGGCCCTGCTCCTGGACGAACCCACCTCGGCCATGGACATCCGCCACGCCATGGCGACCATGGAGGAGCTCGCCCGGCTGGCCGGAACGGGCCGCACCGTGGTGGCCGTGCTCCACGACCTGAACCTGGCCGCGCGGTACTGCGACAACCTGGTCATGCTGGACAAAGGGGCCGTTCACGCCTATGGCAACGTGTCCCGCACGCTCACTCCCGAAAACATCCACGCGGTCTTCGGCGTGCGCGCAGCCGTTCTGGAAACCGAATACGGACCGCACATCGCCTATATCCAAGGAAACCGATCTTGAAACGCCTCTTCTTCACCTTCGCCTTCATCCTGCTCCTCTGTTCCACCGCCCAGGCCCGGACCATCACCGACGATTCGGGACGGACCGTCGCCTTCGAAAAGCCGTTCACCCGGATCATCTCCCTGTACGGGGCGCACACCGAAAACCTCTTCGCCCTCGGACTGGACGAGCAGATCATCGGCGTGTCCACAGGCGAGGACTATCCGGCCGCGGCCCTGGCCAAGCCCGCCTTCAACGCCCGGGACGGGGTGGAGAAGTTCCTGGCCGCCAAGCCCGACCTCATCCTGGTCCGGCCCATGCACATGCGCACCTACGCCGGGCTGTGGAACGCGCTCGCCCGCCACGGCGTCACCGTGGTCTCGCTCCAGCCCGACTCCGTCGAGGCCATGTTCGACTACTGGCGCGCCCTGGGCGCCCTGACCGGCCGCCAGACCAAGGCCGAATACATGATCGAGGACTTTCGCGACGGCGTGCGCCGCGCCGAGGACCGGCTGTCCACCATCCCCGTGGAAGAGCGGCCCGGCGTGTTCTTCGAATCCATCCACCGCAAGTCCGCCACCTTCTCGCCCGGCTCCATGCCCTTGTTCGTCCTGGAAAAGGCGGGCGGCATCAACGTGGCCGCCGACGCCCGCCCCCGCCACGGAACCAACATCGCGGACTACGGCCTGGAACGGCTGCTGGACAAAGGGAATAAAATCGACGTCTACCTGGCCCAGCACGGGACCATGAACGACGTCTCGGTCGGCGACATCGTGAACAGCCCGGCCGCCTCGCGTATCAGGGCCGTCCTGACCCGCAACGTCTTCCTGGTGGACGAGCACCTGGTCTCGCGCCCCACCCTGCGCCTGCTCGAAGGCATCGATACCGTGTACCAGCTCCTGCATCCCTAGCCCCAAGTTGACGGGCCAACGCAAAACAGACACAGTCGGCTACCGACAAAAACAGAACGGATAGACAACGTGACCAAGAAAGGCACCCTCTACGGCATCGGGGTCGGCCCCGGCGACCCGGAATTGCTCACCCTCAAGGCCGTGCGCGTCCTCGGACAGGTGGACGTGATCTTTGCCGCCGCCTCCACCAAAAACGACTATTCCACGGCCTACTCAATCGCCAAACCGCATCTCAAGGACGACGTGCGCATCGTCCGCCTGGGCTTCCCCATGACCAAGGACCAGGACGCCCTGGACGAGGCCTGGGCCGAGAACGCCCGGCTCGTGGCCGAGGTCCTGGACAACGGCCAGGACGCCGCCTTCCTGACCCTGGGCGATCCCCTGACCTACTCCACCTACGGCTACCTGCAGCGCACCCTGCTGGCCATGAACCCGGACCTGCGCCTGCGCGCCGTGCCGGGCATCACCTCCTTTCACGCCGCGGCCGCGCGCATCGGCCTGGTCCTGTGCGAGTCCAAGGAGTCCCTGCTGATCACCTCGGGCGTGGCCGATCCGGCCCGCCTGGAGGAGCAGCTGAACACCGCCGACAACGCGGTCATCCTCAAGGCGTACAAGAACTTCGACGACATCCGCGCCCTGCTGACCAAGCTCCGCCTGGCCGACACCACGGTGCTCGTCTCCCGCCTGGGCATGGACGAGGAGTCCATCCTCATGGACATCAAGGACGCGCCCAAGCAGCCGCACTACTTCTCCCTGGCCCTGGTCAAGAGGAACAAGGCGTGAGCACCGCCATCGTCCTGGCCGCCTTCGGCTCCCGGCACAAGAACGCCATGGCCTCGCTCAGCCACATCACCGAGCGGGTCAGGGCGGCCTACCCGGACATCCCGGTGCGCGTGGCCTATACCTCCAAGACCATCCGGGGCCACATGAAGAAGGCGGGCGAAGAGGCCGACTCCGTGCCCGCCGCCCTGGACAAGCTCCTGAGCGAAGGCGTCACCCACGTGGCCGTCCAGTCCCTGCACCTCATCCCGGGCACCGAGTTCCACGAACTCCTCGGCCTGGCCAACGAGCTCATGCTCCGCGAGCACGGCTTCACCCGTGTGGAAGTCGGCTTCCCCCTGGTGGCCGGCGAGGCGGGCGTGGAAGCGGTGGCCGACGCGGTCCTGGCCATCGCCGAACAGGGCAAGGGCGAGAACGACGCCGTGCTCTTCATGGGCCACGGCACCAAGCACGACGGCAACGTTTACTACGAGGCCCTGCACCGCGCCTTCCAACAGCGCGACCCGTCCGTTCACATGGGGGCCATGGAGGCCGAACCCGGCATCGACGCGATCATCGAACGGTTCACCCGCGACGGCGTCAGAAAAGCCCATCTCCTGCCCTTCCTCTTCGGCGCGGGCTGGCACGCCGCCCGCGACATGGTCGGCGACTCCGAGACCAGCTGGAAGACCCGCCTGGAAAAGGCGGGCATCGAGTGCGAGGCCGAACTCAAGGGCGCGGGCGAATACGACCGCCTGGTGGACATCTGGCTCAGCCACCTCCACGACGCGCTCAAGCGCATGAACCGCTGCTAGCGGCCGGGGGAAGGGGAAAGGTCCGGGAACCCCTTTGGATCAGGAGAACCGCATGAGGCGCTCCGGAAGAGACGGGATCGAGGTCAGGAGAGGGCTAGCCGAGTTTCAACCAGTCGGTCCGGAGCGCATGGAGCGCTGCCAGGGGCGCCTCCGCCTCCATCTCCCTTAGTCTTGAACGAGCCACTATTGCCGGGCCGCCCGCCGCATGTGTTCGGCCATCGCGTCCACGATGCGCGGCCAGACCGGTGTGGGCAGGTCGTGGCCCATGCCTTCGATTACCAGCAGTTCCGCGTCCGGTATGAGCCGGGCCGTCTCCCTGCCGCCCTCCAGGGACATGAAGGGGTCCCTGTCGCCGTGGATCACGAGCGCGGGGGCCTTGATCGAAGCGATGGAGGATTTCCGATAGCCGTGGGCCCCGACGGCCAGTCCCTGTCGGGCCATGCCCTGCGGATGATAGGACCGGTCGAAACTCGCGCCCAGAAGATTCCGCAACCGTTCCTCCTCAAAGGGAAAACCGGGGCTCCACAGCTTCCGCCACATGTCCGTCTGGTGCGCGACGAACGCCTCGCGCTCGGCCGGAATGGGCTTGTACACCTCTGCCAGGACGTCGTCCGCAATCTTGGGCAGTTCGGGGTTCCCCGTGCTCGACATGATGGACGTCAGGCTCAGGACGCGCGCCGGGTGCCGGTACGCCACGACCTGGGCGATCATGCCCCCGACCGAGGCGCCGCAGACGTGCGCCTTGTCGATACGAAGGGCGTCGAGCAGGCCCACGGCGTCATCCGCCATGTCCTCGAGGGTATAGGCGGGCGCCACCGACCGACCGGCCATGGCCGCCGCGATGTCGGGTACGCCAGCCTCGTCGAACTTGGTGGACAGGCCTACGTCCCGGTTGTCGAAACGGATCACGTAACACCCACGCTCCGCCAGCATCTCGCAGAATCCGGACTCCCAATAGATCATCTGGCTTCCGCCGCCCATGATCAGCAACAACGCCGGCCCCTTGTCATCGCCGAACGTATCGTACTCAATGTCAATGCCATTGGCCTTTATCCGAGACATGATGCCTTCCTTTCGTTTGATTCCTCGCTGACCAAAATCATTACCAATTCCCGCCCCCGCTGCCAATCCCGATGCCCGCCGTTTACAGCGCACGCGCCTTGGGCTAGTCTGCGCCCCACGGAGATCACGTGAGCATACTTATACACACCCATGACGGCGGACGCTTCGCCCTGGAACCCAGGCCGGGCGACACCCTGGCCCGGACCATATTTCTCTCCCGGCTATGGCACGGCGTGCCGTTGTGCTCCGGACTGGGCAAGTGCGGCCTGTGCCGCGTGCGCTATCTCAAGGATGCGCCCGAGGCGAATCGCGACGAGTTGAAGAAGCTCGGCCAGGACCGGCTCGACCAAGGCTGGCGGCTTGCCTGCCTGCACCCGTCCGAGCCGTGCGAGATCGAGCTGCCCGAACCGGTACGCAGCCAGCGTGCCGTACGCGCCCTGAAACAGGCCTGCGGCGACTTCGCCCTGGCCGTGGACCTGGGCACCACGTCGGTTCACTGGACCGCTTTGGTTGACGGAGAACCCGTGGCCACGGGCCGCGAACTCAACCCGCAGATGGGCATGGGGTCCGAAGTCATGTCCCGGCTGGCCGCCGCGTCCACGGCGGAGGGACGGTTCGTGCTCCGCGCCCTGATCACCGACCGCATCACCGAGCTGGCCCAGCTGGCCGCCCGCAACCTGGGCGGGAACTGCGTGGCGCTGGCCGTTTCCGGCAACCCGGCCATGACCTACATCCTGCTCGGCAAGAAGCCGGACGACCTGGCCGCCGCGCCCTACGAACTGACCTATTTCGGCGGCGACGAGAAACGCTTGGGCGCGGGGTTGCCCCCCGCGTACATCCCGCCCCTGCTCGCGCCCTTCGTGGGCGCGGACCTGTCCGCCGGGCTGACCGCCGTGGAGTATGGCGGCGAGCCGCAGTATCCGTTCCTCCTGGCCGACCTCGGGACCAACGGCGAGTTCATCCTGGCCTTGTCGCCCACTGAGCGGCTGTGCGCCAGCGTGCCCATGGGCCCCGCCCTGGAAGGCGTGGGGTTGTCCTTCGGCCGCACCGCCGGGCCCGGGGCGATCACCGGCTTCCAGCTGACGCCCAAGGGGCTGGAAACCCGCTATTTCGATGACTCGGACGCCGCCCAGGCGACGAGAACGGGCATGACCGGCACGGGCTATCTGTCCCTGGCCGCCGTGCTGCGCGTCCACGGCGTGCTGGACGAGACCGGGCGCTTTGCCCAGGGGACCACTCCCCTGGCCGCGCGGCTGGCGGAACGGGTGACGGCCCTGGACGGCGAGCCCGCCTTTGCGGTCAACGGCGAGGTCAGGCTCCCGGCCTCGGACGTGGAGGAGATCCTCAAGGTCAAGGCGGCCTTCAACCTGGCCGTGTCCACCCTGCTGGGGGCCGCCGGAATCGGTCCGGGCGGGCTGAAGCGAATTTATCTGGCCGGTGCCTTGGGCGAACACGTCTCGCCCGCCGACCTGGAGACCCTGGGCTTTCTGCCGCCCGGCTGCGCGGCCCGGACGGTCAAGGAGGGCAACACGTCGCTCAAGGGCACGGAGCTGCTCCTGGCCGACCCGGCGGCGCGGACCTTCGCCGAATCCCTGCCCGAGGGGCTGACCCGCGTGGACCTGACCGGCGACGCCGATTTTGGCGACCAATTCATCCAAAGGATGCGTTTTTCCTATGTCGATTGACGGCCTGTTTCCCAACCTGACCGAGGACAACGTCGAACAGCTCGTACGCTTCGAGGGGTTGCTCAAGCGCGCCTGGCCGCTCAGGGGCAAGCACCGCGACCAGCTGAAGTACGACATCCGGGACATGTCGCGCAGCCTGACCAACGAACGGTCCACCCGACGCAAGGAGTACATGACCGACGACAAGTTCCTGTCGCCGTATCTCTACTATTTCCTGCCCTGGAACCTGTTCCGCCTGTCCCGGCTGTTCACCGGCCTGGAACTGGACATCCCCGAGGACGGCAACGTGGCCGATCTCGGCACCGGCCCGCTGACCACGGTCCTGGCCCTGTGGATGTCCCGGCCGCATCTGCGCGAACGGCGTCTGAACTTCACCTGCCTGGACATCGCGCCCAAGACCATGGCCACCGGGCTCAAGCTCTTCCAGGCCCTGGCGGGCGAAGGCTCGCCCTGGCGGATCAAGACGGTCAAGGCCGGGTTCACGGACCACATCCGCGACAAGGCGGACCTGCTCATGGCCGCCAACGCCTTCAACGAGCTGGACTGGTCCGGCCGGTCCACCCGGCCCCAGGCCGAAAAGCTGGCCGCGCACATGATCGGCTCCGCCAAGGAGACCGGACGCATCCTGCTCGTGGAGACCGGCGTGCGCCTGGCCGGGCGGATCATAGCCGAGATGCGCGCCCAGTTTCTGGAAAAGAGCTACAAGCCCATAGCGCCGTGCCCGCACACGGGCGAATGCCCCATGCCCGCCATGGGCCAGGGGCCGTGGTGCCACTTCAACTTCTCTACCAAGGGCGCGCCCGAGTGGCTGGAGCGGATTTCCGGGGAGGCGTCCCTGGCAAAGGACAACGTCAGCCTCAACTTCCTCTATCTTTCGCCCGGCGGCGCTTCCGAGTGGGGCGCGGTGCGGGCCGTTTCCGAGCCCTTCAAGCTGCACGGCGGCAGGGGTCAGTACGCCTGCTCGGACAAGGGGCTGACCCTGATCGAGTACGCGCCCGGCGCGCACCCCCTGTTCCCGGGCCAACTGATCGCGCCCGCCTGGCCGCAAAACCCCAAGACGGACCTCAAGTCCAAGGCGCTCATCCTCCCCTACAAACCATAAGAGCGAGCAATGAAGATCATCGATCTCGGGCTGATCGGCTACAAGGACGCCGAAGCCCTGCAACTGAAAGCCCTGGACGCCGTGTCCGGCGGCGAACAGGAAAACACCGTGTTCCTGCTGGAGCACCCCAACGTCATCACCCTGGGCCGCCTGGGCGGTTCCGAGAACCTGCACCTGGACCCCGAGGAGCTGCAGATCCGGGGCATCGACATGGTCCAGACCACGCGCGGCGGGAACATCACCTGCCACTTCCCCGGCCAGCTGGTGGCCTACCCCATCTGGCGGGTGGAGAAGCGGCCAGGCGGCATGCGCCAGTTCTTCCACGACATGGAGCAGGCGGTCATCGACACCTGCGCGCACTTCGGGGTCGAGACCATCCGGCGTCCCAAGCATCCGGGCGTCTGGGTGAACGAGACCCGCAAAATATGTTCCATGGGCATCGGCGTGCGCCGCTGGGTCACCTACCACGGCCTGGCTTTGAACGTGGCCCGTGACACGAGCCTTTTCGACGCCATCACCCTGTGCGGCATCCAGGGCGCGGTACCCACTTCCATCTCCGCCGAAGCCGGGCGGGACATCGACATGGAGGACGTTAAGCATGTCTTCAAGCGAGCCTTTGCAAAAGCCTTTGCGAATTCCGCCGTGGCTGCGGATCAAGCTGCCGAGTAACGAGAACTTCTCCAACACCTCGGAGCTCATCGGCGACCTGCACCTGAACACGGTCTGCCAAAGCGCCAAGTGCCCCAACAAATGGGAGTGCTTTTCCAAGAACGTGGCCACCTTCCTGATCATGGGGGCGATCTGCACGCGCAACTGCGCGTTCTGCAACATCACCTCCGGCGACCTGGAACCGCTGGACCCGAGCGAGCCCGGCCGCGTGGCCGAGGCCGCGCGCCGACTCAAACTCAAGCACGTGGTCATCACCTCGGTCACCCGCGACGACCTCGCGGACGGCGGGTCCGGCCACTTCGCGGCCTGCATCCGGGCCGTGCGCGAGGCCATGCCCGAGTGCACGGTGGAGGTCCTCATCCCGGACTTTCAGGGTGACGAATCAGCACTCAAGGCAGTACTCGACGCGCGCCCAAGCGTGCTCAACCACAACCTGGAAACCGTGCCGGTCCTGTACGATGCCATCCGGCCCCAGGCGGACTACCGCCAGTCCCTGGCCGTGCTGGAGAACGCCAAGCGCATGTGTCCGGACATCCCGACCAAGTCCGGGATCATGGTCGGCCTGGGCGAGACCGACGACCAGATCATGACCGTATTGGACGACCTAGCGGCCATAGCCTGCGACATCGTGACCATCGGCCAGTACATGCAGCCCAGCCGTCAGCACCCCATGGTCAAACGGTATGTGGAGCCCGAGGTCTTCGAGATGTACGCCGAAGAAGGCAAAAAGCGCGGTATCCGCCACATGTTCAGCGCCCCGCTGGTGCGGTCCAGCTACAACGCCGCCGACTTCGTTTAACCAGACTGACAAACACTACAAAAGAAGGCCGACAGGTAATATCACCGTGTCGGCCTTCTTTTTTCCTATAGAAACACCGCGCGCCGAAGGCGCATATATGGGGTGCAGGGGTGCGAGCCCCTGCCCGCCGGAGGCGAAATCATCTAATTATCGCCGCGCAGCGGCCATCCAGCCCTGATTTTAAAACCTAAAAGATCCAATCCCGAATACGCAGGTCAATACTCGGAATCCCCCGGAACCGGTCGATCTTGGGCGTGAAGGCGAAGCGCATGACCCGGTTGTGCACGGCGCGGGTCAGGGAGTCGGCCATGCGCCAGGCCTTGCCGGGCAGCTTCGCGCCGGACTCCTGGTCCTCGAGGACGAGCTTGACGTGTTCGCCCTCGCGGCCGAACAGGGCGTGCTCGGCCACGCGCACGGGCCTGGTGGCAAAGACCGGCTCGGGGTTGCCCATGCCGAAGGGCTGGAGCAGTTCCAGTTCCTTGAGCAGGGTGTTGTTGATGTTTGAGAAGGCCAGCTCGTGGTCGAGCTTGAGGGTGGGCGTGAGCGGCTTGGCCCCAAGAGTGGCCACCACGTGGTCGTTGAATCGTTCGCGCAGGGCTTCGAGGTTCTCGGGCTTGAGCGAGACCCCGGCGGCCTGGGCGTGGCCGCCGAACCCTTCGAGCACGTCGGCCACCTCGGCCAACCCGTCGTGCAGGTTGAACTCCGGGATGCTCCGGCCCGATCCCTTGATCAGGCCGCCCGCGGCCTCGGGCGCGCAGAGCAGCAGGGTCGGCCGGTAGTACTTCTCGACCACCCGCGAGGCCACGATGCCGATGATGCCCGGATGCCAGTGTTCGGCGTACAGGACCAGCCCGGCCATGTGGCGCATGGTCTCGGCCTGGGCCATGGCCTGGTCCGCGATCTCCTGCTCCTGGCGGCGGCGCTCCATGTTGATGGCGTTGAGCTCCTCGGCGATGGGCATGGCCGAGTCGAAATCCTTGGCCAGCAGCAGATTCAGTGCCTTTTCCGGATCGCCCATGCGCCCGGCGGCGTTGATCCGGGGGGCCAGGTGAAAGCCGATCTGCCCGGCCCCGAGCTCGGCCTGGCGGTCGTAATCGCTGACGACCTTCAGCGCCGCCATGCCGGGCCGTTTGGCGTCCTTGATGACCAGCAGACCGTTCTTGACCAGGATGCGGTTCTGGCCGGTCAGCCGGACGATGTCCGCGATGGTCCCGAGCGCCACCAGATCGAGCAGCGGGCGCACGTCCACCTTGTCGCCGGGCAAAAGGCTGTTCAGGGCCACCACGAGCATGAAGGCCACGCCCACCCCGGCTAGGTCGTCGCACGGGCCGCCGTCGGACAGGCGCGGGTCGCACACCGCGTGGGCCTCGGGCAGGGTCTCGCCGGGCAGGTGATGGTCCGTGACCACCACGGTCATGCCCAGCTCCCGGGCGCGGGCCACCGGCGCGATGTCGGAAATGCCGCAGTCCACGGTCAGGAGCATGGTCGCGCCCTGCTCGTGGAGCCGCTCCACGCCCTCGACGTTCATGCCGTAGCCCTCCTCCATGCGGTTGGGCAGGTGGTGCATGACGTCTTGGCCGCGCAGGGCGAAGAATTCCTTGATGACCGCCGTGGCCGTGATGCCGTCCACGTCGTAGTCGCCCCAGACGGCCAGGGCGCGGCCCTCGGCCAGCCCTTGGGCGATGGTCTCGGCGGCCTCGGTCAGGCCGGGGACCTCGGCCGGATTGGCCATGTGCCGCAGCAGCGGGCTGAGAAAGCGGTCCATCTCGGTCACGTCGGTCAGCCCCCGGTTCCAGAGGATTTCGACGATGAGCGGCGATACGTTCAGTTCTTCGGCCATGGCGGCGGCCGACGGCGGCGCGTCCCCCTCGTTGCGGGGTTTCCAGATGCAAGGCAAGGCGATTTTCCCGTGTGGTCAGGAGAGTATGTTCACGAATTGTTCGATGTCGTCCGAGTCGACCAGCTCCTCGGCGACTTCCAGAAGATCGTCCACGTCCACGTCCACGGCCCGGCAGAGTTCCTCCACCCGCTCGCCGTAGCGTCCGTCCGGGTCGTCCACGGCGTGGACCACGCTGTCGGCCAGGCTGATGACGTTGGACTCGTTCGAAAAATCAGGCGACAGGTCCGGCGAATGGTGCCAGTTGACCGGCTCCACCAGGGCTGCGGGCAAGTCCCAGGAGCGCAGCACCAGCGCGCCGATGACCGCGTGGTCCAGCCCCCAGTATTCCTCCTCGGCCTCGCTGTCGAGCATCTCGTCGCTCTCGGCCATCTCGCGGATGGCCGCCCAGTCGTCCGGGCGCTTCAGGGCGGTGACCAGTTTGCCGAAATCGTGGAGCAGCCCGGAGGTGAACAGGTTCTCCGGCTTGCCCACATCGATCATGTGGGACAGTTCCCTGGCCACCATGGCGACCATGAACTGGTGCGCCCAGTAGCGCCCCAGGTCGAAATCCTCGGGCATGGAATAGCGCCGGGTCAGCCCGGTCACGCCCAGCGCCAGGACGATGTTGCGGATTTCGGCCATGCCGAGCACGGCGGCGGCGCGGGCCACGCTCTGGACCTCGGCCTGCAGGCCGTAGTAGGCGGAATTGGCCAGCTTCAGAATGCGGGCGGTCAGCCCCTGGTCCCTGCCCAGGGTTTCGCCCACGTCCTCCATGGAGGCCAGCGACCCGTTGCCGGTCTGGACAAACAGCTGCTTCAGGACCTCGGGCGAAAAAGGCAGGTCCTCGCGCATGAGCGGCAGTTCCTGAAGAAAGCCCTGGATCTTATCCTGATTCATGAACACTCCTGCCCCAAGCCGCCGGGCGGCCCACCGGACCCTTAATCCAGCTTGATGGGCGCCGCCGGAGCCGGTTTTTCCCCGTCGGCCGCATCCGCATCATCCTTGGGCCGCCGGTCGGGCTTGACCGCCGACACGTCAGGTCCCTCGTCCTTGCCCACATATCCCTTGTCCTTGAGGAAAGCCCAGAACTTCAGGCTCGCCTCGAGGTTCGGGTTCACTTCCAGACTCTTGAGCAGATATTTCCGACACCCCTCCACGTTGCCCTTCTCGAAGTAGCAGCGGGCGATGTTGTGGTAGAGGTGCTCGTCGTTCTGGACCAGCTGCTCGGCACGAAGATAATACTGCAGGGCCTGGTCGTACATCCTGTTCTTGCGCATGTTGATGCCGAAGTCGTTGAACAGGTGCTTGTGTTCGGCGTCGAAGGCGGCCTCGAGCCCGACCAGCCGTTCGAAGATGTCGTTGGCCTTGGCCTGGTCGCCCCGGTCGAGGTAAGTCAGTCCCAGGCCGAAGTTGGCCCGGACGTTCTCCTCGTCGATGGCCATGGCCTGTTTGTACTCGAACTCGGCGGAATAGGCCGCGCCCCGCTCGCGGTGCTGCTCGCCGCGCACGATGGCGCTGTCCATCTCCTTGATGGCCGGATAGACAGTGGACACGTAGAATTCGGGTTCGGGGTTGAACTTGGTCAGGAAATCGTCGCGCGGGATGCTGCGCTTGGGGCCGGAGGGCACGTAGTTGCGGTTCAGGGGCTGGACGGAAATTTCGCCGGTGTCGAGCTCCTCGGCGTCCCAGTACGTCTTCTGGATCGTCTTGCGCTGCGTGGTCCCTGTCCCGACCTTGGCGACGGTCTGCGTGGAGAAGACGCCCTTGATCTTCTCGGCCCCGTCCCGCACTATTTCGTGCCGGTTATCGGCACCCTGCCCCTGCTCGGCCATCCAACACTCCTATAGGGCCCGGCTCATCTCCTCGATGATCGCCCGGGCCGCTTCATCCGGCCGTTTCGCCCTGGTCACGGGCCTGCCCACCACCAGGAAATCCGATCCGCCGCGTACCGCCTCCGCAGGAGTGACGACCCGCCGCTGGTCCCCGGTCTCGGCAAAGGCCGGACGGATGCCGGGGGTGAGACAGACGAACCCGCTCCCGCAGGCCCCTTTTATCCGCTCCACTTCCAGGCCCGAGCAGACCACTCCATTTAAGCCATATTGCTTGGCTTTCACCGCCAGGTCAAGGGCCATCTCCGAGGGGCCCGGCGCGTTCTTCACGGGCAAGTCGCCCTCGGCCATGCTGGTCAGCATGGTTATTGCCAGAACCAGGGGAGGAGTCTGGCCGGGAGCCGTGCCCTCGGCGCATCCCTCCATGGCCGCCCGGGCCATGCGTTCCCCGCCCAGGGCGTGGATGTCGACGATGTCCGCACCCAGCCGAGCGGCCGAGCGCACCGCGCCCTGCACGGTATTCGGGATGTCGAAGAATTTCAGGTCCAGAAAGACCCTGAAGCCCATCTCCTTGAGTCCAGTGACCACCTTGGGTCCCTCGGCCGTGAACAGCTCCAGGCCGACCTTCATCCACGGGGCCGCGCCCCGCAGGGTCCGGGCCATGGCCAGGGCCGGGTCCGCCTCCTTGAAATCCAACGCGACGACGAGCTCAGCCATTGTTTTCCCAGGTCCTCATGATGTTGTCGAGAATGCCGGGCCGCAGCGACGGCTTGCACTTTCC
Source organism: Pseudodesulfovibrio hydrargyri (assembly GCF_001874525.1). Lineage (NCBI taxonomy): Bacteria > Pseudomonadati > Thermodesulfobacteriota > Desulfovibrionia > Desulfovibrionales > Desulfovibrionaceae > Pseudodesulfovibrio > Pseudodesulfovibrio hydrargyri. Next base: position 2,424,415 of record NZ_LKAQ01000004.1, on the reverse strand, counting down.
GGCCAGGTACACGGCCTCGAGTTCCTTGTACGCCGCGTCCAGGTCGTCGTTGACCACCCAGTAGTCGAACCATTCGGCCTGGGCCAGTTCGCCCGAGGCGTTGGTCAGCCGCTTGGCGATGGACTCCTCCGAGTCGGTGCCGCGCCCCTTGAGACGGCGCACCAGCTCCTCGCGGGACGGGGGCAGCAGAAAGACGAAGGTGCCCTTGTAGAAGGTCTTTTTCAGCTGCTTGGCACCCTGCACGTCAATGTCGAAGAGCACGTCCTGACCCTGATGGAGCATCGCCTCCACCGGCTTGGTGGCCGTGCCGTAGAAGTTGCCGTGGACCTCGGCCCACTCGCAGAACGCGCCCTTGCTGCGCATGGCGACAAAGGTCTCGCGGGACACGAAGTGGTATTCCCGTCCGTCCTGCTCGGCCCCGCGCGGGGCGCGGGTGGTGTAGGAGACCGAAAAACCGAAGTCCGGGTAGCGCTCGCGCAGCATGGCGATGAGCGTGCTCTTGCCCGTGCCGCTGGGCGCGCAGACGACCAGGACCTCGCCCAGCCTGAATTTGTGATCGTCCTGACCCACCTACTCCCCCTCGTCCGCGCTGAAGCGCTGCCCGATGGTCTCGGCCTGGATGGCGGAAAGGACAACATGGTTGGAGTCGGTGACGATGATCGCCCGGGTCTTGCGGCCCTGGGTGGCGTCGATGAGCCGGCCCTCGGCGCGGGCGTCCTCGCGCAGCCGCCGCATGGGCGCGCTGGACGGGTTGACGATGGAGATGACCCGGTCAAGCACCACGAAATTGCCGAAACCGACGTTGAGTAATCCCTGTTTCTGCATGCCTACCTACTCGATGTTTTGCACCTGTTCGCGGCAGCGTTCCAGCTCCGCCTTGAAATCCACGACCAACCGGCTGACCTCTGTATCCTGCGCCTTGTTGCCGCAGGTGTTGATCTCGCGGAAGGTCTCCTGCACCAGGAAGTCGAGCTTCTTGCCCACTTCGTCCTTGTCGGCCAGAACCTCGGCCAGCCGTTCCAGATGGGCGTCGAGCCGGGTCAGCTCCTCGGACACGTCGAGCTTGTCCGTGAGGTAGGCCACCTCCTGGAGCATGCGGTCTTCGGAAAATTCGGCGTTGGCCGATTCCAGCATGTCGGTGATGCGCTGCCTGAGCGATGCCTTCTTGGCCTCGAGGATGTCCGGCACGCGCTCGCGGACCTTGTCGGCCAGTTCGCGCAGGGTGGCGAGCCGGGCCGTGAGATCGGCCACCAGCGCCTCGCCTTCGCGGGACCGGGAAGCCACCCAGTCGGCCAGGGCCGTTTCCAGCCCCTTGTTCAGGCTCTCGGCCAGCCCGGGATCGGGCTCGGAGCCGCTGTCGCGCCACAGGGCGGGCATGGCCAGGACCCGATTGTAGTCCGGATTGAATATCTCGCCCCGGCTCTCGGCCAGCTTTTCCATGGCCTGGAACATGGCCTGGGCCATGGTCTCGTTGAAGGACACGCCGAGCACCCCGGCGTCCAGGACCTCGAGGTTCAGGGAGACGTCCACCCGGCCGCGCGAGGCGTAGGTGCGCACGATCCGCTCCCAGCCGTTCTCCAGGGAGCGCAGGGAGCCGGGCATGCGCCACTTGACGTCCAGGAACCGGCCGTTGACGCTCTTGATCTCCCAGACGTGCGTCCAGGCGTGTTCATTGGTCTCGCACCGGCCGAAGCCGGTCATGCTTACAGGCATATGTTCTTCCTTCTGGTTGGAAGCCGCGTGTTGTGGAAAATACTCACTTTTGCGGCTTGCTCAGCTTGTTTTTATACGACAGGCGCAGCTTTGTCAGCCGCGTTTTCATGGCCTCCCCCGCATAGTCCGGGAAGGTCCAGGGAAAATCCACCCAGCGCTTGCGCTGCCACATGAGCGTCAGGTCGGCCCAGATACCGTCCCTGAGATAGACGCGGTGCGAAAAATTCTTGCCCGTGGCCAGGATCAGGGACTGCTGTGTGAGGAAGCCGGGGTCCAGGTTGAACCGCCTGCGCCCGTCCACCGCATACCGGCGCTCCACCGCGTTGGTCCACAGCTTGATGTCCGCCAGCGCGTCCAGGGGGCGCAACGCATCGAAGGCGATCAGCCGCCGGGTGATGGGTGTCCCCAGCTCCTCGTCGTAGTAGTCGGTCTGGTCGAAGGCGAACTCCTCGGAAGCCTCGAACGGACCGAAGCGCGCCTTAAATTCCGCGCCCACCTCGGGCCAGAACGCGTCCCAGTCCGCGCTCAGCACCGAGACGACCAGCATCCCCGGATCGGGCGTCCTGGGCGTGCTCATTCCCCTTCCTCCACGGGTTTGACGACGACCACGCCCTTGTCCACGCGCACGGGGCGCGCCCGGACCAGGGAACGGGGCGCGCAGCCGGGCGCGTCCTCGAACCGGCAGGCCGCGTAGTACTGGCTGACCCCGCGTCCGCGCCCGTCCTGGACCAGGACGTCCAGGTGCGGCAGGTCGAGCAATCGCTTGAGAAAGGCCGTCTTCCTGCGGCCCACCAGCTTGCGCAGCCGGGCCGCCCGCTCCTTGCGCACCGGCACGTCCACCGCGTCGGGCAGGTCCACGGCCCGGGTGCCGGGCCGCTCGGAGTAGGGAAAAACGTGTCCGTAGGTCAGGGGCAGGGCCCGGCACAACTCCACGGTGCGCTTGAACTGCGCCTCGGTCTCGCCCGGGAACCCGGTGATCAGGTCCGCGCCCAGTCCCATGACCGGCCAGTGCGCCTTGAGCCGTTCCATGAACTCCACGGCGGACTGCGGCGAGTAGTGGCCGCGCCCCATGGCCTTGAGCACGTCCGGGTCGCCGCTCTGGAGGGAGAGATGGAGTTGCGGGCAGACCAGCCGGGACGCGCCGAGCACGGCAAGCGCCTTGTCGGTCAGCTGGCCCGGCTCCACGGACGAGATGCGCAGCCGCGCCCGCCCGGCCCAGTCCAGGGCGAAGGCCTTTTCCAGGCGGGCCACAAGGTCCCAGAAGTCCGGCTTGCCGGGCAGGTCGCGTCCGAAATGGCGCAGGTTGATGCCGCTCAGGATGAACTCGCGGAAGCCAGCAGCAAGCAGCCTGCCGACCTCGGCCTCCACCTCGGCCATGTCGCGGCTCACGGACCGGCCGCGCGTCAGGGGCACGATGCAGTAGGTGCAGAAATGGGAGCAGCCGTCCTGGACCTTGACCACGGCCCGGGCCCGGCCGTAGCCCGTGATGGAAAAGGGCGCGAACTTCGGCTTTTCGCCGCCGCCCCGCCCCGTATCCTCCGGACCGTCCAGGAGCCGCGCCTTGTCCGCCTGGGCGACCACCCGGACCACGCCGGGAAGCGTCGCCAACTCGTCGGGCATGACCTGGGCCGCGCATCCGGTGACGATGATCCCGGCCTCGGGGTTGTCGCGGTGGAAGCGGCGCACGGCCTGGCGCAGGTCGGCCACGGCGTTGGCGGTCACGGCGCAGGAATTGACCAGGATGAGATCGGCCTCGCGCGGGTCGTCCACCTCGACCGCGTCCCGCCCAGCCCAGGCCTCGGCGATGGACCGGGTCTCGTACTGGTTGATCTTGCAGCCCAGGGTGGCGGTGTGGAAGGTTGTCATGCTAGAATACGTCTGTCCGGTTTGTAAAAAAGTTCATCAACTCTAGCCGAGGTGGCCCCCATGAAGCAAACGAATGCCATTTCCCGCCGCTCAGGCACCGCGTCCCGGCTTCGGGCCGCGATTCTCGCTCCCCTGCTCGCCATGCTCCTGGCCCTGCCGCTCGCGGCCTGCGTGGGCTCGTCCCTCGGCGTGGGCGTCGGGGTGGGCACCGGTGGGGGCGGCGTGGGCGTCGGCGTGGGCGCGGGCTCGACCTCGGTGGGCTTCGGCGCGGGGGGGATCGGCGTGTCCCTGAACTCCTACGGGGACTTTTTGAACAACGGCCCGAACGAGGCCTATCTCAACAACAAGGCAGGAATCAAGCAGTTGAACGACGGAAATTTCGAGGCGGCCCGCAAAATCTTCACCGACACCCTCGAAAAATACCCGGATCTGCCGGACTCCACCTACTATCTCGGCCTGACGCTCATCTACATGGACCAGCGCGAGGCGGGCTTCGGCCTGCTCAAGACCTACCGTGAGCCCCTCTACTACCGGGCCACCAGCGCGGTGCAGCGCTCGGCCACGTACCTGGAGAAGAAGCCGGAGCTGACCGCCGAAAAAATCCACAAGGTCATGAACAAGGAGCGCCGCGACGGGTTCGACCGCGACCTCCAGGAACGGCTCGAACGCAACCGCGACTGGTAGAGCTACAGCGCCTCCTCGATGATCCCGCCGCCGAGCACGGTCCCGGCCTCGTCGAAGACCGCCGCCACCTGGCCGGGCGTGGGCCGCGTGTGCGGCTCCAGGAAATCGAAATACAGCTTGCCGCCGGACAGCCACGCCTTGGCGGGCTTGGCCTTCTGGCGGTAGCGGGTCTGGACCAGCACGGTGCCGGGCCAGTCCCTGACCGGGCACATGAGGTTGACCTGTCCGGCCACGCACCCGTTGGCGGCGAGAAATTCCCTGGGGCCCACGATGAGGGTATTGCTCTCTACCTCCTTGTCCAGGACGTAAAGCGGCTCGGACCACGGAATGCCCAAGCCCCGCCGCTGGCCCTGGGTGTGCCGCCACAGCCCCTGGTGCTCGCCGATGACCCGGCCGTCCGGCAGGGCCGCCGGGCCCGGGCCGGGCATGTCGCAACGCGCGGTCAGAAAGTGCTGGTAGTCGTCGTCCGGCACGAAGCAGATCTCCTGGCTCTCGCTGGGCAGCGGCGGAGTCAGCCCGTGTTCCGCAAGGATGGCGGGCACGTCGCGCTTGAAGGTCCGGGCCAGGGGAAACTCGGCCAGACGCAGCTTTTCCACCGGAACCATGGACAGGAAATAGCTCTGGTCCTTGGAGGCGTCCTGGCCGCGCACCAGCATCCGCCCCTGCTCCCGGTCGGCCAAGCTGACGTAATGCCCGGTGGCCAGCCGGTCCGCCCCGAGGTTGCGGGCCGCGTCGAAGAGCACCCCGAACTTCATGCGCGGGTTGCACATGGCGCACGGATTGGGCGTCAGCCCGGCCCGATATTCGGCCACGAACGGCTTGACCACCCGGTCGTCAAAGGCCTCGTGCAGGTCCAGGGCATGGAACGGCACGCCCAACGTCTCGCAGGCCGCGCCCAGCCCTTCCGCCACCCGCTCCCAGGCCGGGGACGGGGGCAGGAAATGGCCGTGCACGGCAAAAATCGCCTCGCCCCGCTCCTTGAGCAGCGCAAGCGCCAGCAAACTGTCCATGCCGCCCGAAACGGCCACGGCAACGGTCATCAACGTTCTCCCCTGTGCGTCATGTGCGGCATCCTACGAGACCGGGAGAAAAATGGGAAGGTATTATAATCCGGTGGTATCCCGGCGAGATGGCGTGGACGGTTTCTTACCCTGCCGCCGACAATGGTTAATGGACGCCCCATGGAGCACCAATACCACGGCATCGGCTTCCTGGCCTTCACCGCCCTGTTCTTCCTGGCCGGATTCCTCGGCCTGTACCGGGCCTGGCGCAAAGGCGGACCGGCCTCGAACATCCGGTTCGTGAACCACGGGGCCATGGGCCGGACGAGCCTCAACTACAACTGGATGAAGGACGACAACGCCGAGGAGCCGGACCGCAGGCGATGAGCCCGGACTTCCAATACTCAGCCAATAAAAAAAGCCGGTTGCCGATCCATATCGGCAACCGGCTTTCTCTTGGCGTCGACTAGAGTTCAGGCATGGACAGAGGCGGCAGGGCGCGCTCCAGCCGTTCGGCCACGGAGAGCATGTCGGCTTCGCTGAAGGCCGGGCCCATGAGCTGGAGGCCCACCGGCATGACCGAGTCCTTCCCCAGCCCCACGGGCAGGGACATGGCCGGGATGCCCGCCAGGTTGGCGGAGATGGTGAAGATGTCCATGAGATACATCTGTAGCGGATCGGCCTTGTCGCCCTTGATGAAGGCCGTGGTCGGGCAGACCGGCCCGGCGATGAAGTCGCACTGCCCGAAGGCCTTGTCGAAGTCCTGGCGCAGCAGGCGGCGGACCTTGGCGGCCTTGTTGTAGTAGGCGTCGTAGTAGCCGCTGGAGAGCACGTAGGTGCCCATGATGATGCGCCGCTGCACCTCGTCGCCGAACCCTTCGGTGCGGCTGGCGGTGTACATGTCGATCAGCTCCTCGGCCTTCTTGTTGCGGTGGCCGAAGCGCACGCCGTCGAACCGGGACAGGTTGGACGAGGCCTCGGCCATGGCGATGATGTAGTAGGTGGCGATGGCGTACTCGGTCAGGGACAGCTTGACCGGCACGGCCTCGGCTCCGAGCTTCTGCATCTCGGCCACGGCGCCCGCGCAGGCCTCCTTGACCTCCTCGTCCAGGCCCTCGCCCCAGTATTCCTCGGGCAAGCCGATCTTCACGCCTTTGAGGTCCTCGCGGCCGAGCCCGGCCAGGTAGTCCGGAACCTCGACGTCCACGGAGGTGGAGTCCTTGGGGTCGTGTCCGGCCATGACCTGGAGCAGCCGGGCCGCGTCCTCCACGGACCGGGTCATGGGCCCTATCTGGTCCAGCGACGAGCCGTAGGCGATCAGCCCGAAACGGGAGATGCGCCCGTAGGTGGGCTTGAGCCCGACGATGCCGCAGAACGAGGACGGGGTGCGGATGGACCCGCCGGTGTCGGTGCCGAGCGCGCCGAAGCACTGCCCGGCCGCCACAGTGGCCCCGGAGCCACCCGAAGACCCGCCGGGCACGCGTTCCACGTCCCACGGGTTGGCGGTCATGAAAAACGCGGAGTTCTCGGTGGACGAACCCATGGCGAACTCGTCCATGTTGGCCTTGCCCACGAATACGGCCCCGGCCTCCTTCAACCTGGCCACGGCCGTGGCGTCGTAAAAGGGCACGAAATTCTCGAGGATCTTCGAGCCGCAGGTGGTCTTCACGCCCTTGGTGGTCAACAGGTCCTTGAGCACCATGGGCACGCCCCACAGCGGCTTGGACGGGTCCGGACCGGCGGCGTCCATGGCCTCGGCCTGCTTCATGGCCTCTTGGCCCATGACCGTGATGAGCGCCCTGACCTGGGGCTCGGTGGCCTCGATGCGGTCCAGGCAGTGCTTGACCACCTCGACAACCTTGACGTCGCCGGATTGCAGCAGGGCCGCGATCTCGGAAAGGGTCTTCGTGTGCAGTTCAGACATCAATCAATCCTGAATTATATCAAAATATTAAACAATGCGCGGAACAATGAAGAACTGGCCGTCCTGCTCCGGGGCGTTGGCCAGGATTTCCTCGCGCCTGTAGTCCTTGCGCACCTCGTCCCGGCGCAGCACAGTGGTGTGCTTGACAGGGCTGTACAGGGGCTCCACCGCGTCCGTGTCGAGCTCGCCGAGCTTGTCCATGTAGGCGAGGATGTCGCCGAGCTGCCCGGCGAACAATTCGAGCTTGTCCTCGGGCAGGTCGAGCCGGGAGAGGCTGGCGACCTTGGCCACTTCTTCGGGACTGATCTTCATGGTTTTCTCCTTTATGCGCCGCACCGGCTGGGGGCGGCTACTGGCCGGAGGCCGAGGGTTTGCCCTCTTCCTCCAGCCGCTTCTCGTAATTTTCCATGCGCCGCTCGCGCCGGGCCTTGGCCCTGGCGATGCGTTCGGCGAACTTTTCCGGGTCCATGATCCGCTTGCCGTTGGAGGCCGGGGTGAACAGGTACAGGTCCTGGCTGGCCGCGCCGTCCTCGTTCCAGGTCATGGGGGCCATGCTGAAGTCCATGCGCTCGGCCCTGTGTATGCGCTTGTTGACCATGGCGCTGTCCCAGGACGCGGGCAGGGTGCCGAGCTTTCCGGCGAAACGCAGGAAGTCGTAGCCCAGCGCCACCCAGAAGTCTGCCTGGCCCAAGCCCTCCTCGGTCAGGGCCGCCTGGAGCGCCCTGCCGCCGTCCGAACCGTCCCACCACGCGCCGGGGCAGACCGCCAGGCGGTAGTAGTGCTCGTCCACGTCCTTGGCGTCGTCCAGGGCGCGGCTCCACAGGCCGGGGCCGAGGAAGACCAGTTGGTCGCCCTCGTAAAAGAAGAAGTTGGGCAGCAAGGTCTGGGCCTGACGCCAGCCGTCCGGGATGAATACGGCCCCGAAGTCCGGCATGGGCAGGGGCACGTCCTTGTTGTTGCTGAAATCGGACGGCACGTTCAACAGCTTGCCCACCCGGCGGGTCCACTGCTTGAGCTCGTGCGGCGGATAGGACTGCATGCCCTTGATCCGGCCGCCCAGCGGCGCGGCCTCGTTGTAGAAGGTCTGGGCCATGGACCGGCCGAACTTCTCCTCGGGGTAGAAGACGGCCAGATCGGTGATGCCGAGCTTGTCCACGGTCAGGTGGACCAGGCTGCGCACCTCGTCGTTGCGGCTCGAGAAGAAACGCCAGGCGTCCTTGCCCTCGGTCAAATCGCCCAGGGACGACAGGAAGGCGAACACGGCGCGCTTCTCAAGCACCCCGGCGGCCGGGGAATCGGCCTCGTAGAAACGCTTGAAGGCGTTGATGCGCAACGGCCCGCCGACCACGGTGAAATGGCTGGGCAGCTGTGCCAGCCGGGATTCCCATCCCGGGGCCTCGGTGTTGATGACCGCCAGCTCCACGTCCACGCCCTCCTGGGCCAGCCGCCACTGGGCCAGCCCGGCGCCGCGCAGGATCTTCACGCCCACCTTGGCGTACGGCCCGGTCACGGGCAGGGCCAGGGCCAGGCCGATGCGCGGCACGCCGTAGCGCGCCTCGAGCTCGGCCAGCTTGTCCCGCAGCGGGACGGGATCGGCCAGCTCGCCAGACGACGCCAGATCGCGCAGGGTGCGCCAGTTGGCGGACCAGGCCGTGTCGTCCGAGGCCGTGCGCACGCCGCGCTCGAAGGCCACCAGGGCGTAGGGGAAGCGCCACTGGTTGGACGGGTTGACCGCCTTGGCAAGGTCGCCCACATCGGTGTCGTCCATGTCGGTCAACTGCTGCCGAAACTCCTGCTCAAACAGGGACTTGGCGGGCGTGTCCGGGGCCTGGGCGTAGAATTTGTCCAGCACGTCCAGGGCGCGCTCGTAGTCCTCGTGGCCGCCGTAGTAACCGGCGTACCACAGGGCCACCTCCAGCTTGGTCGGCCACGGCACGTTGGCCGCGTCCAGGACCCACTTGAGGTGGTTGTCCAGCCGCTCGGTCTTGCCCAGTCCGGCCATGGCGTCCAGGTAGAGCCGCTCCCAGTCCGCCCGCTCCAGGGCCTGCGTGTCCAGGTTGGCCCACTGCTCCAGGGCGATGCGCGCCTGGTGGTAATGGCCGTTCCGCGAGGCGGCTTCGGCCAGACGGACGTAGATCGTGGGCAGTTCGCTCTTGACCAGGTCCGGCCGCTCCAGGGCGGCCGCGTAGTAGAGCTCGGCCGCCTCCCAGTGCCTGGCCTTCCAGGCGGCGTCGGCCTCGACCAGGAGATTGGGCGTGGACAGCAGGTCCGCGCTCTTGATGGGCATGGTCCGGGGCGCACAGCCCCAGACAAGGAGGCCGACCAGAACCAGTGCGGCCAGTGTCTTGACGGTATATGCGGAGTTTTTCATGGGAATGGCTTGGTGCATTGTGGGTTCGGCCGCGGCAGATGCCCGCAACCAGATAAAAAACCCGGCCCGCATACTGCGGACCGGGTAATGCTATACTTCTCTTGGCCTGTGAAGGCAAGCCATTCGAATCGCGGCCATGCGCGGACCGCCATTATCCCAACCCATTATAATCTACCGGACGTCATCATTTTATACTTGATTTTTGAGAATGATTATCATTATCAGGTAATCAAAGGCGAGGAAAACTTTAACCATACTCCAATTGGCAATTTAAAACAAGAGCAATTACTATTAGCAAAAGGAATACAATCATGATCAAGAACGTATCCATAGGACGCAAGCTCGGGATCGGCTTCGGCCTGGTTTTACTGCTCACGGTCATCGTCGCCGGCGCCGGCTACAGGGCCATCCGCAACAGCGAGGACGGTTTCGTACAATACAGGGGACTGGCCAGGGATTCCAACCTTGCCGGCCGGGTACAGGCTCACCTGCTCATGTTGAGGATGCACGTCATGACCTATCTCAACACCGGCACCGACGCCTCCAAGCAACAATACCATGAGGAATGGAACAAGACCAGGGAACTGGTCGCCATGGCCCTGTCCGAAATCAGGAAGCCCGAACGGGCCGCCCTGGTGACCGCCATCGACGAGAGCCTCAACGCCTACGACAAGGGCGTCACGGACCTGATCGCCGCCATGGACAAGCGCAACGGCCTGGTCAACAACGTCCTCAACGTTCAGGGCGCCCGCATGGCCGAGACCCTGACCGGAATCCTGGAGAGCGCCGAACGCGACGGCGACACCGTGGCCGCCTACAACGCGGCCATGACCCTGAAGCACCTGCTTCTGGCGCGCATCCACGTCTTCAAGTTCCTGGACACCAACGACGACGCCAACCAGGCCGCCGTTCTCGAACAAAACGGCCACATGGGCGAGTTTCTGGCCGTGCTCGACCGCGAACTGCAGAACCCGGAACGTCGCCGGGGGCTCAAGGACGTCCTCGACTCCCGCGAGGCCTACATCTCCGCATTCAAGACCGTGGCCGCCGTCATCCACGACCGCAACCAGACCATCCTCAACGATACCCTCTACCGCCTCGGACCCGAGATCGCCGACGAAATAGACAAGGTCAAGCTGTCGGTCATAACCGACCAGGACGAACTCGGCCCCCGGCTCCAGGCCTCCAACCAGCGCTCCATCGTCGTGACCGTGGCCATCTCCGCCGTGGCCGTCCTGATCGGCCTCTTCCTGGCCTGGCTCATCGCCCGCGGCATCACCGTCCCGCTCGGCAAGGCCCTGACCCTGAGCAAGCGCGTGGAAGGCGGCGACCTGTCCGCCGACATCGACGTGGACCAGAAGGACGAGATCGGCATCCTCTGTAGTTCCCTGCGCGCCATGGCGGCCAAGCTGCGCGACGTCTTCGGCGAGGTCCAGGACAGCTCCACCCATGTGGCAGCGGGCAGCGAGGAACTGTCCGCCGCGGCCCAGAGCCTGTCCGACAACGCCACCTCCCAGGCGGCCAGCATCGAAGAGGTCTCCTCCTCCATGGAAGAGATCGCCTCCAACATCCTCCAGAACACCGAAAACGCGAACCGCACCGAGGAGATCGCCCGCGATGCGGCCCGCGATGCCCGCGAGAGCGGCGACGCCGTCCAGGAAGCCATGAGCGCCATGACCAATATCGCGGAGAAGATCTCCATCATCGAGGAGATCGCCCGCCAGACCAACCTCCTGGCCCTGAACGCCGCCATCGAGGCCGCCCGCGCCGGAGAACACGGCAAGGGCTTCGCCGTGGTCGCCGCCGAGGTGCGCAAGCTGGCCGAACGCAGCGGACAGGCCGCCGCCGAGATCAGCGACCTCTCGTCCTCCAGCGTCCGGGTGGCCGAAAAGGCCGGTTCCATGCTGACCAGGCTTGTCCCGGACATCAGCCGCACCGCCGAGCTGGTCCAGGAAATCGCCGCCGCCAGCAGCGAGCAGAACGCGGGAGTCGAACAGATCAACTCCGCCATCATGCAACTCGACACCATCGTCCAGCAGAACGCCTCGGCCGCCGAGGAACTGGCCTCCACCAGCGAGGAGCTCGCCGGTCAGGGGCAGCAGATGCAGGAAGTCCTGAGCTACTTCGAGGTGGGCGCGGCCCCCGCCGCCCCGGCGGTCAGGGCCCACCGCCCCGCTCCCAAGGCACTGCCCAGGCCCGCGCGGACCGCGACGGCCGCCCCGATCGCCCCGGCCACCGGCCTGGACATCGACCTGGACACCGACGACACCGGCTTCGAACGGTTCTAGGAGGCACGCCATGAGCGACAAGAGAAACGACGCGAGGAATCAATATCTGACCTTTACCCTTGGCCCCAACGCCTTCGGTCTGGACATCGCCGGTGTCCGCGAGGTCCTTGAGCTGACGGAGATCACCGCCGTACCGAGAATGCCGCGACACATGCGCGGGGTCATCAACCTGCGCGGCAACGCGGTTCCGGTCACGGATCTGCGGCTCAAGCTGGGAATGGATACGGCCCGACCCACCGTGGACACGTGCATCATCATCACCGAAGTGCGCACGCTGGAGGGTAATCCGACCATGGGGCTGCTGGTCGATTCGGTACGGGAGGTCTTTGAAATGGCCCCCGAGGAGGTACTGCCCGCCCCGGCGATGGGCAGCGTCATCCGATCCGACTACATCCTGGGGATGGGGTCGCAGGACGGCGGCTTCATCATCCTCATGGACATCGACAGGGTCCTGACCGACACGGTTCCGGGCGGCCTCGCCCCCGGCCTGGACCGGGCGGCCTAGGCCCACGGCCCCAAAAGGAAAAGGCCGCCGGGGATATCCCCGGCGGCCTTCATTCTTGTATGGAAACTGCCTACTTGACTTCGGTGTAGTCGGCGTCGACCACGTCGTCGTCATCCTTGGCCGAGGAACCGGCTTCGGGACCGGCCGCGCCCGCCGCTCCGCCGGGATTGGCGCTCTCGGCGTTCTGCTGGGCGTAGAGCTGTTCGGCCAGCTTGTGCGAGGCCTGGGCCAGTTCGTCCGCCTTGGCCTTGATCTGGTCGGCATCGTCGGCCTCCAGGGCCTTCTTGACTTCCTCGATCTTGGCCTCGATGTCCGCCTTCAGCGTCGGGTCGACCTTGTCGCCCAGGTCGCGCAGGGACTTCTCCGAGGTGTAGACCAGGGTATCGGCCTGGTTGCGCGCCTCGATCAGGGCCTGCTTCTTCTTGTCCTCGTCGGCGTGGGCCTCGGCGTCCTTGACCATCTGGTTGATCTCGTCGTCGGACAGGCCGGAGCTGGCCGTGATCTGGATGGACTGTTCGCGGCCGGTACCCAGGTCCTTGGCGTTGACGTGCACGATGCCGTTGGCGTCGATGTCGAACGAGACCTCGATCTGCGGCACGCCGCGCGGCGCCGGCGGAATGCCGGTCAGCTCGAAGTTGCCGAGCAGCTTGTTGTCCGCGCACATGGGACGCTCGCCCTGGAAGACCCGGATGGACACGGACGGCTGGTTGTCGGCCGCGGTGGTGAAGACCTGGGACTTCTTGGTCGGGATGGTCGTGTTGCGCTCGATCAGGTGCGTCATCACGCCGCCCATGGTTTCGATGCCGAGCGACAGCGGGGTCACGTCAAGGAGCAGGACGTCCTTGACGTCACCGGCCAGGATGCCGCCCTGGATGGCCGCGCCCATGGACACGACCTCGTCCGGGTTCACGGAGCGGTTGGGCTCCTTGCCGAAGAAGGACTTCACCTTCTCCTGGACCAGGGGCATGCGGGTCATGCCGCCGACAAGGATGACCTCGTCGATGTCCGAGGCGGACAGGCCGGCGTCCTTGAGCGCCTTGCGGCAGGGCTCCACGGTGCGGTCGACCAGGTCCTCGACGAGCTTTTCGAGCTTGCCTCGGCTGATCTTGACCATCATGTGCTTGGGACCGTTCTGGTCGGCGGTGATGAACGGCAGGTTGACCTCGGTCTCCATGGAGGAGGACAGGTCGTGCTTGGCCTTTTCGGCGGCCTCTTTCAGGCGCTGCAGGGCCATGCGGTCCTTGGACAGGTCGATGCCGTTCTCCTTCTTGAACTCGTTCACCAGGTACTCGATGATCCGGTGGTCGAAGTCCTCGCCGCCCAGGAAGGTATCGCCGTTGGTGGCGCGCACTTCGACGACGTTGTCGCCCACTTCCAGGATGGAGATATCGAACGTGCCGCCGCCGAGGTCGAAGACCGCGATCTTCTCGTTGGCCTTCTTGTCGAAACCGTAGGCCAGGGAGGCGGCGGTGGGCTCGTTGATGATGCGCTTGACCTCGAGACCGGCGATCTTGCCCGCGTCCTTGGTGGCCTGGCGCTGGGAATCATTGAAGTATGCAGGGACGGTGATGACGGCCTCGGTGACGGGCTCGCCCAGGTAGGTCTCGGCGTCCTTCTTCAGCTTCTGCAGGATCATGGCGGAGACTTCGGGCGGAGAGTACTTCTTGCCGTCGATCTCGACCCAGGCGTCATTGCCGTTGCCGGCAACGATCTGGTACGGACAGTGCTCCTGCCACTTCTTGACCTCGGGGGCGTCGGCCGAGCGGCCCATGAGGCGCTTGATGGCGAAGACGGTCTTCTCCGGGTTGGTGACGGACTGGCGTTTGGCGATGTCGCCCACCAACCGCTCCTTGTCGGTGAAGGCCACCACGGACGGGGTGGTCCGGCCGCCTTCGGGGTTGGTGACGCATTTCGGGTCCTTGCCCTCCATGACGTAGACGCAGGAGTTGGTGGTTCCAAGGTCGATCCCTATGATCTTACCCATATTTATGTCCTCCTAAGATATGAAAGTCGTATTCGACGTAAATTTTCGTTACTTTCTTCAATAATCACGCGTTGGCCCTTGTAAAGGCCGCGGCGTCAAAAAAACCTACAGCTTGTTGACCATGACCTTGGCCGGACGCAGCAGCCGCCCCTTGAGGCGGTAGCCGTTCTGGACCACCTGGGCGACCTGGTTGCTTTTGAGCGACGGCTCCTCCACGGTGCCCACGGCCTCGTGGATCTCGGGATCGAACTCGGTGCCGACAGCGGCCTGGACCGCTTCCAGCCCGTGGTTCTTGACCGCGTCCAGGAATATCTTGCGGGTCATGTCCACGCCGACGACGAAGTTCTTGCACTCGGCGGACAGGTTGCCGGTGTGGGCCAGGGCCAGGTCCAGGTTGTCGAGGATGGGCAGCAGGTCGGCCAGGATGGACTCGCCCGCGTACTTCTTCAATTCCTCGGTTTCCCGGAGCAGACGCTTCTTGACGTTCTCGGAGTCGGCCAGGGCGCGCAGCCGGATGGACTCGGCCTCCTTGAACACGTCACACTCGGGGCAGACCGATTCCTTGCACAGGGCGGCCAGCTCCTCCTTGCTCAGGGACACCTCGACCGCTTCCTCCACGGATTCGGCCTCGCCTTCGCCCCGGGCTTCCGCGACCTGTTCATCCAGTATCCGCCCCTCGTCGTCGTACAGACCGTTGATGGGCACTTCATTGTTGTTTTTCGCCATGAAATCAATTCCTTGGGAAGCGTATTTTGTAATGAAAAGGCCCGCCGGAAGCGAGACCTGTGGGGAAAATAAGCATGAGGATAAGGTTGTCAATAACCAGGATGACAAGAAAAATCCGGAGGACGGGCCGCCTTATGCGGCCGGGAGAGTCGGAGCGACTAAAAACGGTAGGAGCCGCCCCTGGCCGCGGTCACTTCGCGCAGGAGCTTCTCGCCGTCCTTGAAACCGGGGGAGATTTCCAGGAGATAGGTCAGGATTTCCACGGCTTCCTGGGGCCTGTCGCCACGGGCGAAGGTCGAGCCCACCGAGTAGGCCAGGTTGGGATTGCCGCGGTACAGGTCCGGGTTGATGGCCAGGGCGTTGCGCATGTGCTCGGCCGCCTCGCGGAATTGCTGTCCCTCGCCGTAGGCCAAGCTGATATTGTACTGGATGTTCTCGTCTTCCGGGGCGTGCCTGGCGGCCTCGCCGTAGGCCTCGATGGCCTCGTTCCACAGCCCCTGCTTACGCAGGGAGATGCCCAGGCGGTTGTAGACGGACATGGTCAGGGCGTTTTTGGAATTCTTCACCAGCTCCAGGCTGCGGCGATAGTATTTGGCGGCCATCTTCGGGTCGAAGCGCGCGGCCATCTCGGCGATGTCCAGGGACATCTCGCCCACCGCGCTCAGGGCCTCCTCGCGGGCCGCGTCGATAGCCTGGTCGAAATATTTCTCGGCGCTGGCCGGGTCGCCCTGCTCGAAATGCATCTCGGCGATGCGGATCTTGCGGGTGCAGTTGAGCGGCGATATGTCGTCGAGCTTGCACAGGTATTGGAGCGCCTCGTCCCGATTGTCGTCCTCGCAATACATGGTCGCGATCTTCTGCAGCGGCTCAAGGTAATCCCGGGAGAGGCACTCGGCCTGCTGGTAGGCGCTCAACGCCTCCTCCCGCTTGGCCAACCCTTTCTGGGCGTCCCCCAGCACGACCAGGGCGGCCGCGTGGCGGGGCCAGCGGGACAGGACCTGCTCGGCCATGTCCAACGCCTCCTCGAAGCGGTTGGCCCGGATGTGCTCGCGCCCCGCGAAGACCAGGGCGTCCGCCTCGCAGCGGGGCTTGAGCATGAAGGCGATCTTCTTGATCACGGAATTGATGCTCGCCGGTTTCTTGAGGAAGGAGTCCGCACCGTCCTCATAGAACTGGAAGAGTCGCTCGCGGCTGATGTCCCGCGAGACCACGACCACCTTCATATCCGGGTACATGGGCTTGACGTGGCGCAGGTAGGGGACGGTCAGTTCCGAGTCCAGCACGTACTCCATGAAGAGGAAGGGCTTGGCCCCGTTGGCCACGAGGCCCTTGAGCAGGGTCGAGGCGCTGGCCAGGTCTTGGGCCGAAAACATGGCTCCGTGGGGGACGCCCACGGCCTGGCACGCGGCGCTGCGGAAGGTCTGGATAAAGGTCTTGTCGCGGGTGACGAGCAGAAAGACGCCCTTGTTGGCGGCGAAATCGACGATGACGTCGCGATACTTGTTCGCCACTTCCTCGTCGGTCTTGATGACATAAAGATTCCGGGTCTCGGAGCGGTGCTTGGCCTCCAGCTCCCGCAACTCGGCCTGCTCGGTCTTGACCAGATAAAGACTCTTGTGTTTCGGACTTTTCTTCATGGCTATACCCGCCGTTCTATACAACAGTCCGCACCGCGAAGCCAACAGAAAAATAGTGACAAATCACGCGGTCGAGCGATTTTTCGGGGATCGCGAACCGGGCTCTCAGAGTCGGAATCCGCCGTTCTCGTAGATCAGCTTCGGGCTGCCGTCGGCAAGCCGGGCGGTGACCCGCTTGGGCTGGGTGTTGACCAGGTCCCAGTGCATGTCCGACGAGTTGAAGCCGAGTTCGTATTCCAGCTCCGGGGTGAGCATCTCGGACGGGCCGGTGAAGCTCTCCAGCACCGAGCCGCCCAGGGCAAGATGGCAGTTGCCGTGCTCGCCGCCGAAATTCTCGTCCAGGAGGGTGTGGGCCATGAACCGGTCCACGCGGGAGAACCGCCTGTCGGTCAGGGAGAACTCCCCCACCCGGCGCGCGCCCGCGTCCGAATAGAGCTGCTGCTGGACGAACACCTGGCCGATCTCGGCCTCGGCGCGGGAGGCGATGCCGCCGGAGAAGTCCAGGGCCATGCCGGAAACCAAGTGCCCGTAGCGCAGGGTCGGCTGGTCCGCGTAGTAGGTCCCGTCCACCTTGCGCGCGTCCGGGGCCACGTAGATCTCGTAGCCCGGGACGTTGGCCCCGTTCACGCCCACGAACCGGCGGTTGTCGCCTATGCCCACGGTCAGGTCGATGTCCTCGGACTCCACCTTCAGGGAGCGGATGGACATGCCGTCGAGCCAGTCGCAGACCTCGCCGACCTCCCGCTTCAGCCGCCGCCACTCGGCCACCGGGTCGGGCATGTTCAGCCAGCAGGCGCGCTTCAGGGCGTGGGCGTATTCGTCCAACGTCATGCCCGCCCCCTTTGCCAGGGCCTCGGTGGGATACAGGCAGGTGGTCCAGCCCATGACCCCGGACAGCCTGCGCCGCTGGAGGATGCGCCGGTTGGGCGCGTCGGCGCGCCTCGCCTCGGCGATGGTGCGCGGGTCCACCGTCTGAAGGTAGGTCAGCTCCTCCGGGGCGATGATGTTGATCACCCCGGCGGCCTGGGAGTAGAGCTCGGCCAGGCCGGGCTGCTGGAACAGGAGCTGGCCGAAGCTGGAATTGAGGTAGCGCTCCATCTCCATGTACGGCGTGGGCTGGGCCATGGCCACGGGCATGAGGTGCATGTCCATGAGCCGCGAATAGAGGGCCTCGGCCAGGGCCAGGCCGGGGATGTCGTAGCGGAGGAGGACCATCTCGCTGTTGCGCAGGGGGCGTTCCCTGGATTCGTTCAGCGCCCAGGTCAGGACCTCGGCGTAGTTCTCCATGTCGGTCTGGTCGTACAGCGGCACTGGGGCTCCTCTGGTTCGCGCCCGTCAGCGGACGGTGGCCAAGGGTAGCCAATCAGGCGCGGTCCGGGCAACCGTTTTCCCGGGCCGCACGCCGCTTTACTTCACGGCCGCGCGGTCGTACACCATCCCCATGCCCGTACTGCCCATTCCCGACTACCGGCCGCCCTTCCCGTTCGCCTCGGGCCACATGGCCACCCTGTACCCGCCGCTCTTTAGGCTCACGCCCCTGACCGCGCCCGAGCCCGAGCGCGTGGAGCTGGCCGACTCGGACTTCCTGGACCTGGACTGGCACCGCTCGCGCACCGGGGAGACCGACCGGCTGGTCATCGTCAGCCACGGTCTGGAAGGAAATTCGCGCAAGAAATACGTGCTCGGCATGGCGGCCATGGCCACCAAAAACGGCTGGGACGCGGCCTGCTGGTCCCAGCGCGGCTGCGGCGAGGAGCCCAACCGGCTGCCCCGCTGCTACCACTCGGGCGAAACCGGCGACCTGCACGAGATCATCCTGCACTGCCTGTCCACCGGGCGCTACGGCCGGGTGGTCCTGATCGGCTTCTCCATGGGCGGCAACCAGATCCTCAAGTACCTGGGCGAGGCCCCGGACCGGGTGCCCGAACAGGTAGTCGGGGCCGTGGCCTTCTCCACCCCCTGCGACCTGGGCGCGGCCGAACGGGTCATCTCCTCGCACCATATCTATTTCGAATATTTCATGCGCGGCCTGCGCCGCAAGATGCGCGAAAAGGGCGGGCGCTTCCCGGACGTGGTGGACGCCTCGAAGCTCAAGGGCATCCGCTCCCTGCGAGAATTCGACGACCGCTTCACCGCGCCCATGGGCGGCTTCGCGGACGCGGCCGACTACTACGCCAAGGCCTCCTCGCTGCAGTTCCTGCGCGCCGTGCGCGTGCCCGCCCTGCTGGTCAACGCCCAGAACGATCCGTTCCTGACCCCGACCTGCTTCCCGGTGGCCGAGGCCATGTCCAACCCGCGCCTGTTCCTGGAGACCCCGGTCCACGGCGGCCACGTGGGTTTCGTCTCCAAGGACAAGGAGAACGTCTACTGGTCCGAACGCAGGGCCGAGGCCTTCCTGAACCAATTTCCGGCTTGATCTGCCTCCGGCACTCCCACGGAAAAGGCCCGTGCGTATCGAACGCACGGGCCTTTTCCGTTTCGAACTGACCGAGGTTAGTTGAACCGGCACCGCTTCTTGACGGCCAGCAGGGCCGCCAGCGGGATCAGGGTGCCGAACACGCCGAGCACGCCCAGGACGTAGGGCTTGTGGGGCCAGTCCCAGGAGATGAGCTGCATGGACACGGCCGCGACAAAGAATATCTCGAAGGTCAGGATGCCCGAGGCCGCGCCCACGTCAGAGTCCACCTGGTCCAGGATCATGGAGTTGGAGATGGGCCGGGAAAAGCCCACACTCAACGCCATGCAGAACATGGGGATGGCCAGGGTCAGAGGTGTGCGCCCGCCGAGCACGAACATCAGCAGGGTGGACGCGAACAGGCAGGCGAAGGTGGTATAGAGCATGTGCAGCGGCTTGTACGTGCCGACCATCCGGGTGCAGATGAACGAACCGAGCATGAAGCCGATGGCGTTGGCCCCGAAATAGATGCCGAAGGCCTGCTCCGACAGCCCCAGTTCGTTGATATACATGTCTGCCGAGCCGCCGATGAAGGCGAAATGGGGCAGCGACATGAGCGCGAACCCGCTGGCCAGGACCGTGAACGGCAGGTTCCCGAGCACCAGCCGGTACCGGCCGGCCATGGACAGGAAACCGCCGCGCGTGAACTCGGTGAGGGGCTCCTTGAGACGCAGCACCCCGTACAGCCCGATCAACGCCAGGCCCACCTGGAAGATGAATATCCAGCGCCAGGAGGCGAACTTGAGCATCAGTCCGCCGATGGACGGGGCCAGCATGGGGGCCAGGGCCATGATCACCCCCATGTGGGCAAGAATCTTCTGCCGCTGGGCTCCTTCGTACAGGTCCTTGGACAGGGCCAGGGCCAGGGACGCCCCGGCCGCGGCCCCCGCCGCCTGCAGGCACCGGCATGCGATCATCACCTCGATGGAGGGAGACAGGGCGCAACCGAAAGAGGCCAGAATGAACAGGGTCAGCCCGCCGGTGAGCACCGGCTTGCGGCCGAAACGGTCGGATAACGGGCCGTGGATGAGCAAAAAGACGCTGAACACGCCCATGAACAGGACCAACGACAGGTTGGCCGTGGCATAGGAGATGCTCCACTGCGTCTGCAGGGTGGGGATGGCGGGCAGATACATATCCGTGGACAAGGGCGGGAACGACGCCAGCAGGGCCAACAGGATCAGATTGGGCATGGGAACCTCGACGATTGTTGAAGGCGCAACCATCGGGAAAGACTAGCCTGATGTCAAGGATGTTCTTGATCGGCGTCGAGGTCGGGCCTGTGGGCCGAGGCGGGAGCGGGCAACGGAGACCGGCGGCAAGGACGGGTCCGGGATTATCTCTTCCCCGCCCACAAGGAAGGTCCGGTGCGCGAGGGTGGGAATCAGCCGACAGGCCGAATTTCCCAGAAATCGCTGAGTTTCTTGACGTCCCCGGATCGCGCCCACTCCAGGAACTCGTAGACGACCGCCTTGATCCTGTCGCGGATGGCCCGGACCTGGGCCAGCTTTTCCTCGTGGCTGCCCCGGGCCTTTGCCGGGTCCGGGAAGGGAAGGTGCAGGCGGTGCGTCATGCCGGGATAGACCGGGCACTCCTTCTCCACGGATTCCTCGCAGACCGTGATGACGTAGCTGAAGATGCGGCCTTCCTTGTACAGATCGAAGACCGATTGCGTCTTCTTGCCCGAGAGGTCGATGCCCTCTTCCTTCATGACCTCGACCACCAGCGGATTGATCTCCGTTGGCTCGAACCCGGCGCTCTCGGCCACGAACCCGCCGCCCCCGAACGCGTTGAGGAAGGCCTCCGCCATCTGGCTCCGCGCGCTGTTGTGCACGCAGACGAACAACACCTTATCCATGGTCGCACTCCTCTTTGACGGAATCATAGGGTCGCTCCCGACCGGCAAGACCGCACCGACGGCTCCCCTTCCAGGCGAGGACCATAGCCTATCGCGCCGCGCGTTTGGTTTCAAACAGGTGACGAATAGGCAGGCGAGAACGCAAAAAAGGCCGGCGCCTTGTTCCGGGCACCGGCCTTGAATGTCGTTTGCGGCCGTCCTAGTCGAAGACCAGCTCCCCTCCGCGTTCGTCCACTGTCACGGTCTGGCCTTCGGCCAGGTCGCCCGCGATGAGGCGCTTGGCCAGGGGCGTTTCCAGGTTGTGCTTCAGGTAGCGGTGCAGGGGCCGCGCGCCGAACGACGGGTCGTAGGCCGACTGGGCAATGAACGCCTTGGCCCGGTCGGTCAGGGTCAGCCCGATGTTGCGGTCCTCGAGCCGGACGCGCAGGCCGGCCACCAGCAGGTCGATGATGCCGATGAGCTGGTCCTGGGTCAGCGGCCGGAAGAGCACGGTCTCGTCCACGCGGTTCAGGAACTCGGGCCGGAAGTGATGGCGCAGGACCTCGCGGACCTGGTCCTCCACGCCGTCCTTGAACTCCCCGGACGCGTCGATGCCGTCGAGCATGTACTCGGCCCCGAGGTTGGAGGTCATGATCACGATGGTGTTCTTGAAGTCCACCGTGCGGCCGTGGGAATCGGTCAGCCGCCCGTCGTCCAGAATCTGCAAAAGCACGTTGAACACGTCGTGGTGCGCCTTCTCGATCTCGTCGAACAGGATGACCGAGTACGGCTTGCGCCGCACGGCCTCGGTCAGCTGGCCGCCCTCGTCATAACCCACGTAGCCCGGAGGCGCGCCGATGAGCCGGGCCACCGTGTGCTTCTCCATGTACTCGGACATGTCGATGCGGATCATGTTGTCCTCGGTGTCGAACAGGGCCGAGGCCAGGGTCTTGCACAGCTCGGTCTTGCCCACGCCCGTGGGGCCGAGGAAGATGAACGAGCCGATGGGCCGCGACGGGTCCTTGAGGCCCGCCCGGGCGCGCAGCACGGCGTCGGCCACGGCCTGGACCGCCTGGTCCTGACCGATGACCCGCTCGTGCAGGACGTCGCCCAGCCGCAGCAGCTTCTCGCGTTCGCCCTCCATGAGCCGGGAAACCGGGATGCCGGTCCACTTGGCGATGACCTGGGCGATGTCATCCGGGCCGACCTCCTCCCTGACCATGCGCGGGCCCTCGCCGGTCTCCAGCGCCTCGTTGCGCTGGGCCAGCTCCTTCTCCAACTGGGGCAGCCTGCCGTATTCCAGCTCGGCGGCCCGGTTGTAGTCGGGAATGCGCTTGGCCTCGTCGATCTCGCGGCGGGTCTCCTCGATCTCGCCCTTGAGCGCGCGCAGCCGCTCGATGCCGGACTTCTCGTTCTCCCACTGGGCCAGCATGGCCGCCTGGGACTCCTTGAGTTCGGCCAGCTTCTTCTCGAGCTCGACCAGCCGCTCGCGCGACGCCTTGTCGGTCTCCCGCTTCAGGGCCTCGCGCTCGATCTCGTACTGCATGATCTGGCGGTTGGCCGTGTCCAGTTCAAAAGGCTGGGAGTCGATCTCGGTGCGGATCAGGGCCGCGGCCTCGTCGATGAGATCGATGGCCTTGTCCGGGAGCTGCCGGTCGGTGATGTACCGGCTGGACAGCACGGCCGCCTCGACGATGGCACCGTCGGCGATGCGCACGCCGTGGTGCACCTCGAAGCGCTCGCGCAGGCCGCGCAGGATGGAGATGGTGTCCTCCACGGACGGCTCCTCCACGAGCACGGTCTGGAAGCGGCGCTCCAACGCCGGGTCCTTCTCGATATATTTACGGTACTCGTCGAGCGTGGTCGCGCCGATGCAGTGCAGTTCGCCGCGCGCCAGCATGGGCTTGAGTATGTTGCCCGCGTCCATGGCCCCGTCGGTCTTGCCCGCGCCCACGATGGTGTGCAGCTCGTCGATGAACATGATGATCTGCCCGGCGGACTCGGCCACTTCCTTGAGCACGGCCTTGAGCCGCTCCTCGAACTCGCCGCGGTACTTGGCCCCGGCGATGAGCGCGGACATGTCCAGCGAGAACACGGTCTTGTCCTTGAGGCCCTCGGGCACGTCGCCCTTGACGATACGCTGGGCCAGCCCTTCGGCGATGGCGGTCTTGCCCACGCCGGCCTCGCCGATGAGCACCGGGTTGTTCTTGGTCCGGCGCGAGAGGATGCGGATCACGCGGCGGATCTCGGAATCGCGGCCGATGACCGGATCGAGCTTGCCCGAACGGGCCTCCTCCACCAGGTCGCGGCCGTACTTCTTGAGCGACTCGTAGGTCGCCTCCGGGTTGTCCGAGGTCACGCGCTGCTTGCCGCGCACCTCCTCCAGGGCGGTCAGGACCTTGTTCCTGTCCAGGCCGAACTGCTTGTTGACCCGGCCCACGCCGCTGCTTCCGGACTCGTCCATGAGAGCCACGAAGACGTGCTCCACCGAGACGTACTCGTCCTTCATGCGCTTGCGCATGTCGTCGGCGGCCACCAGCGCCTTCTGCATGCGCTGGGTGACCACGATCTGGTCCGGGCGCACGCCCGAGCCGGACACGGACGGGATCTTGGCGATCTCGGCGTCGATGGCCCCGAGGTAGGCGTCCGGGGCCACGCCCAGCTTGCGCAGGATCTGCCCGGCCAGGCCGTTCTCCTGGGCCACCAGGGCGTGCATGAGGTGTTCGCAGTCGATCTGCTGATGGCCGCCACGGATGGCCAGGTTCTGGGCCTCGGAAACGGCCTCCTGGGTCTTGCGGGTGAACGTATTGATATCCATTATATTTTTACCTCCTCATGAAATAAGTCGGTCAGACAAGTCTCCTGAGTTCCTCGACCTCGGTCTCGAGCTCCTCGATCCTCTCCATCAGGTCCACGATGATGGATCCGCCGTAGACCGAGACCTCCAGGTCGTGGACCAGGCGCATGAGCTTGTGGATGCGGTAGACGTCCTTGAGACGGAACAGGTATTCCTCGGCCCCGGTCCGCTTGGGACTGATCCAGCCGAGGTCGACCAGCTCGCTCATCTCGGCGGGCTCGATGGAAGTCAGCTGGACCAGTTGGGCCCAGGCCACGTATTCGCTGCGCTCGGGCAGGTTCAGGCCCGGCATGCGCATGATCACTTCCTGCAATTTCTTCGTGGTCATTGTCGTACCCCTAGAAATTTCTCGGCTTGAAGTCCGAGACCTTCTGCAATTGTTCGAACAGGTCGCGCTCCTCGGCCGAGAGCCGTTCCGGCACCTGGATCATGATGCGGACAAACTGGTCGCCCTTCCTGGCCCCGGCCCCCAGGCCCCGGCCCTTGACGCGCAGCTTCTTGCCCGAGCCGATGCCCGGCGGAATCTTCATCTCCACGGCCCCGTCCAGGGTGGGAATGCGCGCGGTGGTGCCGAGCGCCGCCTCCCAGGGGGACAGGGGCAGGTCGAGGATCACGTCCGATTCCGAAATCTTGAACAGATGGTGCGGCATGAGCCGGATCTTCAGGTACAGGTCGCCCTTGGCCCCGCCGTTCAGGCCGGGATTGCCCTGGCCCGCCAGGCGGATCTTCTGGCCGTCCTTGATGCCCGCGGGCACCGTGACCTCCAGGGTCTTGGTGGTCATGCGCGGGATGCCGTCCGGGCCGCTGGTCTGCTCCTGCAGGGTGATGGACTTCTTGCCGCCCCGGTACGCCTCCTCCAGGGTCAGTTCATAGGACGCCTCGGAATCCGCGCCGCGACGCGGACGCCGCTGATAGTCGCCGCCGAAGTCGCCCTGCGAAAAGCCGCCGGACTGGAAGCCGCCGCGAAAACCGCCGCCTCCGCCGCCGAAGATGGTCTCGAAGAAGTCCGAGAAACCCGCGCCGCCTCCACCGAAGCCGCCGCCTCCGCCGAAGTGCACGTTCTCGTAGCCCGGCGGCGGCTGGAAGTTCTGGCCGTGCTCCCAGTTGGAGCCGAACTGGTCATAGAGCTTGCGCTTCTTCTCGTCCTTGAGGACCTCGTAGGCCTCGTTGATCTCCTTGAACTTGTCCTCCGCATCCTTGTCGTTCGGGTTGAGATCGGGGTGATACTTCCGGGCCAGCTTCTTGAAAGCCTTGCCGATCTCTTCCTTGGAGGCGGAGCGGGACACTCCGAGAAGTTTGTAGTAGTCTCTATATTCCATTAGAATCGTTTTCCTTGATGCTGACTGATTTCAATTTTTCCAACGCTTACCATAAATAATATGCCTTTGCCCGGTGTCAAGCCGGAAAAAACGACAACCGGACAATTTTCCACAGAGTTATCCACATATTCGACAAGGAGAAATCATGCGTCATTCCAGATCACTCGCCACCGTCCCGCTGATCCTTAGCCTTGCCCTGTCCTCCCTGGCCTGGACCCCGTGGGGAGCCATCTACGAAAGCGCGCGCGACGAACGCAGCGTGGGCGACCAGGCGGCGGACAAGAAGATATCGCTGTCCATCAAGACCGATCTGGCGGACAAGGACTCCAAGCTGGCCCTCAAGGTCCACGTGTATTGCTTTCTGAAGCACGTCTACCTGGTGGGCGCGATCGACGACCAGCCCTTCCGCGCCTTTGCGGTGAAGACGGCCAAGGGGGTCGAGGGCGTAAAGAAGGTGACCAGCTATTTCAAGCCCGAGACCGACACCACGGCCGACGATCTTGAACTGTCGGCCAAGGTGCGCGCCGATCTCATCGCCAACGGCGACCTGAGCTCGACCCAGATCGAACAGGAGGTCATGAACGGCGAGGTGGTTCTGCTCGGCATGGTCCGAAGCCAGGCGGACGCCGCCCTGGCCGTAAAGGTGGCCAAGGGGGTCAAGGGCGTGCGCAAAGTCACGTCCTTTCTGATCCCGCCCAGGTAGACGGGAAGTGGCCAGAGGGAATCAGGCCGCTGAGCGGTGCGCCGTGGAGGGACAGCAGTGGCCCTGGTTGAGGGCGTCGACCAGGTCCCGGACGGAGTTGACCGGCACGGTGAAGCGCGTGGGACAACGGCCCAGCTCCTCCAGGGAGTGGGCGTCGGACCCGGCCACGGCGGTCATGCCGCGGGCCTCGATCAGGTCCATGGCCATGCCGTTCTCGACGTCGGTGTTGCGCCCGTTCTCCGCCTCGGCGATGGAGCACAGCCCCTGGTCGAAAATGATCGTGTCGGCCGGGCGCCATGTCCGGCACGGGTGGGCCGAGATGGCCGCGCCGCCCAGATCGCGCACCGCCGGAAGCAGGACCTCGGCGGACAGCCCATGGGGCAGGGAACGGACGTCGCCGAAGATCAGGTAGTCGCCCTGATCCGTGGTGTACTCCATGCCCACGATGAGGAGCAGCCCGTCGGGCTGGAATCCCTCCCGACATTGCGTCAGGATGGACATGGTGTCGTGATCGGTGATACAAACGGCATCCAGGCCCAGGGAACGGGCGTTGGCCAGGATTTCCGAAGGCTTCAGGATGCTGCACGGGGAACAGGTGGAGTGGACGTGAAGGTCTATGAGCATGGGCCTATCTTACACCCGCATCCGCCCAAGACAATGTGATTGTATGTATGATACCCATTACTGTTATCGAGCGTATCTATGAATCTACCAGGGCCTCCAATGCCTGATACATGCATCCTGATCCTGCTGGACGGTCTGGGCGACCGCTCCCACCCCGGCCTCGGCGACCGCACCCCGCTCCAGGCGGCGGCCACGCCCTGTCTGGACCGGTTGGCCTCGGTCTCGGCCACCGGCCTGTACCACGCCACCCGGTTCGGCCGGCCCCTGCCCTCGGAGAACGCCCATTTCGCCCTGTTCGGCGGCCTGCCCGAGGAATTCCCGGGACGCGGCGCGCTGGAGGCCCTCGGCGCGGGAGTCGAACTCGGCACCGACGACGTGGCCCTGCTGACCCACTTCGCCCATATCGGCCCGGACGCGGACAACCGCTTGACCTTGCTGCACGACAAGGTGCCCGCATCGCCCGGCGAGGCCGAAGCCCTGTTCGCCGCCCTGCCGCCCTTCCTGTTCGAGGGCGTGACCGGTTCCGTGCACCCCGTGGGCGGGCTGTTCGGCGTGCTGGTCCTGCGCGGCGAGGTCTCGCCCTTTGTCACCGACACCAATCCCATGGTGGACGGACGGCTCCTGCCCCGCCCCCTGCCGCTCAAGGGCCACGAGGATACGGCTGCACGGCGCACGGCGCGGGCACTGGAGGACTATCTCGTGCGGACACACCGGACCCTCTCGGCACTGCCCCTGAACCGCGAGCGGGAAAAGGCCGGGCAAATCCCGGCCAACGGCCTGGTCACCCAGCGGGCCGGACGGCTGACCCGCTGCCCGACCATGCGCCAGCGGTACGGGCTGCGCGGCCTGTCCATCGCCACCGGGGCCATGTACGCCGGGCTGGCCCGGTTCGCGGGCATGGATTTTCTCAAGGCGCGAGACACGGACGATCCGGGCGCGGACCTGGCCGAACGCATCCGGCTGGCCCTGGACCGGAAGGACGACTACGACTTCATCCACGTGCACACCAAGAGACCGGACCAGGCGGCCCACAGCAAAAACCCGGAGGCCAAGGTCCGGGTCATCGAATCCCTGGACCGAGGGCTGGGCGAGGTTGCCGACGGGATATTGGCCGACCCGCGCCTGCTCCTGGCCGTGACCGCCGACCACTCCACCCCGAGTTGCGGCGCGCTGATCCACTCGGGCGAGCCCGTGCCGCTCATGTTCGCGGGCCGGGGCGTGCGCCGGGATGCGGTCGCCGCCTTCGACGAAGTGGCCGTTGCGGGGGGCGCGCTGGGCTGCATGCGCGGCCGCGAGTTCCTGTTCACGGTCCTCAATTACCTGGACCGCGCCCGGCTGGCCGGTATCCACGACTCGCCCGACCCGGTGGAGTACTGGCCGGGCGACCATCCCCCGTTCATCCTCGATCCCCAGGAGTGACCATGCACCCTCTCGGCTTCATCCACGGACGGTTCCAGGTCCTGCACAACGATCATCTTGTCTACCTGTTGGCCGGAAAAGCATTGTGCGAACGGCTGATCATCGGCGTGACCAACCCGGACGCGGCCTCCACCCGCGAGGAGCTGACCAACCCGGAGCGGTCCAGCCGGGAGAACAACCCCCTTTCCTTCGAGGAGCGCAAGGCCATGATCGAGGCCGCCCTGATGGAGGCCGGGGTGGACCGGCACGCTTTTTCCGTGATTCCGTTTCCGATCAACTGCCCGGAAATGCTCGAGGGGTGCGCCCCGCGCGAGGCGGTCTATTACCTGACCATCTACGACGACTGGGGACGGGAGAAACGCAAGCGGTTCGAGGGCCTTGGCCTGACCACCCACGTCATGTGGGAGCGGCCCCAAAGCGAAAAGGGGATCAGCGGCACGGACGTGCGCGCGGCCATCCGCGAGGACGGCGAGTGGCGTTCCCTCGTTCCTCCGGCGGTGGCCACCCTGGTGGACCGCTGGCACCTGGCCGACCGGTTCCGGCAACTTTCATAGCCCTCTCCCGGCGAAGCCCGACACCTCGCGCCGCAGGCGCAAAATGGGATGCAAGGGGGCGAACCCTTGCCCGCCAGAGGCGAAGTCACCCGGCAACGCCGCGAAGCGGCACCCACTCCTGGTTTTCTCCCTACACAACGGGCGGATCCGAATCCTCGGGGTCGTAGTCCCTGGTGTCCGGGTTGTAGCAGTATCGGCAGCGGCCGGGGCGGCGGAACCAGCGGATCAGGACGATGCCGGCGACGAACCCGCCCACGTGCGCCCACCAGGCCACGTTCTGCGCGCCGTGGGCCGTGGAGTACACTCCGGAGAGGATCTGCGTGAGAAACCAGAACCCGAGGAACAGGGACGCGGGTATGCGGAAGATGAAGGGAAAAAAGAAGACCGGAATCAGGGTCAGGACCTTGCCGTGCGGGTAGAGCACGATGTACGCGCCCATGATCCCGGCGATGGCCCCGGACGCGCCGATGACCGGGAGGGGCGAGGACCGCTCGAAGGCCATGTGCACGGCCACGGCGGCCAGGCCGCAAAGCACGTAGAAGAGCACGAACCAGCCGTGCCCGGTGACGTCCTCGATGTTGTCGCCGAAAATCCAGAGCATCCACATGTTCAGGATGACGTGCAGCCAGCCGCCGTGCAGGAACATGTAAGTCAGAAACGGCCACCCCAGGGTGTCGGGATAACCGGCCCAGGCCGCCCAGTCCGGCTCGAAAAAGCGCGCCGGGACCACCCCGAAGAGATAGAACATCTGGGCCCGGGCCTGGGGCGAAAGGCTGAACACGAACAGGAAGACCAGGGCGTTAACGATGATGATCGCCAGCACGGCATAGGGCCGCGTCTCGCGGGGCACGTTGTCGCGGATGGGGATCACGCCTCGCTTCCTCCGCCGTCCGGCCCGGCGGCCAGCTTCTCGGCCAATTCGCCGGACAACTCGTCGGCCAGCCCGGGCCACAAGCCGTCCATCCAATCCGCGAACTCCCGGTTGCGCCGCTCCCAGGCGACCTGGGCGGTTTGGTCCAGACCGCGCGCGCCCTCGGCCAGCTCGGCCAGCCCCTTGTCGTTGTCGACGATCACGTCGCAGGCCGCCAGCTTGTCCGCCTCGGGCCACTGCCAGGAGTCGAACA
Organism: Pseudodesulfovibrio hydrargyri; assembly: GCF_001874525.1. Taxonomy (NCBI): domain Bacteria; kingdom Pseudomonadati; phylum Thermodesulfobacteriota; class Desulfovibrionia; order Desulfovibrionales; family Desulfovibrionaceae; genus Pseudodesulfovibrio; species Pseudodesulfovibrio hydrargyri. Next base: position 2,394,824 of record NZ_LKAQ01000004.1, on the reverse strand, counting down.
CGGCCAGGATTTCCGGGGAGAGATGGCGGAGCTCGCGCAGCTCGCCGGTGCGCTTGGCCGGCGGGCAACGCACCCCGGCCACCAGGTCGACCATGCCGTCCTTGTGCCACCCCCCTTCCAGGAGCAGGGGGACTTCGGCGTAGGCCACGGGCTCGTCGCGGTGGGCCCGGAAGAATTCCTCGCATTGGTGGCGGACCATGGGATGGACCATGTCCATGACCTCGCGGCGCACGGCCTCGGATTCGCGCATGGCCTTGAAGAGGCCCGGCTTGTCCACGCCGCCGTCGTCCAGGGTATACCGCCCGCCGAACCGCTGTTTGATCATGGCCGCGCCGTCGCCGCCCGGTCCGTAGAGCGCGGCCACGGACTCGTCCGCCGAGAAACAAGGCCGCCCCATGCCGCGCAGGGCCTTGAGCAGGGTGGACTTGCCGCCGCCCGGCATGCCCACGATGCCCACGCGCAAACATTCGCGCGTCAGCCCGGACAGGAGCGCGCGGAAGTCCTCGGGCGGGGCCAGCCAGCGGGTCACGGGCTCGCCTGTGGCCGGATGGGGCACGCAAAGATAAAAGGCGTGGAGCATCTGGCGTGGGGCCAGCCCGGCCAGCCGGTCGGGCCGCCGCGCCCACTCGGCGTTCTCGCGCGGGCCGTAGACCGCGTCGCCCAAAAGCGGATGGCCGATGTGGGCCATATGCACGCGGATCTGGTGGGTCCGGCCGGTATGGATGCGCACGGCCACCAGGGAGGCCAGTCCGCGCGGGCCGGTCCAGAGTACCCGGTAGTCGCTGCGCGCCTCGCGCCCGCCCTTGGGCAGCACGGCCATGCGCGTCTTGTGGTGCGGGTGGCGGCCCATGGGCGCGTCGATGGTCCCCTGCCGGGGCTCGGGGCACCCCTGGACAAGGGCCAGGTAGACCTTGAAGGTCTCGCGCCCGGCGAAACTCGCGGACAGGGCCAGGCGGGCCGCTTCGGTCCGGGCCACGGCCATGAGCCCGGAGGTGTCCTTGTCCAGGCGGTGGACGATGCCGGGCCGCTGCGGATCCATGGAACTGTTTTCGGCGGCGATGTCCGGCCACTGGTGAACCAGCAGGTTGACCAGGGTGGGGCCGGGTTCGCCCGGCGCGGGATGGGTGGTCAGCCCGGCGGGCTTGACGACCACGAGCATGTCGGCGTCCTCGAACACGGCCTCGATGTCGCCCCGGACCGGTTCGGCCGCAAACTCGCCCGGCTCGGGCGCGGCGGCCCGGATGGCCACGGTCTGGCCCGGGGCCAGCTTGCGGTTGCCCTTGGGAGCGGCCTCGCCGTCCACCAGGGCCAGGCCGGACTCGATCCAGCTCTTGATGCGTCCACGGGAGACGCCTTCCCCGGCCAGTTCGCGGCCCCAGAACTTGTCCAGGCGTACCCCGGCGTCGGCCCGCGAAACGGTCCGTTCCCAACACTGTTCGGATTTCTCGTTTGTCATGGTCAAGGTGATATACCGGGAATCATTGGAAAGTAAAATTCAAATTGATTTTATGCACTCGCCGTTTACAAAATTGGCTCTTGACCCTCTCCCCCCATCGGCTTAGAAAAAAGAAATTTTGCGCAATTGAAACTTTCCCCTACATATTATCAAAAACCCAAAGAGAGGCGAAAATGGCCTTACACCTGGTTGACCACCCGCTGATCCGGCACAAGGTTGGTCTGCTCCGCCAGCACGACATTTCCACCAGCCACTTCCGGACGCTGGCCAACGAGATCACCCGGTTGCTGACCTATGAGGCGACCAAGGATTTCGAGACCGAAAAGAAGACCATCAAGGGATGGGCGGGCAAGGTCGAGGTGGACCGCATCAAGGGCAAGAAGGTCACCGTGGTGCCCATCCTGCGCGCAGGCCTGGGCATGATGGACGGCGTGTACGACATGATCCCCGGGGCCAAGGCGTCGGTCGTCGGCTTCTACCGCAACGAGGAGACGCTGGAGCCCGTCCAGTACTACGTCAAGCTGGCCAAACGCATCGAAGAGCGCATGGCCCTGATCCTGGACCCCATGCTGGCCACCGGCGGCACCCTGAACGCGACCATCAAGCTGCTCAAGGAGGCGGGCTGCCAGTCCATTCGCGGCCTGTTCCTGTGCGCCGCGCCCGAAGGCATCGAACGTATCCTGAACGAGCACCCCGACGTGGACATCTACACCGCGGCGGTGGACGAGAGATTGAACGACGTAGGCTATATCATCCCCGGTCTCGGAGACGCGGGGGACAAGATATTCGGCACCAAGTAGGCAAAGGGCACGCTGCACAGCGTGCCTTTTTTTGAGACCGGAGAGCAACACAGGAGTCGGGGGGCTCCGCAACCAATAAGAGAGGAGTGGGTAGCGATGAGTGACGTGCATTCCACCGAGTACAATTTCAGACTGAAGGACGCCCTGCTGGGCGCGCAGATGCTCTTCGTGGCATTCGGCGCGTTGGTCCTGGTGCCCATCCTGACGGGCATCGATTCCAACGTGGCCTTGTTCACGGCGGGCATCGGCACCCTGCTGTTCCAGGTCATCACCAAGGGCAAGGTCCCGGTCTTCCTGGCCTCGTCCTTCGCCTTCCTGCCGCCGCTCTTCGCGGCCCAGCAGGGAGAGTTCACCTATCCGGAAATAATGTGCGGCCTGGCCGCGGCCGGTGTCCTGTACGTGATCATCAGCCTGTGCATCCGCTTTTTCGGCGCGGGCTTCCTGCACAAGCTCCTGCCCCCCATCGTCACCGGCCCGGTGATCATGCTCATAGGCCTGATCCTCTGCCCGGTAGCCGTGAAGATGGCCCTTGGACACAACGGCCAGGTCTGGATCGAACCCGCCGTTCCGTCCATGATCGTGGCCGGCGTGGCCCTGTTGACCACCATCCTGGTCTCCCTGCTCGGCAGGGGCTGGTTCAAGCTCGTGCCCATCCTGTGCGGCATCGTGGCGGGCTACGCCTGTTCCCTGATCCTGGACGCCACCGGCCTGTCCGCCTCCATGTACCAGACCTTCGTGGACTCGGCCGTGGACGGCAAGATCAACGGCATGGGCCTGGCCCCGTGGATGGACGGCACCCTGATCTCGATGGCTCCCGTGAGCCAGGCCAAACTCTTCGCCGTGCCGAACTTCTCCATGCCCACCTGGAGCTGGGAGGCCATCCTCTACGTGGTGCCCATCGCCATCGCCCCTGCCATCGAGCACTTCGGCGACATCCTGGCCATCAGCTCCATCGCGGGCAAGGACTACGTCAAGGACCCGGGCATCCAGAACACCATGCTCGGCGACGGCCTGGCCACCTCCCTGGCCGCCCTGCTCGGCGGCCCGCCCAACACCACCTACTCCGAGGTCTCCGGCGCCGTGGCCCTGACCCGCGCCTTCAATCCGGCGATCATGACCTGGGCCGCCATCGCCGCCATTCTGCTCGCCTTTGTCGGCAAACTCGGCGGATTCCTGAACACCATCCCCATGCCGGTCATGGGCGGCATCATGCTGCTCCTGTTCGGGGCCATCACGGTCATCGGCCTGAGCACCCTGGTCCGCGCCCAGCTCGACCTGCTTCTGCCGCGCAACATGATCATCGTGGCCATCATCCTGGTCTTCGGCCTGGGCGGCATGGTCCTGAACATCGGCATCACCGACCTCAAGGGCATCGGCCTCGGCGCCATCGCGGGCGTGGTCCTGAACCTCATCCTGCCCTGCAAGGACTGCAACGAGGAAAACGACCCCGCCGAGCTCTAGCATCCCGCTCGTCCAAGGCCCCTCTTCGCAGGAAGGGGGGCCTTTTCGTTTCGGATGGACCGGGCCGCCGATAGCGGCTATGATCCCCCTGCCCAAGGAGAAAACCCATGCGCGAAACCGTGACCGGCCTGGTCCTGACCTACAATGGCGAGCGGCTGCTCGAAAAATGCCTCAAGTCCCTCGACTTCTGCGACGAGATCCTGGTGGTGGACTCGCAGTCCACGGACCGCACCCGGGAGATCGCGGAAAAATGCGGCGCTCGGGTCGTGGTCCGGCCCTGGCCCGGCCCGGTGGACCAGTTCCACTTCGCCCTGAAGGAGATCGGCACGACCTGGGTGGTCTCCCTGGACCAGGACGAGCTGCTGACCGGCGAGCTGCGCGCGGCCATCGAGGACAGGCTCAAGGCCGGAGAGCCGGTGGCGGGCTATTACGTGCCGCGCAGCTCATTTTATTTCAACCGGTTCATGAAGCACTCCGGGTGGTACCCGGACTACCTGCTGCGCGTCTTCCGGTCCGGTAAAATGGAGGTCACGGCCTCGGGCGCGCACTACCACTTCCATCCGCTCGGCGAGACGGGGAAGCTGTCCGGCGACATCCTCCACTACCCCTACGAGTCCTTCCGACAGCACATGGACAAGATCAACTACTATGCCGAGGAGGGCGCGGCGGCCCTGCGCGAAAAGGGGCGCAAGGGCGGCCCGGCCCGGGCCCTGCTCCACGCCGCCATGCGCTTTATCAAGCTCTACCTGCTCAAGCTCGGCTTCCTGGACGGCACCGCCGGACTGTGCAACGCGCTGGCCGGGTTCTATTACACTTTCCAGAAGTACATCCGCGTGGAAGAACAAGGGAAATGGGGCGGCGAGTAGACAAAAAGACATCGCATCTTATCAATAAAACTGTTCCGATATTTTTTCCCCTGTGCTAACAATTCGCACGACGAGATCACACTTCATTTTTCCGGAGGAACCATGGACATCAACATCTCCCAGCTGACCGACACGATCATGGCCTACGTCACCCAGTACGGCCTGCGGATCATCGTGGCCCTGCTCATATTCGTCATCGGGCGGATCATCTCCAAGGCCCTGGCCAACGGGACCAAGAGGATCCTGCTCAAGGCCAAGGTGGACGAGACCCTGGCCTCGTTCCTCAAGAACATCACCTATTACGCATTGATCGCCGCCGTGGTCATCGCGGCGCTGGGCCAGGCGGGCATCAACGTGACCAGCTTCCTGGCCGTACTCGGCGCCGCCGGCCTGGCCGTGGGCCTGGCCCTCAAGGACTCCCTGTCCAACTTCGCGGCGGGCGTCATGCTCATCCTGCTCAAGTTCTTCAAGAAGGGCGACTACGTGACCGCGGGCGGCCAGTCCGGAACGGTCACGGCCATCAACATCTTCAACACCGTGCTGACCACCCCGGACAACAGGGTCATCACCGTGCCCAACTCCGCGGTGCTCGGCGGGACCATCGTCAACGTGACGGCCAACGACACCCGGCGCGTGGACATGACGTTCGGCATCGGCTACGACGACGACCTGCTCAAGGCCAAGCAGACCCTGGAGCGCATCGTGTCCGAGGAGCCGCGCGTCTTGCCTGAGCCCGCCCCCGTCATCCAGGTCATGGAGCTGGCCGACTCCTCGGTCAACTTCGTGGTCCGACCGTGGTGCAAGACCTCAGACTACTGGGGCGTGTACTTCGCCCTGACCGAAAAGGTGAAGCTGGTTTTCGACCAGGAAGGCATCTCCATCCCGTTCCCGCAGCAGGATGTGCACATGTACACCGAGAAGTAGCCGGAGGGGCAGCCCATGCCGATCCTCGCCTGGAGCAAGGAGCTGAGCGTCGGTTTCGAGGCCATCGACGACGATCACAGGAAGTTGATCGCTCTGTTCAACGACGCTCACGAAGCGGCCAAGGCCACCGCCCCCAGGGAATTCGTCGAAAAGCTGCTGACCGAACTGATCGAATACACCGGCTGGCACTTCGACCATGAGGAAGGCCTCATGGAACAGCACGGCTACGACATGATCGAAAGCCACAAGCTGGAACACCGGGAACTCGCCGACAACGCCAACATGCTGTACGTGCAGTATCTCGGCGGGGACGACACCGTACCGGGCGTCCTCCTCCCCTTTCTCCGGAACTGGCTGACTGCCCACATCATGGGCTCGGACAGACGCCTTGGAGACTTCCTGAACGGCTATCGGCGCCGGGAACTCTGAACAAACAAAAGGCCCCGCCTGGGCGGGGCCTTTTTCATTCCTGTTTTGCCGGGGAGAATCGGAATTACTGGGCGTCGATCCAGGCGTTGGCCTCTTTGACGTCCAGGGTGCCGACGTAGATGGCGCGGCCGGAGATGGCGCCCTCCAGTCCTTTCTTGGACAGTGGGTAGAGATTCTTGATGTCGTCGAGGGTGTGGACGCCGCCGGCGGCGATGACCGGGACCGAGGTCTTGGCGCACAGCGCTGCCAGGGCGTCGAGGTTGACGCCGGTCTGCATGCCGTCTCGGGCGATGTCGGTGTAGACGATGAAGCAGATGCCGTCGTTCTCGAGGCGCGGCAGGACGTCGTCGATGGTCAGCCCCGCGTCCTCGACCCAGCCCTTGGTCTTGAGCCTGCCGTCCACGGCGTCCAGGGAGACGCCGATGCGGCCGGGCAGCGCCTTGCACAGATCGGAAAAAAGCTGCGGTTTTTCCAGGGCCATGGTGCCGATGATCAGACGGCGCACGCCCGCCTCGATGTACTTCCGGGCCGTGGCGATGTCGCGGATGCCGCCGCCCAGCTGGACCGGGATGTCGATCTCGGAGCAGATGGCCTTGATCAGGCCGAAGTTCTTGGGCACGCCGGAAAAGGCCCCGTCCAGGTCCACCACGTGGAGGTAGCGCGCGCCGAGGTCTTTCCAGTAGCGCGCCTGGGCGACGGGGTCCGAGGCGAATACGGTGACCTCGTCCTCCTTGCCCTGGGCCAGGCGGACGCATTCACCGTTCTTGATGTCGACAGCGGGAAAAAGAATCATAATCCAAATCCTTATATCTAACTATTTGAAATTATTAAATATTTTAAACGCATTTTCATGCATTATTCACCATTTTGCCAACTCTAGGTTGGCGTGGATGTACGATTTACACACAGAATCGAAGTCCATTCTGGATGCAGATAAAAATCGAAAATTACCCACATCGGATATTCTATGCAGTTGGACGTTCTTTGTGCTAGAGAATTCTTGTGGTTGCAGCTCTTGTCGCGAACTCAAACCAGAGAGATTTTACTCATGGCCCTAACCCAAATCCAGATCATACAATCTCTAGGCGAAGCCTTATCCTGGATGGAAAAAGAAATCAATTGGGGAGTACCCGTAACCGAGCTTCGCCACCTTTCTGGTAGAATCGGAGAACTGTACGCAGCCCTGATCTCAAATGGGCAGATGGCAACCGAGGTCAACCAAAAGGGGTATGATGTTGTCAGCGAAAACCGTGGTCGAATTTCAGTCAAAACGACAGCGCAGAACACCTATACAGGACACTTCAGTTTCAACCCCAATACGTTAGATCAAGTAGACTGGATTATTGCTCTAAAGATCGACACTGACGAGATGGAAATTCAGCTCCTCTTGGATGCGAAAAAAGAAGAAGCTCTCGAACTCATGCGGGAATCAAAAGGTCATTACACTCTCCCGATGAGTAAGCTGGCACCAACGCCTGACAGCTCAAAGCCCATCAAATACGTCAACGAAGTTCAGCATGGTGAATACACTGTACGAGAAGCAGAAACCGGCTCATTTGAAATACTAAAAGGTTCTGAAAGCATCTCGCCGGTAAAACCAACGATGAGAAAGATCGCCAAAGAGATAGGAGTTGATCTGACCAATATAAATGGCAATACGAAAAACACCCGCCAATTGGGGGCGAGTGTTATTCAGGCTTTACAGGATATTTCCTAGTGCTATTCTGATTCGTCATCAAATTGCTTTTTCAATTTCTTGATCGGGTCAACCTTCTCTGCGACTCCTCTCCCCCATTGCACATACTCTTTTGCCTTTGGGTTGTCGGGATATGTACTTTCAACCGCATCGAGGAAAGCCTCAAGTTTTGCAAAAACATCCCACTCCTCGGCAGTTTTCAGTAAACGCTTCTCCTTTTCAATCTCAGCAAGCCTGCGCTGTTCTTCTTGTCTCCGAATTTCTCGCAGCCTAGCTTCTTCTCTAGCCTTTATTGCTTCCTGTTTTATGGCCTCATTGAAACGATAAAACTCCTGCAATATTGATTTAAAATGACCATCTAATTTGGTCTTTGCATTTTCTTTCCACTCGCCTTTTACTCTGTAATAAGCATTGTGAATTCTAAATGAGAAGTAACCCGTTGGTGTAAACTGATACCGATCATAGCCTAGAAACGAATTCTCTCCATGAACTGGCTCTGGAGTTTGGGACCTTTTTCCTGTCTCATAAATACCAACCTGGATAGCTGACTCTTTAAAAGAGATAACAGTCTTGACCCATTGGTAATCTTTTACAAATCTCACTTCAGCTCCCATACGCTCTACCGTTTTCAACAAAGAATCAAAAAACAGTAACGCACGATCCAGGGACGCTGGTGAGACTTGAATATCCAAAACCTCTTTATACCTAAGATCATACACATTACGCAGACGATCAGGCTTTGCCTTTTTAAACATCGCCTTCGCTTCACGAACAAGAGGGTGCTGAGAACGAAGAGAACCTTTCACGATCTTGATATCGTCTGGGACCTCAACATGAAACTTTTCTTTTTTAGGAACAGGCGGGGCTGGATTGTATTGAACTAAAGAAACTCCTTTCAGCGAAAGAGGCTTCAAAGGTGTCTTCTTAACTTTTGCGTAAGACTTCTTCTTGGCCCAATACCCTCTCGGTGGCTTTGGGACCTCCATCTTACGGCACCATTTAGCAATAGCACTGTCCGATATGTTGAAGTCCTTTGCTAACTGGCTGGTAGGCTTCTCCCATACCAACTCGTATAACTCTTCACGGGTAAGGACTTTGTTCGTCATAAAAAACTTAAATAAACAAACCGCTTATCATTGAGCCATACGCTCTACCATTATGCATATCCTTAAACTAGCCTTCTACTAAACTCATCATACTTCTCTCCGTATAATCGGGAAAATCTACAAAAGCGGTAAAATCAGGTACGTGCTTTTTATAAATACTATAAACTCGTTTTACCATCCCTCTTCTCCGATCAGGACTCATTGCTTGAAAACAATCGGAGCTAACACTAAACGATTCTCCTTGAAGGAAATTGTCCAAAGTTTCGGACAAAACATGTGTAGTCGCGCCAAGTTGAACACGTCCTTCTTTTGATACTGCATTCCATGCAAAAAGAGGTGACCAACGTAATCGAATAACCGCCAGAGACAATTTTGCAGTAAGGGATCGTGCACACTCTCCGCAACCATCACTACAATCCATCCCTCGCCTGCCAGCCAACCGATACCACTTAAACTCATCGATAACGCTAAAGTCGGTGCACAGAGTTAATGGGCAAAAGACTTTCTTCCTTCCAAAGCAGTACCCTGTAATCTCTGAAGGAAAGTCGGTATCCATAAATATCCGCGCGCCCTTTCCACTTGCTTCTAACTTAACAGCTCGCGTTACAGCATCACCAACTAAAAACTTACTGCTTTGACTCTTTTTATTCTCACATACAGTCTCACCATAGGATAATCCGCCACGACACAAAATGCCTACAGATAGTAATCGCCACATTAAATCCGGCAGGGCATAAAGCATGTCATCTGCTTTTTGTGTCCACAGAAACGCGGAGTCTGACAAAAGCGAGTAGCCCAAACGATATTTGCGAGAAACTTCTTGAACTATCTTGCGATATTTTTTGACCAGTTCGATTGAAAGCATCAGATTTTTATTGTCGCATTTACCACGGAGAAACGGATGTTCTTCGACTTGGACACTTTTGTTTGTCAAAGCACCAAACCCAATAATATCTAGATAAGCTACAGCTCGATTTTTCACTTTTCACCTTCAATACTCATCACCTTTGAAACTCCCTTGGCCCAACCACAATATAGCTTCACGTTTGAACCTCGGAAGGCTTCTTGAAGAACGCCCATCTGCGCTTGAACTCCATACAAATCCAAGAACGCCGAGTAGTCATTGAACCATTCATTTTCCTCTGAAAACGAATGGACCAACATGATCGCACTGGTCGCATGAAATTGCTCTGCCACGATAAGAGGCGAAGCGGTCCGATGTAGGAGCTGATACCGAACTTCGTCAGCAAGAACTCCGTCTAGTTGCAACACTTCCTGTAGGTATGCCAACCGCCTCAGCTTGCCCTCTGATCCATTGGCTCTCCACTCTCCGAGAGTTGGACCAAATGACTCATATGCTTTCCCTTCAATCATAATGACGACAAGCTCATCATCATTTCTAGCCATCACGAAAAGGTCATTCTGAGAGGGCCTGCTCCCACCCGGCAAGGAAACTTGGTATTCTGGAACGGCAAACAGTATTTCAAGATTCTGAAATACCGACTGTGTATTCAAAACAGCTTGAATTTCAGCCGGAAAGCCTTTTGACATTTCCCAGCTATAAGCCAGTTCTTTAGCGGAGTAGCCCGTCTTCCATTGTTTGACAGGATCAGCAAGAAACTGCCGCCAATCGTCGGGGCCTTTGCTTGGTACATAGAATGAGGAGAGCTTTTTCATACTCATCCCAGGCTACTCGCTTTGGTCCTCTTCAAAGCTCAAGTTATCCTCGATCTCCTTTTGCACCTCTTCAGGAGTATCCTTTCTAAAAACAATACGCCGAGTCCCATCAGGCAACTCTTCGACAGACTCAACATATTCAGCCAACTTTTCAGGCAAGACCGAAATTACTTTGGAAAAGACTTCATCAGCAGAATCGTTCTTAGTGATCAGTTGATGTAAACCCCAACCAAAGAGAGAACCACCAACTCCAACAGCAAGCCACGGAAGGAAAAATGCCATAACAACTCCAACCTGTTAAATATTATAGCGCTACCCATCACCGCCTATATAGCCGATATCTTTAATCTTAAACTTCTTCTTTTTCTTCTTACGCTGAGAGGCCCCAGCCATCTTCGCTTTACGTTCCTGATGTTTACTAACAGTATCACCATCCTCACGAACCCTAGGGACAGCCTCAACAGATTTTCGCTTCGCTTCCTCAAGAGGCTGAAAATAAACTCTTGTTGTCGTTGAAATATCACTGTGCCCAAGAATTGATGCTATCGCCGCTGGATCACCTCCCGATGCGCCAGAGTAAGTCGCATGCATGTGTCGAAGATCATACATCCGAAACGGCTTAGTGATCCCAGCTTTCTTTAAAGCATTCTGCAAGGAAGTAGTAACTCGGTTAATGGGCTTCCCATTACGTTCAATGACATGATCAGTCTTAGCTTTCCTCTTTGCCCTTTTGAGGATTGGACGCAAAGCTTGGGAGATCGGGATTACCCCGTAGTTGTTTGTCTTACTGCGAAATATCCGTATTTCATCCCGCTCGAAATCGACATCATCCCACTTCATTGCAAACAATTCAGTTACTCCAGGTCTAACACCTGTATAATACGTAACCAGGATTGCCAGCTTGAGGTGTGGTGGCGAATGCTTGAGAAGCTTACCAAGCTCATCAAGGTTTATCTCAAACCTCCTGGGAGGGACTTTTTTCTTTTTCCAATGCTGTAATGGATTTACTTCCATATACCCATGACGAATTCCAAAATTGAACACGGAGCTTAGATACGCCAGCCAATTGTTTATTGTTGACTGTGATTTATTCGGATAGCGCTCAATAAAATCCATCACATGCTTATATGTCAGTTCATCGACAGGCTTACTTGGAAGATGCAAAAAGACTTTCTTCTTAAAATGAGATTTTAAAGATTCTGCCTGCTTCTTACTTTGACCACGCAGGACATAATCTTTGATATATAATTCAAATAATTCTTCTAAGTACATCGCTGATCCCGAAATAAGAATAGCTGATTTTCTTTTCTTTTTGGCAAGCTTGACTTCAAGGTCAAACACCTCTGCCTTATCCTTACCGCGCAGCCCTACCCCGAAGTGCTTGTTCCGCTGCTTTCCAGCCGCATCCCGATAGCGGACAAAATAACTGTTTCCACGCTTGTGTACGCTCATGCTCGACTCCCATCACCGAGCATTGTCGGTGAGTCTATATAACAGTGTAAAAAAAGGAAAGGGACCTCGGCATAGAGCTTCGCCAAGGTCCCGTCAGGGTTCAGCAATCTAGATCGTATTGAGTAGGATTTCCTCGACCTCCTCGGCCTGGATTCCCAAGTATCGCCTTGTTATTGAGGGCGTTGCATGGTTGAGCCGCTGGCACAACACCTCCCATGGGGTGCCATAGTGGATCCTCTGGACATAGCAGAACGTCTTCCTGAGGCTATGCGCCCCAAAATTACCTGAGATATTGAGCGATGAAGCCCATTCTTTCACTAAGCCAGTCACTCGGTAAGTTGTGATCGGGTTAAAACCCTTTCGACTTGGGAAAAGATACTGATCTGTTTCCGGTTCAAGTTCATCCATGTAGAACTTGAAACAGTCGGCGATCTCTTTGTTCACTATGACCACATTTTCCTTGTTGGTCTTTGATTCGCGAACTGTGATGCGATCACCGATCTTCTTGCCTTCCAGATCACTCACACGGAGCCGCAATAGATCGATGCTTCTCAGGCCCGCGTTGATTCCCATTGTGAAAAGCAACAAATCCCTGGGCTTTGATCTGAGCAGCTTCTTGATGTTTCTGATGTCCTTCAAATTGGTAAAAGGCTGCACCTTCATTTGTTCCCTCCTGAATGTTCGAATTTATTGGAATAATGGTAGATTGTTCCATTCAAAACGGCACGATGGAGCTGAGCTTTTGTTTGGCTTGGGTAACCCGTTGTCATCCTTCGCCAAATCTGAGGACAGCTTTCGAATGTACGTTTCTTTTATGAAAACGTGCATTCAACCACCTAGGATTTAATATCTATTTGAAGGTACGAAAAAGCACAGGCAGATGATGCAGGATTTGCCGTTAAAGAAATCCGAGAAACAAAAAGAAGGAAATGCCCATTAAGAGCACCTCCTTCTCCAAATACTCTTTCATCGCTTTTTCCTGAATGCTTCATCGATGAGGATGATCGCTATGGTCTTCACAGAATGTTTGAGTATTTTAACGGCTGTCTTGGACTTGAGAATCTTAATGATGATCGCTCTATGAGCAACCACACTTCGAACCATTCGTCCTCCTTCTGCAAAAGGGTTGAACCATTACCCCTTAATATCTCTATCTATTGATCCTTAATGACATTCTTCTGGCTTTGATGGCTCTTTGAGAAAGAGTAAATTATTTACAGATATAATAGAATTCAGAAACACCTCATTCGAGTTGCATTTGATTGAGAGGAGTGATTTGCGGAATGAAAAAATGATGAATTTCAAAACAATATATTATTATAATTACTATTTTAAAATATTAATAATTCATTAAATGGTATACTCATTATCTAATTCAGTCATAATAAATAATATTATCATCATTCATCATTAAAAATGTTATTAATATTATGATTGTTGACTAATATACAACACTTCATCTGTTACTGCGGTCTTTATTAGTAACAGTCACTCCGTCAAATCTTCCCGCCACCGTCAACGGTCCTCAAAGCTCCCGCTCCATGGGAGCTTTTCTATTTGTGTCTCCTGGTTCTTCTACGTCACGCGACAAACCGATCCAGCAGCAACAATTCGAATTCATCTTTCACTTCAACAGGATTTACTTATGAAAAAATACAAACCTGATTCATTTGCCGAGTATCAAGAGCTGTCCGATTCATTCATGGACTTCGAATTCAGCTCCATCGAAATCAAACCGAGCATCGACTACCTAAAGTTCTCGATCAGCTTCATAGACCTTCCATCAAGAAACGTTTCTGACTATCTGAAGGAAAATGGCTTTGAAATAACAAGAAGCTATCCCGATGGTGGAGATGCAACCATCACCAACATTCAGGCGCAGATCAGTATCGGGGGTAAATGGTACGGGCTTTTCTGCAAAGTGGTTCCGAAATGCTTCAGGACGACTTTCAGAATGGTTGATCCAGACAAGAATTTTTTCAACCATATGTTTGGAATGATGTATTATCCTTACGTGTTGTCCGAGGTTGAGTATTCACTTGATTTTCATGGTTGTGATAACGGCGAAATGTTCAGCTTTCTCGCCTCTCACGGCAATCTCAAGAAGCCCGGCAACCTCTTCACTGTGGATGAATACGACTACCCTCCCACGCAATACTTCAACAACGTCCGTGACACCAATCAAGTCGGCTGCAAAGTCTACATCAAAGAAAAAGAAGCCCTGGTCTTCGTGCGCCTCGAAGTGTCCATCAAGCAGAGACAGTTTCGCGTATTGGGAATTGACAGCTTGTTCGGTGCCACTCAGGTCACGGCAGATGAAGTCTTTCGCAAGTTGCAAATTCAAGCGTTTGATTTCGAGAACTTCCTGAAGAACCTGGGTATCCAAGGATACGAATACCAAGACTTTGAACAAGACATCATGGGAGCCATGAACGGTAACGCGAACTGCGGAGGGCTTACGGCAGTGAAGAAGATGGCTGAAGCTTTCAAGCCAAATCCTGCATATTACTTTAAGACACACCCATTTCAGGACGCATTTCATAGTGCAATCAAAAACATGACGTTCGTTCCTTCAGGAGCGGTAACTGACTAATGAAAAACAAGGCATAGTCCAAGGGATAGAAGAACGGAGAACAACGCCATGGGAGGTTAACCCTAAAGAGGTTATTGACTTCGCCATGTTCTCGCCTTCAATGCGTACAACATTTTGTCTGTAGTACACTGAAAGCCCGAAAGGTACGGGCGACAATGGGAATGGGGGACTCATTCCCGACTCATACAGTGAACGCACTCTGTCCCTCATTGCTCCAGGGTGCATCACCTTCAAAAAAAGACTGGAAGCCGCAGTGTTCATCCCGCTACGGCTTCCTCTTTTTAGTCCTCAATCCCGTCTTCCGAAGGTTCCGAGAACTCGACAGATTCAATGGGGTCTTCCACCTGATCGACGATACGAGTCAGCACGATCTTTTCGTTGTCGATTTCGATTTCGAACTGATCGTTATGCTGGTAGGTCGATCCCGGAAAATCCAGCATCCGCTTCGTCAGACGCAACTCGTTTTTGAAGTTGATCATGGGGCGGCGAAGATTTCGCACATACAGCCCCGGCACGTCATAGAACTGGCGGTCCTGGTTGATAAGCTTGAGTACGTGCTGCCGCAGAGACTGCTTGGACACAATACCCAAAGCACTTTGAATTTCATCCGCAGTCTTCCCCTCGGTAACCAACGTCCGAAGAGTCGCCGGATCATACTTACTCTCGAAATGCATCTTGGATTCCTGAGTTTTCTTCTTAGCCATAGTTCCTCCTGGTTTTATTTCATAATATCTATACATTTCAGGAGAAAATCACGGGCTGGTGGTTTATTAGGAATTCATCCATTGAAGGAGTGATAAAGACAAAGTTGACTCGTTAAACTAATTCCAAAAAGCCGGTATACCGGCTTTCCGGTTTGAGCTGAAATAAACAGCAAAAAGGCTGACCAAGATACGCTCCTGGTCAGCCTTTTTTTACCCATTGGGATGTCATTCTATGGAAGTAACGGCGAGTTGTTCACTTCGTATTCAAGGTTGGCGAAATACAGCATGTTCACCAACTCCCGGTAGAAGTCACCATCATCGGTTTTGAATGCTTCGAAATCCAGGTCCAGATTGTGAGCGATGTACCGCTTGAAGTCGTCCAGGTACTTATATTCGTGGTAGTAGTAACCCTTACCTTCATCCGGCTTTTCCTGGTACTTCGGGAAATAGATTACATCAGTCTTATCCAGCCCCTTGTTTTCAGGATTCCAATACAGGACCTTGCCACGAGTTCCGTAGTCAAGAAACGTCTTGGAATCGCATGAATACAGCGGCACATGATTGATAATCTTCGGAGTGGTCTTGCCAAAGAGATGGACCTTGATACCTGCTTGGTAAAGCCGATCCACTACGGGATAGAGCACACGCAGATCATCCCGCCCTTTGCACTGCCCAATGGCAACCATATCGTATTCATTGTCGATAAAGTAGCTGATCTCGTTGGGATCGTAGATATTATGGATAACAGGAATCGCGTTAACGCCAATGTCTTCCATTTCATGCAGCCGCCCAAGATTGTGCTCCATGCTGTCGAGATCAAAACGATCATCCATGCTGATGATATGATCATACTGTTCATGGGCCAGCTCGGTGTACGCCTTATACGCCTCGAACAGTTCATCAGAAGCTCGCTCCCTTTCGTCCTCTGAGCGATTCCTGTACTCCTGCTGTAAGCTGAACGCACCACAATCCAGCATAAGCTCTCCAATGCGCTCCCGGTTCTTAATCGTATATCGGGTGGGCTTCAGGTCTCCCCGGCTGAGCGGGTAGATGTCATAGTAGGTTATAAGCACGTTGGGCTTGTATACAGTCACCCTCTTGGCAAACTCCTGAACCAGTCGGATTAACGGTGACGAGATAAATATCTTGATGTTCGAATTCATTCTAGATTCCTTCCTTCACCCCCGACCGCCTCACGACAGCCGGGGGTGTTTACTAGTTGGGTTAAGCGTGACTACGGAGGGTGGAGCGCAGCTTCTGAAGACTTTCGATCAGTTCATCTATGGCTTCGAGATCAACAGAGCCTTCGAACTCTTCCTTTCTAAAGGCTTCCTTCAGAGAAGAACCAAGCTTTGAAACCTGCGTGTCAATATTCTTGATCTTCCTATCGACGATGGAAGCATCGGGAGTAGCTTCGAGAAGCAGCCCTTCACGTTCTCCACCGGCAGCCCTGACCGCATCCAAGTATTTACCAGGAGCCTTCTCATCCTTCTGGGCGATGAGAGCCATGTACTTTCGATCCGCGCCAGTGATCTTGAGCTTTGCCTTAAAGAACTTCTCAATAACATCGGGAGACACGTTGATCTTCTTCTGTGCGAGGTCATAGTGAGCCATGATAGAATCAATCTTTGTACGATTGTTTTCGAAAGGCTGTCCCATAGTGACACCGTGCTCCCTAAGCATCATTCCAATCGGGTCATCTGAAAGAGTGGTCTGCTGCTTTACTGTCAACTTATTGTAGTACCGACCAAACTCAGACAGTCGTTCCACACCTAAATCAAAGTAGTTTTCCACTCCAGGAAGGCTCGCAATACGCATCCGATTTTCACGAGCAGTTTTATTGATTTCGGGGAAAGTCTCATCTGCCCACTTCATCCAACCACCTTCGCGGCTACGAAGAAACTTAAGCTGATTGAGATAAACTCCAGCAACATATGCCTTTGCAGATACAATCTTACTGGCTTTCGCAAAGACGTCCTTGTAATCAGCGTCAGACTCTCGCACCTTGGTAATCAAGAACTTTTTATCAGTGATATTAGGCACCTCTTCCTTGAGCTTCGCCAAAAGGTCATCGTAGGAATAATCCTTGATTACCTCTTCAGAATCTTCAGGAACACCGCCAAGTCCTCCAGTGCCTCCAGCAAGGGTCTTCTTGTTCTCTTCCTGAAGCACTGCATCAAAACCAAGAGGCTGATCGCTGTATCCACCGGGCAGTCCGGGACCGCCAGTACCGGAAGTGTATTCCTCGCCGCCGCGCTGATTCATGTTCTGCTTTTCCATCTTCATTTCCTTCTTGTTTTCATGGTTGTTGTTCTGAGCCTGAGACACGTTCTGGTTGTTATTTTTCGACATGAAAAAAACCTCCATTTCATAGTTTGCTTTCCCGACTTGGATGAAGTGCCGTTCACTTCACCGCCGCCGTTGATTGCAAGCTATGGAAAGGAGGTTCAGAACTCTCGCCAAACTCTGAGAAACAATTTGGCAGAAGATGAAAATCTAGAAAGTTTTAATCATTCAGGTTGAATACGTACATATCTTTTATACATCTATCTGTTGCGGAAAAATACCCTTGAATACGCTTTCGGCGTGACAAGAACTGGCTGAATGGTTTTTCGCCACCCATTCCAGCCTCTTCGATCTTCGCTGTGACTTGCTCATAAGCGTCCATGAACCCCGCATCCAGATCATCGGGGTTTGCTTCAAATGCTCGGTCCCACATC
Source organism: Pseudodesulfovibrio hydrargyri (assembly GCF_001874525.1). Lineage (NCBI taxonomy): Bacteria > Pseudomonadati > Thermodesulfobacteriota > Desulfovibrionia > Desulfovibrionales > Desulfovibrionaceae > Pseudodesulfovibrio > Pseudodesulfovibrio hydrargyri. Next base: position 2,376,940 of record NZ_LKAQ01000004.1, on the reverse strand, counting down.
CAAAGCACTGCCAGCCGAACCAGATCGGAGTTGTTGATATGCTTTCCGGCGATGCTGAGCTGGTAGGCAGCGTTGGGAGTCGCCTCGTCCAAGACCTGTTCCCCATGCTCCTCAAAGAGAGCCTTGTGAAGCATATTCAAAACTTGGACCTCATGTCCGATCTTCGCCAACCTATCCAACGAAACATTGGGGTTGATGGGAACGGTTGCATCAGCCTCTCCAAACACTAGGACATGAGAGGGAGCATTACCATCTATCTGGACGATCCAGTCATGGTGCATCTTGAGCATGGCTGTCATATCCGCAAGGCTTTCCACCTCAAAGGAGACTGGCTCTTCGGTAAGAGATTTAGACAAATTTTCTAGAGTCTTAGAGAAGTATTCTTCTGTATCCATACCTATGGATGGGTCACGAAAGATTCGCTTGAACTTCCGGTCAAACTGAAATCCGAGAAGCGACCACTTTATGAAAGCTCGCCTTGCCTCCTTGCCATGCTCATCTTCAAGATGTCGGCAATACGGGTTGTCCATGATCGCATCATCATATTGCGGGTCTGAGTAATACTCTTTGAGCTTATGGGCGAATTCTTCGGAACACAGATATTCCCATTCTCCAATGTCATCGAAGTAAAGGATGTAACGCTCAATCACTTCACACCAGCGTCGATACTCCGGGTTTCTTCGCTGGTATTCCCAATGCCAGAAAGCGACATTCCTCAGCCGGTCATATCCGTCCTTGGGTATGGATTGTGCCATTCACATGCTCCTCAGTTTGATCATAGGGACACTCAGTATTCGGTTCAGCCACGCAAAAAGTGGAGAAACAGCTACTAAGTATCCAGCTAAACCATGAAGAGCAACACTGGTATTCGCTACAAGTCTCATCAAAAATCAAAAAGCCGGTAAACCGGCTTTCCAGAATTAGGTGAACGCCTCACCAAAACGGACATTGGGATTTCCTGGCCCCCTCCTGCGATTTTGCCTGTGGAGCTTGACCAGCCATCAGATTTCAAATTCAAATTGCAGGGAGGTCCCATTTTGCGCGAAGGGAAGACCACCCTGCAACTCATTTTGGGAGGTTCGAACTATTGGAAGGCCCAGATTTGACCGGGGAAGTCGGATTCAATGCGAATCAAGAAAGAACAGTTTATGGGGGAATTGATCTCCGCCCCGATCTTTTCTACGAAGTCTGAGAGGTCCCATTCGCAGCAAGTTCAAACAGGCTTCCGATTTGTGGCTGCATTTCCTTGTGAGCAATCTTATCAGCATCATTGATAAGGAACACCCGCTTCAAGGAACCATTCGCCTTATGCGCCGCTCTCGCTTCGATAAAGCCATCACTGTGACCAATCAGCGCAACAATCACTTTGGACCCATCAGTCTTGTTGATTTGGGAGATGAATGTCTGTTCGGCAGCTTCTTTGAATTTCCATGAGATGGACTTCTCTTTGGTGAGCGCAATTATCTTGTCCAGAAGTGATATGGTTTGCTGATCCTTCTTGGTGACAAGCGGGAGTGCAACATCATCCAGCACAACGATCTGGACCAGCTCAAACACTTCCTTCATTGCGTCCTGAATCTCAGAGTTAATGGAGTCGCTGCCATGAGGTACGTGCATAGCCATAAGGGGTTTATCATCTTTGATCCACAAGACCTCGAACTGAACTTCACCGTCCTCTCTGAGATAGAGTGCATATTGGGCCTCGCCAACGGCATCCTCCGTTTTGGCGACAAAGAAGTCTTCTTCAAAATACTCCCAATCCAATTCTCCAGTGAGAGTTCCTTGCCGAAGGTTTTTGAATTGAAAGCGCAAGCTGTTCAGGAGGTACCGAGAGTCTGTCGAAGGAAGTGCGATTTGCTCAATGGTTTTCTCGATAGAAGCTGGGGGAGGGGGAGAAGAGAACTCATTTTTAATGGCGTTGATTGCATTAAAAATGCCTTTACCCAAGTTAGTCGCACCTTTCAGAACCTCAATGCACAGCTCAGGATTATTCCGCATGGCGGTTGTTGCAAATTCCCACTTGTTCACTTCACGACTCCAGAAGGCTAGAAGAAATCAAATGCCGAATGTTTACTGCGATGTAAGGAAAGAATCAATCGCCGAATGGCAATCAAGCAATCCCGCCGTTCAATAAAGCAAATAAAAACTTCTTCCGAAACGTCGAGGTCCCGGAAGAAGCCTGTTCTAGTGTCCAAAAGCACACTGTCCAATGATGAAAGCCACTCCGATAACCAAAGCGATTTTGAAAAGGTAGAGAATCCCCGCTTTGGCAGAAAGCTTGGCTCCACAATTGAAACACTTGTCAGCTTTCAGAAGGTTCTCAACTCCACACTTGTGGCACTTCTTCGTTTGCATAAGACACTCCTTTTACTAGGATATATCTATGCAAATCGATTCATTATGAAATTAGCCACCAATAAGCTGCATAGCCATACGGGGTAAGCTGTTCGCCTGGGCCAGCATCGCTACTGCGGATTGGGTGAGTATCTGTCGGCGCACGAATTCGGTCATTTCCTGGGCCACATCTACGTCTGAAATACGGGATTCTGAGGCTTGTAAGTTCTCAGCTTGGATTTCCAGATTTGAAATGGTGTTTTCCAAACGATTTTGCATGGCACCAAGATGGGCACGAACACCATCCTTGTAGACTATGGCTTCATCAATTTGTCCAAGAGCCTCCTGTGCGTTGCTTTGAGTCTGAACTCTCGTGTTTTCAACTCCAAGAGCCTCCGTGGTCACCGAACCAATAGCGACATCATAGTAATCCTCTGCGCTGTCGTTCCCTGTCCCGAAGTGAACCAATACGTCTTGCTCTTCAAGCTGCGTCGATGTCGAGCTTGTGGAAGATTGATTATACAAATCGACAACTTCATCCTCGGTCAGTCCGGTTGAGTAGATTCTGAAGTCTTCCACATTCCCGATAAAACGAGCCGCGTTTCTGCGCCCGCCATCGGTCCAGTAGTTCATCCCGATATTGTGTTCATCCGCGTATGCCGGATCAGCTGCTCCTATCGCTGCTGGCGTGGTGTCTTGGGCAACGAGCGTATCATTTTTATATACGCTGAAGCTGTCACCTGTGAGACTCATGGTCCACCGAATGTAGGTATCTCGATCTGCTACATTATCGAACGGGACATTGAGGACATTGCTTCCCGCGCGGAACTGGATATTAGTCCCGCTCCTGTGAATCCCGACATGCAGGTTGGAATAGGTGATATACGCAACCTGCCCAGGACTGGCGATTGTATCCTCATTGATGTTCATGGATAGAGTCATCTCGGAGTAGGTTGACCAGTCAATCTGAGGCACTTCAACATATCCCCCTGTGGGGGTTGCCGGGAGTACGAAATCTCCCGATTGACCTTCTATCCTCGCATTGGTGCCATTGAGAGTGACATTGTTATACGCAATCGCATTGGCCCCACCTTCCTCGTCCGCGTAAGTGTTATCGAACGTATAGTGGACAGACATATTCTCAAGATACGCTGGCGAACTAGTCGATGTACTGATGCTCCCATTGAGAAGATGAATCCCATTGAATTCTGTCGATTGGGCAATCCTTTCAATTTCAGATTTCATCGCTTGAAATTCTGAATCAATAATCAATCGCTGATCCGAGTTATAGGTTCCAGTTGAGGCTTGAATGGCAAGCTCTTTCATGCGGATCAACTTTTCGTCGATCACCTGTAAGGCACCATCCGCTGTCTGGATCATCGAAATCGCATCATTGGCGTTCCTGATACCTTGATGAAGTGACTTGACTTCGGAACGCATTAACTCTCGTATGGCTAGTCCTGCTGCATCATCAGCCGAGGTCCCAATTCTCAGACCAGATGACAGCCGCCTCGTCGAAACGCTCAATGCTCCATAATGGGCATCAAGGTTCCTGGCGGAATTCATTGCCATCAAATTGTGATTTATCGTCAGGGACATCAGCTACAGGCTCCGATCAACAGGAAATATATTCCTCACTCACTCGAACAGGAATCCACTCAATCCGTTGAAAACAACGGGCATAGAACTTTTTTCAACAGTTGTTTAAATATCGGTAGCAAATATTAGACCATCGTTGCTTATTAAGCTTCTGAAACTCCACTACCATTGTGGTGGAGGTGCCAATGGCTAAAGTTCAGGATGCATTTGGAAAACGACTTCGGGATATTCGCCGAAGAAAAGATATGACCCAGGAGAAGCTTGCTGATCTGTCTGGCCTGTCCATCCAGTACATTGGCGAGATCGAAAGAGGGAAACGAAACCCATCATTGACGAGCATCGAGACGCTGGCAACCGCGCTGGGCATGTCCGTAGCAGCCCTCTTTGACCTTGAAGAGTTTCAGATCAGCAACGAAGAAATGAAGGCAAAGCTCATTGACCAAATCAATCGGGCTGATGATGAGAGCCTTCACCTCTACTTCGCCATCTCTAGGGCTGTTCTCGGATAACAACCTCATTCATCCTCAGGCAGCATGAGAGTGATGACAGGTTCCATGTCATCTCCTGGCCCGACCATCGCGAGACACTTCACTAGGTCAAGGGACCTCGGCATCTTGAATAGTACTTGATAGTACACTCGGTTGTCTTCCCACCGGGTAGCCATGGCAGCCTTGGTCATGGTGAAAAGATCATGCAGCCGCCCTTCGACAGACTGCCCCTCACCATCCATTCCATCGGGTGGAACAACATACCCATGATAGAGATGACCGCTGACGCAAACCGGGAGCTTGAATCCAGCTTCCCGCGCTTGGTCCGACACGTCGATCAAAACCCCATCCGCAATTGCTTGTTTCCGACTATAAGAGTAAATAATTGAGAAACTATTTGGACACATTCGACTCTCCTTGATTTTGGATTTTCTGAATGTGTGGGAAAATATCCTCGAAATTGGACCTCCTCACGCTAAATTTAAAATAAAATTTGGCTAGTTAGATTTTGATTCGAAGGAAGGAGACGAAGCGATGGGGCTTTTTGATAAGATATTGGACGGAGCACAAAAGCTGAAGGATGTCGCCATTGAGATTACGACAGAAGAAGTTCCCGTAAAACACTCAGACCCCATTGATAATTCAGACACCGAGAATATTTCAGATAACGAACTGGACTTAGCAAAACCACAAGAGACAAAACGGGTTGCAAAGAAATGGGTTAAAACTACAGGAAAAGCAGCCGCCGCTTTAGCGACACTCTATTTAGCGAAAAAGGGATACGATAAGACTAAAGATTATCTCAGTTCAGATGACACCGAAAACAGAAACACTTGGGATGACTCTCATCCCCAAAACGACTCTGCATATCAATCAGTTGCAGACACAAGAAACTATGAAATGGATTATGGCAACTGGCCCTCTAACCCTTCTGAGACTGCCAACTCATCTTTAAGAAGCAACTGGGAAACACAAGACTCTGTCAATAATCAACACATTGAAAACTATGTGTCAGACTTCTTTGCAAAAAACTCCGACACAATAGATTCAAAATGGGATTACAAATCTTATGAAGTAAATCCCGTGGATTTAGATGATACTTCACTCGACAATCTCATCAAATCATCCGCTCAGATTGAAGGACTACTTGAAAGCAACGGTGCTATTGGTCGAGGGCTGCACGAAAAAGTATCAAGTGTTGAAACGATGATCCCCAATGGTTCAGTAAAAGCAATTCGCTTCATAGCTTCGATCAGAAACAAACTGGTACACGAAGGACCAGACTCTGTTTCATCGGAAACCAAAGAAGACTTCCTAGCAGCATGTGATCGCGTGTTAGACGATCTATCCGATTGAAGCATACAGGCACATAGTGCTCAAAGCGCAAAGGAGCTTTACTTACAAGCCGGACTTGCGCTGCAGGACTGGCCCCAGAATCGTGTCTGAATTAGGAGCAAGGTCACGTGAGTTTTGAAACAATGAAAATTAAAATCGAAAGCTGAGGCTGCTGGACTTGTGACCCCACTAGGTCTTTTGCTATCAACTTGGACCTGACAAACTCTGGTCAGTCACGTGAAGGACATCCGTTGTTTATGTGAACTATAACGCTTGTTTGAAGTTCGACAGTCTGATAAGCGTAAGCGCATATGTTTTTCAAAAACTCTAGGCAAAAATACTATGAGTAAAAAAGAAGTAAAAAATGGGAATGTTATTAGATTACAAAACGATGTTAATGCTGACATCGCTATAGAAGACAATCTTAGCTACATGCGTAAATTCCCAAATGAATCTATGAAACTAATTGCGACATCTCCTCCGTATAATATCGGAAAGGAATATGAGAGCAAAAAGTCACAAGATAAATATATCGAAGAGCAAGCAGCATGTATTGCGGAGGCAGTTCGATTAGTTCACGAAGAAGGGTCTATATGCTGGCAGGTCGGCAATCATGTAAGTGATGGAGAGGTATTCCCTCTAGATATTATTTTATATGACCTCTTCAAACAACATGGGATGATTCTACGGAATAGGATCATATGGATATTCGGTCATGGACTCCATTGTCAGAAGCGCCTCTCAGGAAGGCATGAGACTATATTATGGTTCACCAAGTCAGATAACTACACCTTTAACCTTGATCCCATCAGAGTTCCCTCCAAATACCCAAAGAAAAAGCACTTTAAAGGTCCTAACAAAGGCAAACTATCTGGCAACCCACTAGGTAAAAATCCCACAGATGTATGGGATATTCCTAATGTCAAAGCAAATCATGTCGAAAAAACAGAGCACCCTTGCCAGTTTCCTGTTGGACTTGTTGAACGGCTAGTCCTGTCTTTGACTAACGAGGGGGATAATGTCCTTGATCCTTACCTTGGGGTTGGCTCATCAGCCATTGCAGCTTTAAAGCATAACAGAAATGCCTACGGCTGCGATGTTGACAAAAAATACATCAACATAGCTTGGGATCGAATCCATCAATTAAGGGCTGGCTCCCTAAGAACACGACCAATGAATAAACCGGTTTATGACCCAACTCAAAAGGGATGATATGAAACTTGCTTACACATACGATGACCATCACAATGCAGGCTCAGTCTGGGAAAACCGAGATTTGAAGGACTGGCTTACTGACGTATTCGAAGCACCTGCTATCAAAATCGAACCAAGATGCACCTCTGCTATTCGCGAGCATGTCGAGTTGGAATTTTTAAACGAGGGATGGGGCCTAAATGTAAAGCTAGACCCCGATTTCGGATTAAAAGTATTTTCTCTGAAGGATGATCTCGCGTTTCAACTTCAAACAGGCAATATGAGTCGTGCTCCATATGATTTGTTAAAATTACAGTATTTATTTCAAGCTGGAAAAATAGAAGGCGCAGCGATTGCTCTTCCAACACAAGAAGCTGGACGAATCATTGGCGACAATATCGCTCACGCCGAAAGAGTTTGTAGAGAATTAAAACTTTTTGATCGAGTAGTAACTGTACCTATTCTCATCGTTGCTTTCGAATAGCTCTGAATTCCTGGAGGACCAAGTGAAATATGAAATAAACATCGTACCCAGATCTGAGCGAGAGACACTTATTGCTCAGCGAGTTGACAATTCAGACAAAACAGGAACTCCAATCTATGAATTTAGAGGCGGCGAGTATACTCCCAAAGTCATATCTGTAGGCATCAACCTACCTGTATATAGAATGGGTAATTGTAGGGTCTTCTCTGCACAACAAAGCGCAATTGCAAAACAAGGTTTAGAAAAAGATCATTTTTCAAAAGGCCAAGAGAAAAGCTCTGTACAAACAGAACAACACACACTGTTAGTAAAACTTGCAGAAAGAAAAACTACAAATGTCACACCTATTATAGAAGTTCTGAGCAGGGACGGTCAAAGAGAGCCTATCCTTATTACAAGCACAGGAGTTGTGGTTAATGGCAACCGCAGACTGGCAGCCATGCGAGAGCTCTATCGAAGGGATGATGGCTCAGTTGATAATCGGTTTAGCCATGTTGAATGTGCTGTATTACCTCCTGACACTACCGCTGATGAAATTGATGATATTGAAGCGGACCTCCAAGCACGGCCCGAGACTAAACTAGAATATGATTGGGTTGGTGATGCCCAACTGGTCAGGAGACAGATAAATAAAGGTAGAACTCCGAAAGAAGTTGGAGACAGGCTGCGTAGAAGTGAGGCTGACATTAAAAACGTCTTACAGTCATTAGAAGAAGCTGACCTCTATTTGAACGAATGGATAGGTAAGCCAGGACAGTACGACTTAGTAAGTGGCGATGGCGAACAAATATTCGGAGATATACCTAAGAAAATTGCAAGAAAAGAAAGCGGGCTCCAGAACGCTAGCCGTGTTATCGCTTGGTCTCTCTACGAAAACAGAGATCAAGTGCCTGGTCGTGTATACTCCTATAATGCTGCATTCGGAAACCTTGCACCACAAGTACTCGACATCCTTAATGACCAGTTGGACTTAGATGATGCCACTGGCGATGACCTGGACTCAGAAGACGATGATTTTCTCATTGATATTGAAGAAGACAACGGTGTTAATGACTACTCCCTAATAATTGATGCTCTCAAAAATGAGGAATCAAAAGAAGAGGCTGTTGTCGCACTGATTGATGCTTGTCAGACAGCTCTTGAACGAGAGAAGGGAAAAAAATCAGAAAAGGCTGCACTCAAAGCATTATCTCAGGTAAATGCAAAGCTTACAGGCATAGATGTCCTATCTGCCGGCGAACACACTTTGCCTGGCATGAAAAAGCAAATTGAATCAATTCAGGCTCTCTTGATCAAAATGAATGAAGCTGTTGATAAACGTATGGTCGGAACTGAAAACGATAGCATGTAGGTAGGAAGAACGCGATGAGCAATACTCCTACAATTGTGACGATTCAGACACATCACAATCAATCTGGCATTATTTCCGTCCCCCCCAATGAAACGGACTCTCCTATTTGGTCTAGGATTAAGCTAGCAGTAAGAGCAAATAATACCGAGTTTCTTTCGTCAAACAATACAATCCAAGCTTCTTGGGCGGATGTATTGGGACTGGTCCGTGAACTGGGGTCAAAAAACAGCCAGGTTTCATTAAACTTTCGTTTCCGACCTGAAGGTGATGCTCTTGATAAATTGAAGGCTTTCTCTGCACAAATCAAAAAAGCAAGGGAGCAGAGGCAAACCTTGGTGGAAGAAATACCACCATCAGAACTTGAATCGAGACTTCAACATCTTGGCTTCACCAAACGACATTTGAAAGAGTTCCAACTGAGAGACTTAAGCCATCTACTTTCTCTTTCGAATGGAGCCAACTTCTCTGTTCCTGGGGCTGGAAAAACTACCGTTACCTTTGCCCTTCACACATTGACTCGCGCAGCGGGTCAACATTTTATTGTGGTATGTCCTAAAGCGGCGACACAAGCCTGGAAAGATATTGTTGATGAATGCATGGAAGAGGATTCTCCCAATAATGGGAATGAACCTTTCACACTCCTAGAGGGCCAGGAAATAGACATCATAACAGCTTTAAACTCAGGCTCTACAAGGTTCATTATATCCTACGACTTAATGATCCGTCAGCAATCGACACTGTCCACTCATATTAGTAAAATACCGACCCACCTTGTTCTTGATGAGTCTCATAGGATGAAAGCAGGATGGGCATCACAGCGAGGAGCCTTCCTGCTCAGTGTAGCAACACTTCCAGTACGAAGAGACATCCTCACCGGTACTCCTATGCCACAAGCTGCATCTGATATTGAATCGCAGCTCGATTTTTTATGGCCAGGACACGGATTAGGGCTAGAGGTTGTATATGGGAAAACCCCTAGGGAAGTTCTCGGCAACCTTTATGTTAGGACAACTAAAACAGAACTTGGTCTTCCGCCTGCAAAAAGATTTTTTATTGATGTGGACATGGAGCCAGGGCAACTTGCGCTATATTCAATCGTGAGAAATGAATTCCTGAGGGAATTTTCGAGAACAGTCAGCAGGAATATGCCCAGTACCCAAATTCTAAAAGCAAGAAGATCAGTAATGCGCCTCTTGCAACTCTCTGTGAATCCTGTGCTGGCATTGAGTGCTATGGCAAACGAAGATTATTCAATAGAATCAAAAATTGCAGACACAGTCCTAGAAGAAGGTCATTCAGCTAAAATGAAAGCTGTCATGGACCATGTGAGACTACTCGCGAGCGAGGGCAAAAAGAGTGTCATTTGGACAATCTTTACCGACAGCATACACAGCTTTGCGTCTTCATTGGCTGATCTAAATCCAGTCTATATACACGGCGGTGTGCCTTCTGGGTCAACAAGCGACCCAGAGACTCGTGAAGGTAGAATTAAAAAATTCCATGAAGACAAAAATTGTCGAGTCTTAATCGCCAATCCTGCCGCAGCAGGCGAAGGGATTAGCCTTCATACTGTTTGTCATAATGCAATTTATGCAGACAGAAGCTATGTCTCTACACACTACCTTCAATCAATTGATCGAATTCATCGCCTAGGATTACCTCCTGACCAAGAGACAAATATCTACGTTTATCGGTCCAAAGCTCCTGCACAAATAGGAAGCATTGATCTATCTGTTAGCCGAAGATTAACAGAGAAGATTAGGAATATGCAGGTGCTCCTAGATGATCCAGATTTGCATGAATTAGCACTTGATGAAGAAGAAGCCGTAGATCCGATTGATTACGATATTCGCCTCCAAGACATCATCGATTTAATCTCTGAACTAGAGGGAAAGGCAATCGATCCGGCGGATGGCTTATGATTTCGAGAGTGCCTACCGAGCGCTTGTTTTCACTCCCTTCTTTTGAAGGCTTGAAGCTCATTCGAAAATATGCTGAACAGCAACCAACTCTAGGAGTTTCACAACTCGTTGAGCTGATTGAGAAGATCGATTCAGACGGATTGAGTCTAGACTTACAAGCCTCCTCTTATCTCCACACATTGGTAGCAGATGATTGCCCTATGAATGGCTTGCCGTTCTACCAAGAGTGTATAAAAGCTGTTGTAATTCGACACCAGCCGATCTGGTCAAAGATGATGAAAGCAGGTCGAAAACGTTTTGTAAAAACACTCAATCAGGATGACCAAGATGTATTTAGTGCTGCGGGATTGATGATTGATCCGCCACCCATGGATGTAGTCAGGTGGTGGGACGATGTTGCTGGACATGCCCGTCTGAAAAACGACATTGAAAAGATGGAACAAGCAAGAGAGGCGGAATTACTAAGCATTGGCTACGAAAATGATAGACTGGAACGTCTTGGGATTGCCAAGCCCCCTATCTGGACAGGACTTGATGATAACTATGCAGGGTACGATGTACTGTCTTACGACTACAAAGATGAAGAAATCATATCAATCATGGTTGAAGTCAAGTCAACAATAGCCTCCCCTCTTAGATTTTATCTAACAAGAAATGAATGGAATCAGGCTAGTAAAATAGGCGAAGCGTATTCGTTTCACATATGGGACATGGCTAAAGAATCCCCCGAATTGCATATTCGCACAGTTGATCAAATTCTTCCTCATATCCCTTCAGACAATGGAAAAGGAGCGTGGTCCAGTGTGCTAATCCCTTTAGGGGCAAACCACTAAATATACTAGTCTACCATCAAGCATCACCAGCGTATGCCTGCCTCAGATGCCCCTTAACTATTCAAATAGCGCTTATATTCCTCTGCTCTTTCCACCACGGAATAATTGCTATAAGCAATCCACAGCCTAATGAGACACACACTTTTCCGAGCATCCAATATCTTTCAACGACTGCTCCGCGTGCTTCAATCATTTTGCTCTTTTGATCAACAGATGCCATTAAAGACACCCTTTTAGCTTGAACTTTTGCGATTGCGTCTTCTTTGTCAAACATAGATCGTTTATAATCACGAAATCGTTCATTAATAAATTTCACTAGCTGTTCACCAGTCATCCCAGGAGTGTCTTTCTCGTAGTTAAAAAACATCTTGCTCTCAATTCTCTGAGAGAGTTCATACAGTTCATTAAGATTATTAAGTTGCCTGTTTGCTTCGGCCATTTCTAGCTCTGCAATTTTCAGTTCTTCTTCTGTTGAGCTTATCAGCAATAGATATTCACTTTCTTTCTTTTGAGGAACAACCATTGCAAACAATATTAGAGCTATTCCAATTGTAGTAAGGTAGGCATACACATTATTGGCTGGCAGCGATGGCATATTCATACAAACTCCTCCGATTAAACAACACAGGCTTCTTAAGATTGCTTCAAATTTGGATACATTTCACTCCACTCACTAAAGCTTGAATAATTCTTGCGCCCCTTTGACTTATTGAGTTTTCCTAGAATCGTATTATCAATTTTCTTTTGAACAAACTCAGCACATGCTTCGACATCATTTACACTCAATAAATCCCACTTCGTTCCAAACTGCTTCTGGATGCTACTGTAAATAACAGCATAGCTAAATTTTGCCCTTCGGTTCTTATTCTTGCTTGCAAAGTCGTTATAACGATCAATCAAATGTTTTATATATGAACGAGATAAACGATCATTTGCGACACTATCAGAAGGAGGAATGATCGATGGAGATGCCTTCTTGGGTGTCTTGAATTGTAAAATGGTAGTCTGCTTAGCTCCAGGACTATTTACCACCACATTACTTGAATTGCTGACATTCACAGCCGCTGAGGTATTTAAAATCTGCTGTGCTTTAAACATGTCTTCATCATTTTCTTTTCGTCCACGATTACTTTCATGAATTTTCTTAATCTCTCTCAGGGCTTCGGCGGGATACCAATCTTCCCGACTGTCAATAATCGTGTGGCAGTTAGGACAAAGAATTAGAAGGTTGTCATAACCGTTTCGCTCTTCGTCTGATTGGTTTGGATCGAACCTTGAACCATTTCTATTTTTAGCATTGATATGGCAAATCTCCCCAAGAAAAACTCCTGCCTTGGAAAATAATTTTGTATCACAAGCGGGCATTGCACATTCATTGCCTGACATTGCATAGAGCTTTTTGATCGTCAGAATTGAGATACCTTTCATACAGTGACGGCTTCCTAGTTAACAGTTTTCAAAACTTCTATATTCTATCAATCTTTTCTTTGAAAAGCCACGTAGTAGAGATAGAAGCAAAACTAAATAGCCGGTAAACCGGCTTTCCAGTCACAGCTCAACACGCCACAAAAAACCATCCAGTTTTCACTGAACTCGTCAGCAAAAACCAGCTGGTATTAGCTGAAAGAATCACCTCAAACCAAATCAGCCTAACGCTGCCAACCACGCAGGCTGGCATTTCTGGTTGGCAGACAGTCAGAAAACACGAAAAAGGGGCTAGCTGAAACATACAGCTAACCCCTTGATTTTATTCAATCCGAGTGTTTGGCGAGTATTATTCTACGCGCATCGGAATCATAATCCGAGTTCCGTGAGTTTCTCGTCCATGCCGTCGCGGGCCAGGCGGGTGGCGGTCACCCACTTGCCGCCGCGGGCGGCGAACTTTTTGGCGTTATAGAGGTTCTCCAGCAGCGACTGCTGGGTCTCCTCGTAGCGGGAGCGGAGCATCCGCTCGTTCTTGACATCGATCAGGTAGAAGTCGATGGCCACCGAGGCCGGGGTCTCCACGCCCGCGTCGCTGCCCACGCGCTCGCGCCAGGTGGTCAGCTGCGGGACGAGCAGAAAATCGGCCTGGATGCACTTGCCCACGCCGAGCCAGTACTTCCACGCGGACACCCGGGGCTTGCCCGAGTCCTCGAACACAACCACGTCCTCGCACTGGCGCACGGCGTCCGGGGTGATGTAATCGAAGACCTGGTGCTGCTGCAGGGTGTCGGCCAGAATCATGTTCAGGGTCTCGACGGTCCCTGCGGGCGCGGGCTTGCCCTCTTCGTCGAGATAGCCCGCCAGAAGTTCCCAGTTGAAGGTGGGATTGGAGAACCCGGCCACGGCCAGCTTGCCCTCGGGACGCGGCACGGCGGCCGTCCGGGTGGACTTGCCGCAACCGGCCACGGCCAGCAGGACCAGACACGACAGGGCCAGGACGGTAAAGACAGCGGAACGTTTCATCAGTCGAGACTCCCTTTGGTGCTGGAGACCCCCTTGCGCCCGACGGTGGCCGCCTTGGACAGGGCCAGGCCCAGGGCCTTGAAGGCCGCTTCCAGCAGATGATGGCCGTTTTGGCCGTACTCGAATTTGACGTGCAGGTTCATGCCCGCCTTGTACGCCAGGGACTTCAAAAATTCGCGCCAGACGTCCTTCTCGTCGCCCGCGATGAGGTCGGGCAACAGGGCGTCGTCGTAGACGATGTAGGGGCGGCCCGAGAGGTCCACGACCACTTCGGCCAACGCCTCGTCCATGGGGACCTTGGCCGAAGCCACGCGGTTGATGCCCCGCTTGTCGCCCAGGGCCTCGGCAAGGGCCTGGCCCAGGCAGAGCCCGACGTCCTCCAGGCTGTGGTGGGTGTCGATCTCCAGGTCCCCCTTGCAGGTCAGGTCCAGGTCGAACCCGGCCCAGAAGGCGCACAGGGTGAGCATGTGGTCGGCGAACCCGATGCCGGTGTCGACCGCGACCTTCCCCTCACCGTCGAGATTCAGGGTCAGGGATATGTCCGTTTCCTTGGTGGTCCGAGCCACTGTGGCCTGGCGCATGGCGCACTCCTTTCCTGTAGAACTTGAGCGTCGTCCCCATACATAGAGGAAAAGACTAGAAAAATAAACAGGGCAGGCACCGACTTTTGCGATGCCCGCCCAGGATGCGGTCGCTAGGGGGTCTCTTCTCCGTCCTCGTCGCCGCCCTTTTCGGCCACGGCGTCCAGTTCGGCCTGGGCCTTTGCCTCGGCCTGGGCCTGCTTCTGCAGATGGCGTTTCTCCCTCTTGCCGAAGAAGAAGGCCACCCAGATGCCGACCTCATAAAGGACGATCAGGGGCCCGGCCATGAGGCACTGGGTGAAGGGGTCCGGCGGGGTCAGGATGGCCGACAGGACAAAGGCGAACAGGATGGCATACTTGCGCTTCTTGCGCAGCCCCGTGGACGAGACCATGCCCAGCCGTGCCAGGAAGAAGATGAACAGGGGCAGCTCGAATACAAGGCCGAAGGCGAACAGGAGCTTCAGACAGAAACTTAGATATTCGTTGAGCTTGGGAACGAACTGAATGCCCTCGTTGGAGAACCCTGCGAAAAAGTCGAAGGCGTAGGGGAAGACCTGGAAATAGCCGAACAGCGCGCCGCCGGTGAAGAACATGCCCGAGAACAGGGCCATGGGCACCATCCATTTGCGCTCGTGGGCGTACAGGCCCGGGGCGATGAACCCCCATATCTGGGCGAACACGTACGGGCTGACCAGGAATAGACCGGCCACGATGGATATTTTTATGTGCGCGAAAAAGGCCTCGGCCGGATAGGTGTACTGGAAATGCCCCTCCCTGGCCACGGCCATGAGCGCCTTTTGCAGGGCGCCCATGAATATCTGCATCTGCTCGGGGTGGTTGAACCCGTTGGCGGCCAGCATCTTCTCGAAGACAGCGCCGAACTGCTGGTAGAACTCCGGGGTGAGCAGCGGGCCGGTGGCCGCGGCCTGCTTCTGAAAGACGTCCACCATGGGCTGCATGAGGATGTCGAACATCTGCGAGGCAAAGGAATAACAGGCGACCATGCCCACGCACACGGCCAGGGCCGCGCGGGTCAGGCGGGAGCGCAGTTCGCCGAGATGGTCGAGCAGGGACATCTGGGCCCCTTCGCCGTCCTCGGGATCCGCGTCCTCGTCGTCTTCGTCGTCCTCATCTTCCGGCTCGTCGTCGGATACGGCGGAAGCCGCACCGGTGTCCGAACCTCCCCCGTCGCCGCCCTCGGCCGGGACGGCCGTGGCGGCGTACACCTCGGGCGGTTCGGGCGCGGCAACCTCGTCGCCGCCCTCATCGCTCCCGGAGGAAGTCTCCTCTTCAGGGGCGTCGCAGGTCTCGGCCCCGGCGGATTCGGACGGCTCCACGTCCATCAGGGTCGGGTCTTCCTCCGGCTCGACGGCCTGGCTGGAGACGGGCTCCTCTTCGGGCCCTTTGACGTCGTCTTTCTCGGAACTCATTGAAACCTAGGCCTTTTTCTCTTCGGGCTCAGCTTCACCCGCCGTTTCGGCCTGGGCCTCGGCAGCGGATTCGGCAGCCGGGGCCTCGGCGGCGGATTCGGCGGCCTCCTCCTGCTTGGCCTTTTCAGCCTTGCGGCGGGCCAGCTCGGCGTCCACTTCCTTCTTGCGGGCAGCGGCCTCGGCCTTGGTGACCTCGTCGTCCAGGGTGGATTTGACCTCGTTGCCGACGCGCTTGAACTCAGCCACGCCCTTGCCCAGGGAACGGAGCAGTTCGGGCAGCTTCTGAGGGCCGATGACGATGAGCGCCACCACGCAGATAATCAATAATTCGGGTCCGCCTATTCCAAACATATGCTCACCTGGGTAATCGGTTAATCTCTCGGGCTATTCCCACTCGATGGTGCTCGGCGGCTTGGAGGAGATGTCCAGAACCACCCGGTTGACGCCCTTGACCTCGCGGATGATCCGGTTGGACATGCGGGCCAGCAGCTCCGAGGGGAGCCGGGACCAGTCCGCGGTCATGGCGTCCAGGGAATCGACGATGCGCAGGGCGATGACGTTTTCGTAGGTGCGGTCGTCGCCCATGACGCCCACGGTCTTGAGCGGCAGGAGCACGGCGAAGCCCTGCCAGACCTTGCGGTACCAGTCCGAGGCCAGCATCTCGTTCTGGACGATCCTGTCGGCCAGGCGGAGAATCTGGAGCCGCTCCTCGGTCACCTCGCCGATAACGCGGATGGACAGGCCCGGGCCCGGGAACGGCTGGCGCCAGATGATGTGCTCGGGCAGGCCGAGCTCGTAGGCCGCGCGGCGCACCTCGTCCTTGAACAGCTCGCGCAGGGGTTCCACCAGCTTGAGGTTCATCTTTTCGGGCAGGCCGCCCACGTTGTGGTGGGACTTGATCACGGCCGAGGGGCCCTTGAAGGATTCGGATTCGATGACGTCCGGGTACAGGGTGCCCTGCCCCAGGAATTTCACGCCCTCGATGGCCTTGGCCTCGCGGTCGAAGACCTCGATGAACTTGTAGCCGATGAGCTTGCGCTTCCTCTCCGGGTCCTCGACCCCCTTGAGGTCGGCCAGGAACTCCTGCGACGCGTCGACCATCTTGACGTTGAGGTCGAAGTGCTCGGCCAGGAAACCGACGACCTCCTCGCGCTCGCCCATGCGCAGCAGCCCGTTGTCCACGAAGATGCAGTGCAGGTTCTTGCCGATGGCCTTGTGCAGCATGACCGCGGCCACGGTGGAGTCGATGCCGCCGGACAGGCCGAGCACGACCTTGGCGTCGCCGACCTGCTCCTTGAGGGCCTCGATGGTCGTGTCCACGAAGGAGGACATGGACCAGGTCGCCTTCAGTCCGGCCACCTTGAACAGGAAGTTCTGGATGATCAGGGAGCCGTCCGTGGTGTGGGCCACCTCGGGGTGGAACTGCAGGGCGTAGATCTTTTTCTCGACGTTGCCCATGGCCGCGAACTCGATGGAGTCGGACTTGCCCATGGGCACGAACCCGTCGGGCAGGGCCTCGACGCGGTCGCCATGGGACATCCACACGGTCAGGTCGTCCTTGTCCTCAACCCCGTCGAACAGGATGGAGTCGTTCTGGGCGTAGAACTGGGCCCGGCCGTATTCGCGGTCGGTGGAAGCCACCACCCGGCCGCCGAGATTGTGGGCCAGCAGCTGCATGCCGTAGCAGATGCCCAGCACGGGAATGCCCATCTCGAGGTATTCCATGTTCAATTCGGGGCAGCCGCCTTCCAGCACGCTGGACGGGCCGCCGGACAGGATCAGGGCCGAGGGCTTGAACGCCTTGACCCGTTCGGGGTCGACGTTGCAGGGGTGGATCTCGGAATATACCCCGGCCTCGCGCACTCGGCGCGCGATCAGCTGGGTGAACTGACTGCCAAAATCAAGGATGAGAACTCTGTTGTCTTGCATGCGTTTCTCTCTAATTCACAATGGGAGAAATGAAAAGGCGAATTACCATTCCCGAGCCCGGCACCGGCGGCTAGCCGTCGCCGCGGTAGTTCGGGGATTCCTTGGTGATGGTCACGTCGTGGACGTGGGATTCGCGCAGTCCGGCCGAGGATATCTGGACCAGCTTGGACTTCTCGAACAACTCGGCGATGTTGGCCGAACCGGTGTAGCCCATGCCGGAACGCAGGCCGCCGATGAACTGGTACAGGGACTCGCCCACCTTGCCGCGGTACGGCACCCGGCCGACGATGCCCTCGGGGACCAGCTTCTTGGACTTCTCCTGGAAGTAGCGGTCCGAGCTGCCCTTCTTCATGGCGTCGATGGAGCCCATGCCCCGGTACTGCTTGTAGGTCCGGCCCTGGTACAGGATGGTCTCGCCCGGGGACTCCTCGGTGCCGGCCAGGACCGAGCCCATCATGCAGGTGTTCGCGCCCACGGCCAGCGCCTTGACCACGTCGCCGGAGTACTTGATGCCGCCGTCCGCGATGATGCACTTGTCGGCCTCGCGCGCCGCGCGGCTGGCCTCCATGACCGCCGTGATCTGGGGCACGCCCACCCCGGCCACCACGCGGGTGGTGCAGATGGAGCCGGGGCCGATGCCGACCTTGACCGTGTCCACGCCCGCCTCGATGAGTGCCTTGGCGCCCTCGTAGGTGGCCACGTTGCCGCCCACCAGTTGGAGGTCGGGGAAGGTGGCGCGCAGTTCGCGCGTGGACTTGAGAATGTTCTCGGAATGGCCGTGGGCCGAGTCGAGGACCAGGAAGTCCGCGCCCGCGTGCAGCAGGGCCTCGGACCGGGACAGGCAGTCCTTGCCGATGCCTATGGCCGCGCCGACCAGCAGGCGGCCGCGCGAGTCCTTGACCGCGTCGGGGTACTTCTTGTGCTTGTTGATGTCCTTGATGGTGATCAGCCCCTTGAGCCGGTTCTCCTCGTCGACCACCAGGAGCTTCTCGATGCGGTGCTGGTGCAGCTTGCGCTTAGCCTCCTCGTTGTCGATGCCCTCGGGCACGGTGACCAGGTCGCGGGAGGTCATCAGCTCGGAGACCAGGGACTTGTCGTCCTGGACGAAGCGGATGTCGCGGTTGGTGATGATGCCGACCAGGTGGTCGCCCTTGACCACGGGCAGGCCGGAAATGCGGTACTCGCTCATGATCGCCTTGACCTTGCCCAGGTCGTCGTCGGGGTGCACGGTGATGGGGTCGGAGATCATGCCGGACTCGGACTTCTTGACCCGGTCGATCTCTCTCGCCTGCTCGCGCACGGACATGTTCTTGTGGATCACGCCGACACCGCCGTGGCGGGCCATGGAGATGGCCATGCGCGACTCGGTGACCGTGTCCATGGCCGCGGAGATCAGCGGAATGTTCAGTTTGATCCCAGGTGTGAGGTAGGTGGACACGTCGACCGCGTTGGGCAGGACGTTGGAATAGCCCGGCAACAGCAGGACATCGTCAAAGGTCAATGCTTTATCGAGTATTTTGCTCATGTCATTCCTCCAGAGCGTTTTTGCTAACCATATATGACGAGGCCGAGCGTAGCGCCCGGCCTCGGTGTTTTCCATTATAGACCCAGGTAGGCCCGTTTCACCTGCTCGTTCGCGAGCAGTTTGTCGCAGGAGTCCGAAAGGACGACCCTCCCGTTTTCCATGACGTACCCCCGGTGGCCGATCTTGAGCGCCAGATTGGCGTTCTGCTCCACCAGGAAGATGGTCGTGTTGTTCTCGCTGTTGACCTTCTTGATGATCTCGAAGATCTGCTTGACCACCAGCGGGGCCAGCCCCATGGACGGCTCGTCCAGAAGCAGAAGCGCGGGCCGGGCCATGAGCGCGCGGCCGATGGCCAGCATCTGCTGCTCGCCGCCGGACAGGGTACCGCCCTGCTGCCTGCGCCGCCGGGCCAGGATGGGAAAGAGGTCGAAGCAGTACTCCATGTCCCGCTTGATCTCGGCCTTGTTGGAGCGCATGAACGCGCCCATGTCCAGGTTCTCCTGGACGGTCAGTTCCGGAAAGATCAGGCGTCCTTCGGGCACCTGGCAGATGCCCTGCCGGACGATGGCGTTGGGCGCGAGCCTGGTGATCTCCTCGTCCTGGTACAGGACCTGGCCCTGTCGGGCCTGGACCACGCCGCAGATGGTCATCAGCGTGGTGGACTTGCCCGCTCCGTTGGCCCCGATCAGGGTGATGATCTCGCCCCGGTCGACATGCAGGTTGACGTCGTACAGGGCCTGGATGTTTCCGTAAAAACTGTTGACGTTTTTCAGTTCGAGCATCCTAGTCATCGTGTTCCTCCCCGAGGTAGGCCTTGATGACCTCCGGATTCGCCGCGATCTCCTCGGGCGTGCCGTCCGCGATCATGCGTCCGTAGTCCAGGACGTAGATGCGGTCGGACATGGACATGACCATCTTCATGTCATGCTCGATGAGCATGATCGAGATGCCGTACTTTTCGCGGATGCTGACGATCAGTTCCTCCAGGTCCCGGGTCTCCTGGGGATTCATGCCCGCGGCGGGCTCGTCCAGGAGCAGGAGGAACGGGTCCGTGGCCAGGGCGCGGGCGATCTCGAGCCGGCGCTGCTTGCCGTAGGGCATGTTCATGGCCAGCTCGTTGACGAACTCCTTGAGCCCGACCAGCTCCAGCAGGTCGTAGGCCTTCCGGATGACCGCCTGCTCTTCGCGGCGGGTGGCCCCGTTGCGGGAGATGGCTCCCCAGATGGAGGACTTCGTCCGGCAGTGGGTGCCGATCATGACGTTTTCCAGCGCGGTCATGGACGGGAACAGGCGGATGTTCTGGAAGGTCCGGGCCATGCCCAGTTCGGTCACGATGTTGGGCTTTTTGCCGTTGATGCGCCGGGTCTTGCCTTTGGCCTCGGGATCGATGATCACGTCGCCGCTGGTCGGCGTGTAGATGCCGGTGATGCAGTTGAAGAAGGTGGTCTTGCCCGCCCCGTTGGGGCCGATGAGGGCGACGATCTCCTTGTCGTTGACCACCAGATCGACCTCGTCCAGGGCGCGGATGCCGCCGAAGTCCTTGCTCACGGCGTTGACGTTCAGGACAGGATTACTCATGGACGGCCTCCGCCTCTGCGGCCTTGTACTCGTAGACCTTGCGCTTGGCGCTGATCAGTCCCTGAGGCCGGAAAACCATGACCAGGACCATAATGGACCCGAACAGGAGCATGCGGAACTGGGCGAACTCGCGCAGGTACTCGGGCACCAGGATGAGGATGACGGCCCCGGCGATGACGCCCCGGATGGAGCCCATGCCGCCAATGACCACGATGGACAGGATGATGGCCGATTCCCAGAAGGTGAACGAGGCCGGATTGATGAAGGTCGTCTTGGCCGCGAAGACCACCCCGGCCATGCCGGCCCAGGTGGCGCCCAGGGCAAAGGCCATGAGCTTGGTCTTCATCTTGTCGATACCCATGGCCTGGCAGGCGATCTCGTCCTCGCGCAGGGCGAGCCAGGCGCGCCCGATGCGGGAGTTCTGCAACCGGTTGACGCAGAAGATGGTCAGGACCATCAGGGCGACCATGATGTAGAACATGTACTGGGTGGACCCGACCACGCCGAGCTTGACGCCGAACAGCCCCGGCCTGGCGATGGAGGAGATGCCCGAGGGACCCATGGTCACGTCGCCCCAGTTCTCGAGCACCAGCCGGATGATCTCGCCGAAGCCCAGGGTGACGATGGCCAGATAGTCGCCGCGCAGCCGCAGGACCGGGAAGCCGAGGAGGATGCCGAGGATCGCCCCGAGCACCGCGCCCACCGGGAGCATGTACCAGAAGCCGATGTTCCAGTGCATGTTGCACAGGGCGTAGGCGTAGGCGCCCACGGCGTAGAAGGCCACGTAGCCCAGGTCGAGCAGACCGGCCAGGCCGACCACGATGTTCAGTCCCAGTCCGAGCACGATGTAGACCAGGCAGGAGATCATGATGTTGGTCTGGTAGAGGTCGAAGACCCAGGGATAGACCGCGGCGGCCAGGGCCAGCAGGCCCAGGGCGGTGAATTTGAAGATCGGGTGCGACTGCAGTTGGGTCAGCAGGGACTCCACCCTGGTCTCGTTGCGGGTGTCGTCCTTCTTGAGTTCCTTGCGCGCCAGCAGCCAGCGCCAGACAAAGGAGCCGAAAAAGATGGCCAGGGCCACGTACCCGATCCTGCTCCAGTGCCAGACCACCGTGTTCTCGATGGTGTTCACCCGGATGACCATGATCGGGAAGGTCAGGAAGACGAACCACAGGGCCACCAGCAGCGACTTTCTGACCGCGTGGGCGTAGCCGTCGCACCCTGCGGTCAAAAAGAACCTGATGAAGCTCTGGTTCATGGTTTTGCTATCGATGCTCACTGTATATTCCTTCACGGTGAGCGGCCGCGAGGGCCGCGATGATCCCGGTTAGACCTTCTGGGTCTTTTCCTTGCCCATGATGCCCGACGGCCTGAAGATCAGGATGAGGACGAGCAGCAGGAAGGCGAAAACGTCCTCGTAGTCCGAGGAGACGTAGCCGGTGGCGAACGCCTCGGTCAGGCCGAGGACCAGGCCCCCGAGCATGGCCCCGGGCAGGGAGCCGATGCCGCCGAGCACCGCGGCGGTGAACGCCTTGATGCCCGCGATGAAGCCTATGTAGTAGTTGATCTGGCCGATGTGCGAGGCGATGAGCACGCCGCCCACGGCCGCCAGGCTGGAGCCGATGACGAAGGTGGCGGAGATGACCATGTCCACGTTGATGCCCACCAGCATGGCCATCTTGCGGTTCTGGGCCGTGGCCCGCATGGCCTTGCCCAGCTTGGTGAACTTGATGAACAGGGTCAGTCCCACGCAGGAGGCGACGGTGGCCAGGATGATGACCAGCTCGGCCGAGCTCATGATCGAGCCCATCTTTTCCATGAAGGCGAAATGCGGGATGAGTTCGGGAAAGGGCAGGAAGTCCGAGGTCTGGGCGAGCATGACGTAGTTCTGCAGGAAGATCGACATGCCGATGGCGGAGATGAGCGGGGACAGCCTGGGGGCGTTGCGCAGCGGCTTGTAGGCCATCTTCTCGATGGTGAACCCGTAGGCCGCGGCCCAGATGACCGCGCACACGATGGCGATGACCAGGATGGCGTACCCCGGGAAGCCCAGCATGGTCAGCAGCCCGGCCACGATGAGCCCGGTGAAGGCCCCGATCATGTAGATCTCGCCGTGGGCGAAGTTGATCAGCTCAATGATGCCGTAGACCATGGTGTAGCCCAGCGCGATCAGAGCGTAGATGCTGCCTCGGGTGAGCCCACCCATGAACAGCTCAAGGAAATATTCCATTGTCGTGATCCCTGTTCATTAAATAAATCCAGGGGACGGGCTTTGGCCCGTCCCCTGGTCTAATCCGTTCGGAAGCCTATATCTACTTGACTTCCGCGTACTTGCCGTCTTTCACCTGGTAGACGGCGAAACCGACGCCCTCGGCGTCGCCCTTGGCGTCGAACTTGATCTTGCCGACCGGAGTCTCGACATAGGAGGTGTGCAGGGCATCGATCATCTTGTCGTAATCGGTGCCGCCGGCGACCTTGACCGCGTTCAGCAGGGCCAGGGCCGCGGAGTAGGCCTCGGGGAAGAACGGGCCGGGATCGGTGCCGAACTTGGCCTTGTGGGCGGCCACGGCCTCCTGGTACAGGGGATTGGCGGAGAAATCCATGGGACCGGTGGCGTAGACGCCCTCGGCGTACTTGCCGGCGACCTTGATGAAGGTGTCGTCCTTCACGCCGTCATCCGACATGAAAGGAATGTCCATGTCCTTCTTGCGCATGCCGGTGACGATCTTGGAGGCCTCCGGATGGTAGCCGCCGAAGATGACGCCCTCGGCGCCGGAGCTCTTGATCTTCTGGACCACGGCGGAGTAGTCCACGGCGCCGGGGGTCACGCCCTCGAACAGGACCTGCTCGATGTCCGGGTCGGCATCGATGAACTGCTTGCAGAAGGAGGCGAAGCCCTTGCCGTAGTCACCCTTGTCGTGGATGATGGCGACCTTCTTCAGGCCCAGCGACTTGGCGAAGGCGACTTCCAGGGCGGCCTGGGCGTCGTCCGGAGCGATGGTCCGGAAAAAGTTGGGGTACTCGCCGGACTGGGTCAGCGGCGGGTTGGTGGCGGACGGGGACATGAGCACGATCTTGCCGGACAGGTAGATGGGCAGCGCGGCCTTGGTGGCGCCGGAGCAGATGTGGCCGAGCACGATCTTCACGTCGTCGGAGAGCAGCTTGGTGGCGACGTTGGTGGCCAGTTCGGGCTTGCACTGGTCGTCCTGGGGCACGACCTCGACCATGGCGCCGTTCACGCCGCCGGCGGCGTTGATCTTCTCGGCCACCAGCTTGGCGGCGTTGACCGTGGGCAGGCCATAGGAGGCCAGGTCGCCGGAGTGGGCGCCGGCAACGCCGAGGACGAGTTTGGCCGGAGCGGCGACCTCGCCGGTCTCCACGTCGGCCTTCTTGTCGTTCTTCTCATCCTTTTTCGCTTCGCCGCCGCAGGCCGCCAGCATGGCCGCCATGACGAGACACAGAGCAATCAGACTCAGTTTGACTCTCATGCTACCTCTCCTCGAAATGTATAAGGGTTCGTACCACTCAATGTGTTTACCAGCAGGCCGCCGGAAATACCGTCTCCGGCGGATAAAGCCACGGAATGTGACATTGTAGTTATTTTCAGGTTCTTGTCAATCATATCCGGGGCTGTGTTGCGGAACTCAACAGTCTTGAATGATTGACGATCTTATTTCCCCAACTCCTCGCGGGCCAGCTTGAGCATTTCCGCATCTTGTTTTTCCAAAGCCAGGACCTTTTCGAAGTATGTTTGGGCAATGTCCGGTTTTTTGAAATAATGCTTGTTAATCACGCCCAAATTGAAAAGCGCGAGGGTGTCCTGCGGGTCGACCTTGAGGATGGTCTCGTACGCCTCGCTCGCCTTGGCGTACTCCTCCTTGTTGAAATAGGCGATGCCCACGGCCTTGAGCACCGTGGCGTCATCCGGCCTGAGGCTGCGGGCCTTTTCCAGGGGCTCCAGGGCGCGGTCCCAGGCGCGCATCATCAAAAACGAGTTGCCCAGCCCGACCAGGGCCTCCACATCCTCGGGATTCCCCTTGACCCGCTCCATGTACTCCTTGACCCGGGACATGGCCCCGTTCATGGCTCCGCCCATGGCGGGCGCGCCCTGGCCGCCCCGCTCTCCGCCTTCCTCGGCGAAGCTGCGCGGGGCCTGGGACTTCACGAACAGATTGGGGTTGTTCATGCGGTACAGGAAGCTGGTCGCGAACATGGCCGCCAGGGCCAGGAACACGGCCAGGACGACGGCCTTGCGGCCGAACGGGACGCGGCTATCCGTCATGGTCGTCCCCCAGCAGTTCCAGTTGGCGGATGCGCTTTTCCAGACCGGCGGAGCGCGAGGCCAGGAAGGCGAGATATCCGGCCACGCCGAGCCAGACAGCCACGTTGGCTATGAAAATATAGACGGTTGCGGACATGGTGTATCCTCTCGTTTTGCTTACGATGTTATTCCTCGTCCCAGACGAGCATGGCCTCGAGCCGGGCCTTCTGACCGAGCTGGCGGATGCGCGTCAGGAGCATGGCGCCCCAAAGCAGCCCGAAGGCGAAGAGCCCGGCGAAAACCGTATGCCACATGCGCGCCTCCATGCCCGAGCCCTGGCGGGCCAGGCCGTCGGGATGGGCGCTGCCCCAGAGCTTGGCCGCGAAGAAGACCAGCGGCACGTCCAGGAAGGCGACAATGCCGAGCACGGCGCAGACCAGGGCCTTGCGGTCGCGGCCCATGGGGGTGCCGCGCAGGACCAGATATCCGGCGTAGACGTACCACATGATCAGGGCGGTGGTCAGCTTCGGGTCCCACAGCCACCAGTGGCCCCACTCGGCCCGGGCCCAGGTGGATCCGGAGATCAGGGTCATGGTCGCGAAGAGCACGCCCAGCTCCCCGGCTCCGGCCGCCACCCTGTCGTACCGGTCGTCGCGCGAGAACAGGTAGAGGATGGAGGCCACGAAGACCACGAAAAAGGAGACCAGGGCCCACCAGGAGCACGGCAGGTGCATGTAGAAGATTTTCTGCACGGGCCCGGACTGGGCGATGGGCGCGTAGAACCAGATCATGGCCTGATGCGCCACCAGCGCGATGCCCGCCAGGATGGCCAGGATGGAAACTTTCATAACTACTCTTCCCCACTATAGACGAACGGGAACAGGAACAGCCCGGCCCCGCCGAACAGACAGTCGAAGGCGAAAATCAGGCCCAGCCACTGGCCGTAGCCCATGGTGTGCTCCGGCGAGAAGCACAGGCCGAACAGGGTGATGCCGGACAGGAGCACGGGCAGCAGCAAGGGGAACACGATGACCGAGAGCAGCGACTCGCGGGCCGCCTGGCCCTGGGAGAGCGCCCCAAGCAACGCGCCGATGATGACCAGCCCGAGGTCCGCGCCCAACAGCGTGACCCAGAGCAGCCACCACGGGCCGTGGACCGACTGGCCCAGAAAGGCCGCCGTGGCGGGCAGAAACACCAGTTGCGAGACGAACAGCAGGCCGAACCCGGCCAGCCCCTTGCCCAGCCAGACCGCGTGCACCGGGGCGGGCGAGGACAGGATGCCGATGCGCGCGCCGTTCATCTCCTCGATGGCGAACAGGTCGTTGAAGACAAGGACCAGGCCGAAGGCCGAGGCCAGCCAGAAGATGGCGCCCGCAGCCTGGGGCGAGATGGCCCCGCCCAGTGGCTTGGACAGCGAAAACAGGAAGATCAGCAACAGGCCGAGCAGGACCGCCTGAACCAGTCCCTGGCCCCCGGACAGGGAAAGCTTGAGGTCCTTTTTGGCCATGACCAGGGTGCGCTTCAGCATGCGCCCTCCGGGGTGAAGTCCGAGGCCGGGCCGAAATATTCCACCCTGCGTCCCCCCAGTGCCAGGACCGTGTCGGCCAGGGCCGCGTCCTCGGCCACATGGTGGCTGATCCAGACGATGGCCGTGCCGTGGTCGCGCAGCCCGGCGATCTCTGCGCGCAGCCGCTTCAGCGAGGCCGGGTCCAGGCCGGTGCCGGGTTCGTCGAGAAAGATGAGCTTGGGGTCCGCCTGGTAGACGCGCGCCAGGTTCAGCCGCTGGGCCATGCCGCGCGAGAACGCTCCGGCCTTTTCCTCGGCCGCCCGCTCCAGCCCCACCCGCTTGAGCAGGGCCATGAGCTCGTCCCGGGTCGGCGACAGGCCGTACATGGACGCCCAGAAGCGCAGGTTCTCCAGGGCGGTCAACCCGGGATAGATGAAGGTGGCGTGACCCAGATAGGCCGTCTCCTCGGGCTCGAGCCCGCGCAGGACCTCGCCCGCCGACGGCTTGCTCAGTCCGGCCATGATGCGCATGAGCGTGGACTTGCCCGCGCCGTTGGGACCGGCCACCAGCAGAATCTCGCCGGAACGGACCTCGCAGGAGATCTCCTTGAAGACGAGCTTGCTGCCGAAGAACTTGGCCGCCCGCCTGACGGTCAGCAGGGGTTTGCCCGGTCCCGCCATTACCTGACCTCGCCGGGCCTGGGCGTGCGCTTGAGCAGCAGGAAGGCGAGCAGGCACATGATCGTCCCGCCGATCCATATCCAGTTGACCAGCGGATTGACGCTGATCTTGAAGCTCGCCTTGTTGTCCTCGGTCAGGCCGAGCAGCGTGGCGTAGAGCTCGTCGCCGAGGCTCGGGATGGTGCCCACCTCGGCGAACTGCTGGTTGGGGAAGTTTTTGTACATGCGCTTGTCGGGCTGGAGCACGCCCACGTCCCGGCCGTCCTTGGTGACCGCCAGGGTGGCCGTGGCCCGGACCTCTATGTCGCCCACGTTGCGGTCCTCGCGCAATCCCGCGTAGGTCACGGTGAACTCGCCGATGGACACGGATTCCCCCTGGGCAAGAACCACCTCGCGCTCGGTCTTGTACGGCCCGGAAAAGGCCACGCCCAGCGCCAGGAGCACCAGGCCGAGGTGCACGCCGTAGGCCCCCCAGGACTGGCGCATGGCGCGCACGGCCGGGTACAGGGCGAAGAGCAGGCCGATGCCGGCCAGGGCTGCCACCGAAGCGGCGGCGGTCAGGGCGGCCAGCACGTTGGTCACGCCCGACAGGTAGAACGCGGCGAACGCGACCACCAGCACGGCGCTGACCGCGATGAACCCTTTCTTGTCGCGGATGCCGCCCTTCCAGCCCAGCCAGGGACAGAAGCAGAAGAGCAGCACCAGCAGGGCCATGAACGGCAGGCAGACGCGATTGTAGAAGTGGGCGTCCAGCCCCATGGGCGAGGCGGTCCACAACCGGCTGATGACCGGCCACATGGTCCCCAGGGTGACCACCAGTCCCAGGGCCAGGAGGAACCAGGCCGTGATGACCAGCAGTCCCTGGCGGCTCAGGAAATCGGACAGGGTGCGGTGGGTCGGCCGCTCGGACAGGAAGGTGACCATCAGGGTGACGACCAGAGTCGCGACCATGGACCAGAACAGGGGCTGGGCCACGCCGGACGCGCCGAAGGTGTGCAGGGAGTCGATCACGCCGGAGCGGGTCAGATAGGTGGAGAAGATGCACAGGATGAAGGTCAGGGACATCAGGAAGACGTTGGTTCGCTGCAGGGCGTTGCGCCGCGATTCGATGATCGACGTGTGCAACACGGCGGTGCCCGCGAACCAGGGGATCAGGGAGGCGTTCTCCACCGGGTCCCAGGCCCAGTAGCCGCCCCAGCCGAGCTCCATGTAGGACCACCAGCCGCCCAGGACGATGCCCGCGGTCAAAAAGACCCAGGACAGGACGTTCCAGTTGCGGACCACCTTGATCCACGACTTCTTCTCCCCGGCGATGCTCGAGGCCAGGGCCGCGCAGGCCGGGATGGTATACAGGGCGAAGCCCATGAACAAGAGCGGCGGATGGAAGATCATGCCCGGGTTGCGCAGCAGCGGATTCAGGCCGCGCCCGTCGCCCGGGGCCGGGACGATCTCGATGAACGGGTTGGACCAGCCTGTGAGCAGGAGCAGGAAGAAGCCCTGCACGGTCAGGAAGAACATCCAGAAGAAGAGCTTGGTGTCCGAACCGAGCGACCGGTAGCCGGGCGTGACCATGAAGATCATGCCGGACAGGGCGATGATCAGCTCCCAGCACAGCAGCGACCCTTCGCGGCCGCCCCACAGGGCGGTCAGGGTGTAGACGAAGGACAGGGCGTTGTCCACGTTGTTGTAGACGTAGCGGAAGGAATAGTCCCTGGCGGTCAGGGCGAACAGCAGGACGAGCGTGGAAAAGATAACGCCGCAGGCGGCGATGAACTGCCCCCGCTCCACCACGGTCAGCGCCTCGCCCTTGCGGGTCCAGGCGGCGAAACCGGCGAAACCGGCGAGGAAGAGGAAGGCGAGCAGGGAAAAGAGTAAACCGACGTATCCGGTCAGATGCATACAGGCTCCTTACGACAAATTCGACGAGCGGGGAAAGGGGTCGTCGCCCCCTGGCCCGCGATCGTGTCCGGCGGGTTCAACGGCGATAGAGGGGAAAGGACCGGGGCGCAATGATGTGAAAAAAAATTCACTAACCGGCCTGCCCCTGCTGCATGTCCATCTGCTTGCTCTTCTCCTCGTACTTGGAGGGACACTTGGTCACCAGGGTCCGGGCCAGAAAGACCTGCCCGTCCGGGGAGAACTTCCCCTCCACGATGACCTCGACGTCCGCCTTGAAGGTGTCCGGCAGCGCACCCTTGTATTCCACCCGCAGGGTCTTGTCGTGCCGCATCTTGTCCACCAGGTCGAAGTCGGCGCCGAGCTTGCCGTCGGCGATGGCCAGCCGCGCGGGCGAGACCTTGCCGAACAGCCGGGCGTTGCCGATTTCGGCCCGGTCCTGGGCCAGGGCCTCGGTCACGTTCAGGAAGTAGACCGAATCCTGGGTCAGGCCGGAAAAGATGAGGTAGGAAAGGCCGCCCAGGAAGAGCACCAGGGCGACGGCGTACACGGTTTTGTTGGACTTCTTGGCCATATGGTTCCTTGCGCCGAGCGCTATTCTTTCTCGTCCCCGCCGGTGGACCCGTTGCGGGCGCGGGTCAATTCGTCCCGCTGGGTGCGGGCGAGTTCCCGCATATCGACCACCTGATCGGTCTCGTCAACTATTTCACTGCCCAAAATTTCCTCGAGCACGTCCTCCAGGGTGACCACCCCGGCCACTCCGCCGTACTCGTCCAGGACCACGGCCAGGTGCATGCGGCTGCCCAGGAACTGCACCAGCAGCTTGTCCAGGGTGACGGACTCCAGGACGAAACGCACCGGGCGCATGATGTCCGACAGCTTGAGCTCGTCCCGGTCGTCGGCCAGGGCCTCGAGCACCAACCGCCGGTAGACCACGCCCACGATGTCCTCGGTATCCTCCTCGTACACCGGGATGCGGCTGTGCGGCCAGTTGGGATGCTCCTCCCTGGCCTGGGCCACGGTCATGTCCGCGGGCAGCGAAAAGACCACGGTCCTCGGGGTCATGATCTGCTCCGCTGTCTTGGAGTCCAGGGAGAGGATGTTCCGGATGGAGGTCTCCTCGTACTGCTTGATCACCCCGGAACGGCGGGTCAGGCTGACGATGGCCCGGATGTCGTCCTCGGTGTGGTCCGGCTTAGACTCCCTGTGACTGACCGCCCTGGACAGCACGCCCATGATGGCGATGACCGGCTTGAACAGCCAGACCATGCCCTTGAGCGGCCGGGACAGGGGCGGCGCGATCACGTCCGAATAGAGCACGCCCAGGGTCTTGGGCATGATCTCCGTGAAGATGAGAATAATTACTGTAAAGCCCACTGTAAAGAGCCAAAGCGTGTCTTCGCCGTAGAGCTTGGCCCAGGCCCAGCCCGCCACGGCGGCTCCGGCGGTGTGCGCGCAGGTGTTCAGGGTCAGGATGGCGGTGATGGGCTCGTCGATCTTGGAGCGCAGCTTGTGGAGCAGAACCGCGGACTTGCGGCCGCTGTCCTTGAGCTTCTGGATGTCGGCCCAGCTCATGGAATAGAGCGCAGCTTCGGCCACGGAGCAGAATGCGGACACAAAGACGGCCACGCCGACGGCGAGTATGAGTTCAACCATGGGTTCTTTTCACTTCCTGGAAACGAGAGGAACGAACACGATGCATTTCTGTTGGATGTAGCAGATGCCACGGACCTGCGCAACACGCAACAGGCTTGACTTCCAAGGCGATTGAGGCGAACAGGACGGGCATGAATTCGAGTGCAGCCGAACAGCCCGCCGTGGTCTTCCGCCTGGGGCACATGGGCGACGTGGTCCTGGCCACCGGCGTCCTGTCCCACTGGCACGAGCGGACCGGGCGGACCTTCGTCTTCGCTACCAGGGAGGCCAACCTGCCCCTGCTCGCCAACCACCCGGCCTTGGCCGGGACCATCGGCCTGGCCAAGGCCGACCTGACCGACGCGGGCTGGCTGCGCAGGACCGGCGAACTGGCCCGACAATACGCCGGGAGCACGCTCGTGGACCTGCACGGCACTCTGCGCTCGCGTATCCTGGCCCTGCGCTGGAAGGGGCGTGTCCGCCGCTACCCAAAGTTCGGCCTGACCCGCCGCCTGTTCGAGCGTACCCGCTCGGACCGTTTCCGCATCAGGCTCGAGGCCCTGAACGTGCCCCAACGGTACGCCCTGGCCCTGGACCGGAGCGCACCCGAACGCGAGGCCGTGCTGCCGCGCATCTTTCTGACCGAAGACGAAACGCGGGCCGCCGAACGGCACCTGTCCCCGATCTCCTGCCAGGGGCCGCGCGTGGCCCTGCACCCCTACGCCACCCACCCGTCCAAGCAGTGGCCCGCCGAGAACTGGATCCGGCTGGCCGCCCTGCTCGACGCCGAGGGTGTCAACTGGTTCGTGGTGGGAAGAAACGAGACGCCGCTGACCAGCGGCCACGAGCACGACCTGACCAACAAGACCGACCTGCGCGAGACCTGCGGACTGCTCGGGCGGGCCGACCTGCTGGTCACCGGCGATTCCGGCCCCATGCACCTGGCCTGCGGCGTGGGCACCCCGGTGGTCGCACTGTTCGGACCCACGGCCCGCGCCTGGGGATTCTATCCGGCGGGCAAGAAGGACGTGGTCCTGGAACGGGACCTGCCCTGCCGCCCCTGCTCCCTGCACGGGGCCAGACAGTGCGTTCGCGGCTTTGAATGCATGACCGAGACCACGCCCGAAACGGTCATGGACGCGGTCCGGGCCTCCCTGGCCTGATTTCCCCGGCCTGCGCCCGTCCCCGGCCGTTGCACGGCTACGCCCGCTTCCGTTCGCCCCAATGGCTTTCGATCTCACCCGCGCGCTCTTCGAGCAGGTCGCGGACCCCGTCCGGGACCAGCAGGCTCAGGTTGCGGCGATCCAGCCAGCGGCGGCGGATGTGCCCGCCCTTGATGTCCAGGCGGGGGGTGTCCAGCAGCCGGATGGAGTTGCCCTCGGGCAACCGCCACGCGCCCACGGACTCCATGACCGCGTCGGGCCAGTGTTCGGTCACGAACCCGGCCACGTCGTCGGCCGCCTCCCAGCGGTTGACCACCACCAGGGAGGCCAGGGCCGGAATCTCCAGCCCGCGATGCCAACGGTGCATTTCCAGAAAGGTGGACGCGCCCACGATGAAATACAGTTCGGTCTCCGGCGTCTTGGTGCGGTAGCAGGTCAGGGTGTCGCAGGTGAACGACGGCCCGGGCCGCTCGGCCTCCAGAGGGTTGGCCCCCAGGCCGGGGATGTCCGCGATGGCCCGGTGGACCAGCTCCATGCGCAGGTCGAAGGGCAGGATGTCCGCCCCCCGCTTGTGCGGCGGCTCGCTCGCCGGGACCAGCTCCACCCGGTCCAGGCCGAGCTGTTCCAGAACCTCCACGGCCATGCGCACATGGCCGGTATGCACCGGATTGAAGCTGCCGCCCAATATGCCTATCTTCATTGCCGATCTCCTATATTGTCCCGACAATAGCTTCCCTGATGCCCGCACGCAACCCGGGATAGGCCGGGGCGGGCCGACAGAGGCTAATCAAAGGGCCGCCCTTGCGGACGGCCCGTTCAATTCATTATGTAGGATCGGGGAACGACTATTCCCTGATCTGCCCTTCGCCCAGCAGGACGAACTTGGCGCTGGTCAACTCCTTGATGCCCATGGGGCCGTAGGCGTGGAGCTTGGAGGTGGAGATGCCGATCTCCGCGCCCAGGCCGAGCTGCGCGCCGTCGTTGAACCGTGTGGAGGAGTTGGCCACCACCAGGGAGGCGTCCACCTCGCGCACGAAGCGCATGCAGTTGGCGTAGTCCTCGGACAGGATGGCCTCGGTATGGTTGGAGCCGTGCTCCGCGATGTAGTCCAGGGCCTCGTCCAGGTCCGCGACCACTTTGACCGCCAGGATCAGGTCCAGGAACTCGTAGCCCCAGTCTTCGTCCACGGCGGGCTCGGCGTACGTGCCGAGCAGGGGCAGGGATTTGGGGCAGGCCTTGAACCTCACGCCCTTGGGCCCGATGGCCTCGGCCACCCTGGGCAGCAGCGCCTTTGCCGCGTCCCGGTGGACCAGCAGGCACTCCACCGCGTTGCAGCCGCTGGGGTACTGCGTCTTGGCGTTCTCTATGATCGGAACGGCCTTGTCGATGTCGCAGGAGGCGTCGGCGAAAATCTGGCACACGCCCTTGTAGTGCTTGAGCACCGGCATGGTCGCCTGGCTGGTAACGGCCCGGATGAGCCCCTCGCCGCCGCGCGGGATGACAACGTCGATGTACTCCTCGAGCTTGAGCATCTCGGCCACGGCCTCGCGGTCCGTGGTCGGCGGCACCTGGACCGCGTCGCTGGGCAGGCCCGCCTTTTCCAGGGCCTTGTGCATCAGCTCCGCCAGACACCTGTTGGAATGGAAGGCCTCGCTGCCGCCGCGCAGGATGACCGCGTTGCCCGCCTTGAGGCAGAGGATGCCCGCGTCCACCGTGGCGTTGGGCCGGGACTCGTAGATCATGGCCACCACGCCGAGCGGCACGCGCATGCGGCCCACGAGCATGCCGTTGGGGCGCTTGGTCATGGACTCGATCTCGCCCACGGGGTCGGCCATGGCCGCCACCTCGCGGCACCCCTGGATCATGGAGTTCAGGACCTTGTCGCTGATGGTCAGACGCTGCACCCGGGCCTTGTCCAGGCCGTTTTCGGCGGCCGTGTCCAGGTCGAGCCGGTTGGCCTCCCGGATGGCCGGGGCCTCGGACTCCAGCAGTTGGGCCAGGATCAGCAGGGCGTCCCGCTTGGCCTTGCCCGAGGCCGCTGAAAGCCTGCGCGAAGCCGCCTTGGCGCGCTTGCCCATCTCCACCATCTGTTCGCGTAAATCCATGAAGATTCTCCTTGAAATTGTCGCCGCCGAAGCCGAACGAAATTCTGCCTGGGCGAGCCAATTTGCTAACCTCCTCCGGGGGATAAAGTCAATTCCCGTCTTTGCAGACCGAATACACTTTGGATTGACGGGCGCCGATCGATTTACATTTTTTGTTATTTACTTAGACAACAGCTTGATTACAGGCGCTGTTTTTGGCTATTTTACGTCTTCCCGCCAAAATAGGCTTTGACCTTTTTTACAATTTTGCTTATCAAGCCCTCTGCGTTGCCGGGCCTCGCTTCCCGGCCCGTTTACCACAAAAATCACCCTCATGGAGGCATGAAAATCCCATGGCTGCAACCAATCCCGATCAACCCGACGTGCTGACCGACATCGAGGCCCGCACTCCCGATTCCCTGCACCCGATCCTCGAAGCCGCGTTCGCCTACCGCAAGCAGCTGATCTCCGCGGTCTGCGTCATCCTGGCCGTGACCGTGGCCTACGCGGGCTACAAGGCCTACAGCGCCAGGGCCGAGTCCAGCGCCCAGGCCGCCCTGGGCGAGATCATGGTTTCCTCCACCGGGGCCGACCGGCTGGCCAAGCTCGACGCCATGCTCGGGGACGTCACGGATTCCGTCCGGCCCGCAGTGACCCTGGAGGCCGCCCAGACCGCCATGAGCCTGGGCGACTACGCCAAGGCCCAGGGCTATTGGGAAGCCCTGGTCGGCCTGACCGAGGGCGAGATGCAGTTCGTCGCCCGCCTGGGCCGCGCCAAGGCCATGGCCCTGGCCGGAAACGGCGCGGACGCTCTCAAGGAGATGAAGGAACTGGTCGGCCTGGCCTCCGCCGCCTACACCATCCCGGTCTACCGCCAGCTCGCCCTGGCCGCCGAGGCCGCGGGCGACAAGGCCGAAGCCCTGGCCGCCTACAAGAAGCTGGACGGTGAGAACGTCGGCGACAAGCCGTTCATCGAGTACAAGATCTCCCAGTTGGAAAACAAATAATCGAATCATCTAGTTCAAAGAGGCCGGACGCGAAGGCATCCGGCCGCAGGAGAGGCAAAATGGCAAATCCGCTCTTGGGTGACACTCCCGGCGACACCCATCTGCTCCTCGGCAACGAAGCCATCGTGCGCGGCGCCGTGGAAGCGGGCATCCAGGTGGTGACCTGTTACCCCGGCACCCCCTCAAGCGAAGTGCCGGACACGTTCTACCGCATTTCGCCCGACGGCAAATACTACTTCGAATACTCGGTCAACGAGAAGGTCGCCCTGGAAGTGGCCGGAGGCGCGACCCTGGCCGGCGCCATGTCCATGTGCACCATGAAGCACGTGGGCGTGAACGTGGCCGCCGACCCGCTGATGACCCTCTGCTACGTGGGCGCTCCCGGCGGGCTGATGCTCCTGTCCGCCGACGACCCCGGCTGCCATTCCAGCCAGAACGAGCAGGACAACCGCATCTACGCCCGCCTGGGCGGCATGCCGGTGCTCGAACCGTCCTCGGCCCAGGAGGCCAAGGACATGGCCCGCGACGGCCTGCTCCTGTCCAAGAAGCACGGCGCGCCCCTGCTCCTGCGGACCACCACCCGCGTCAACCACCTGCGCGGCCCGGTCGAGTTCGGCCCGGCCCCGGCCCCGGGCAAGCCCGAGGGCTTCAAGCGCAATCCGCCCCATTTCGTGCCCATCCCGGCCTTTTCCCGGCCCATGCACGTCCGCCTCATGGAACGCATGGAAGCCCTGCGCGAGGAGGCCGAGAACTCCCCGTACAACAAGGTCACCGGCAGCGGCGAATACGGCATCGTCTGTTCCGGCATCTCCCGCGCCTACGTGGCCGACGCTCTGGACAACGCGGGCCTGGCCGACAAGGTCACGGTCCTGGAGCTCGGCTTCTCCAACCCCTTGCCCGAGAACAAGTGCCTGGACTTCCTCAAGTCCGTGGACACGGTCCTGGTGGTCGAGGAACTGGAGCCGGTCGTGGAGAACGAGCTGCGCGTCCTGGCCCAGAAGAACGGGCTTTCCATCGAGATCAAGGGCAAGGACGTCCTGCCGCGCAACGGCGAGTTCGACGTGACCATGGTCGAGAACGCCATCCGCGAGGGTCTGGGCGAATCCCCGGTGCCCACCTGCGAATGTTCCCTGCCCGAGCTGCCCGGCCGTCCGCCGAACCTGTGCGCCGGGTGCCCGCATCGCGGCACCTACTACGCGGCCCGCAAGGTCTTCGGCGACGACGCGGTCTACTCCTCGGACATCGGCTGCTACACGCTGGGCCTGCTGCCCCCGCTGCAGACCGCCGACTTTTTGCTGTGCATGGGCTCCTCCATCTCGGCGGGCGGCGGACTGGCCAAGGCGTCCGGCCAGAAAGTGGTCGCCTTCATCGGCGACTCCACCTTCTTCCACTCCGGCCTGACCGGCGTGGCCAACGCGGTCTTCAACGCCCATGACGTGCTCATCGTCATCCTGGACAACCGGACCACGGCCATGACCGGCCACCAGCCCAACCCGGGCGTGGACAAGACGGTCATCGGCGACAACGACCACCCGCTGGACATCGAGTCCGCCGTGCGCGGCCTGGGCGTCACCGAGGTGCGCACGGTCAACCCGTTCAACCAGAGGAAGACCATGGCCGCCCTGGAGGAACTCGGCGGGATGAGCGGCGTGCGCGTGCTCATCGCCAAGGAGCCCTGCCCGCTGTACACCCGCAGGGTCTACAAGAAGATCGCCCCGCAGGTGGCCTACGTCGCCGAGTCCTGCACCGGCCGGTTCGACTGCCTGGACAAGCTGGCCTGCCCGGCCATGTACAAGGAAGGCGGCAAGGCCGCGGTCAACCCGATCCTGTGCAACGGCTGCATGCTCTGCCTGCAGGTCTGCGGGCACATCAAAGCCAAGAAGAGAGGCAGCTAACCATGCCCGATACCAAGAAAATCCGCATATTCATGACCGGCGTGGGCGGCCAGGGCACCCTAACCGCCACCACCCTGCTGGCCAAGACCGCCCTCAGCCAGGGGCTGACCGTGACCTCGGGCGAAATCCACGGCATGGCCCAGCGCGGCGGCGTGGTCGAGTCCACGGTGCTGATCGGGTGCAAGTCGCCCAAGATCGGCATCGGCGAGGCCGACATCCTCCTCGGGTTCGAACCCATGGAGACCATGCGCGCCCTGCCCTACCTGCGCCAGGGCGGCCTGGTGGTCTCGTCCACCGAGTACATGCCGCCCCTGTCCGTGGCCATGGGCAAACAGGAATGCCCGACCATCGACGACATCAGGAAGGCCGTGTCCACCTGCACCGACAAGGTGTACTTCATGGCCAACCAGTCCATCGGCCTGGAAGCGGGCGCCGTGCAGTCCGGCAACATCGCCATGCTCGGCGCGCTCTGCGCGGCCGGCGAGCTGCCCTTCGGCCCCGAGGCCCTGGAAGCCGCCATCAAGGCGAATCTCCCGGCCAAGCTGCAGGCCGTCAACCTCAAAGCCCTGGAACTCGGCGTCAAGGCCCTGAACTCCTAGAGCTTGAACTCCCAGAGAAGTAGAATGGCAACCAACACACAGGACCACTCCGATGATCTCAGCTACCTGCTCACGCTGAAGACCATCCAGGAAACCTTGAGGAAGGAGACGACCCTCGAGGAATCGCTCAACGCGCTCCTGAAAACCCTGGCCCTGGACATGGAGTACGTCCGGGCGTTCATGGTCATCATGGACCCCAAGACCGAGAACCTGAAGCTCTCGCTGACCTACAGCCCGGCGCAGTCCGACGACGTGACCTATTCGCCGGGCCGGGGCATCATCGGCCGGGTCTTCGACTCGGGCCGGTCCATCAGCGTGCCCCGCATGTCCGACGACCCCGAGTTCCTGAACAAGGCGTTCGGCCGAAGCGAGGAGGAACTCCGCAAGCTCGGCTTCATCTGCGTCCCGGTCATCAACCTGCGTTCGGATGAAGCCGAGGTCATCGGCGCGCTGTCCGTGGACGTGCCGCTCATCCCGGCCGAGGACATGGCCGCCCACCGCGACTTCCTCGAGGTGGTGGCGGGCATCATCGCCGGGCACGTGGCCCAGCTCCAGGAGGAGATGGCCACCCAGAACCACCTGCTCTCCCAGGGCCTCATGGCCGGGGGGGCGGATGCGGCCCCGCCCAAGGACTTCGTGGCCGCCTCCAAGGCCATGCGCCTGGTCCTGCGCCAGTCCACCCAGGTGGCCCCAAGCCGGGCCACGGCGCTCTTGCGCGGCGAGTCCGGCACCGGCAAGGAACTGCTGGCCGAGGCCATCCACCAGTCCAGCCCGCGCGCGGACAAGCCCCTGATCAAGCTCAACTGCGCGGCCCTGCCGTCCGAACTCATCGAGTCCGAACTGTTCGGCCACCAGAAGGGAGCGTTCACCGGCGCGTTCCAGACCAAGCGCGGCCTGTTCGAGGTGGCGGACCAGGGCACCCTGTTCCTGGACGAGATCGGCGAACTGTCCATGGACGCCCAGGCCAAGGTCCTGCGCGCCATCCAGGAAAAGGAAATCCAGCGGGTCGGCTCCGAGCAGACCATCACCGTGGACGTGCGCCTCATCTGCGCCACCCACCAGCCGCTGGAGGAGCTGCTGGAAAAGGGGCTGTTCCGCGAGGACCTGTACTACCGCATCAACGTCTTCCCGATCTTCATCCCGCCGCTCAAGGAGCGCCGCGAGGACATCCTGCCCCT
Organism: Pseudodesulfovibrio hydrargyri; assembly: GCF_001874525.1. Classification (NCBI taxonomy): domain Bacteria; kingdom Pseudomonadati; phylum Thermodesulfobacteriota; class Desulfovibrionia; order Desulfovibrionales; family Desulfovibrionaceae; genus Pseudodesulfovibrio; species Pseudodesulfovibrio hydrargyri. Next base: position 2,338,005 of record NZ_LKAQ01000004.1, on the reverse strand, counting down.
GGCCGAACATTTCCTGGCCGAGTTCACCGACGAATACGGCAAGGAGGTCAAGCGCATCTCCACGCCCGCCATCGAACTGCTGGTCATGTACCACTGGCCGGGAAACGTGCGCGAGCTGAAGAACTGCATGGAGCGCGCGGTCCTGCTCTGCGAGGAGCAGGTCATCCGCACCTACCACCTGCCGCCGACCCTGCAGTCGGCCGAGAGCTCGGCCACGGGCACCAACCTGTCCTTCGGAGAAGCCGTGGCCAAGTTCGAGCAGGAGCTGCTCATCGACTCGCTCAAGAAGACCGGCGGCAACATGCTCCAATCAGCCCGCGACCTGCGCGTGTCCTACCGGATCGTCAACTACAAGGTGAAGAAGTACAACATCGACGTGAAGAAGTACTCGCAGACCAAGAAAAAGACCAAGAAGAAGCTCGAGGTCTAGCCTCGCGCGACAACGATACAAAAAAAGGCGGCCCGGAATATCCGGGCCGCCTTTTCATTTGCCTTTCGGTGGCGCTATTTGAAGGAACGGGAGAACAGCTCTTCGAGCGCCTTCTTGCCGTTGTCCTCCAAAAAGCGGGTGCCGGTGCCGGTGAAGTGTCCGGCGGTGACCGCCGGAGCGTCCACGGCCACCCATGCGCCGTGCTCCCACTTGGACCAACCGTCCTTGGCCTGGTCGAAGACGAACAGGTCCTTGTTGCAGATCTTGGCGAATTCCGCGCCCCAGCCGGTGCCGCCCTTGACCGTGCCGTCGTCCAGGATGGTGCCGACCACGAAAATCTGCTGGCTGGCGTCCACCTGCCACATGATGGTCTGCAGGACCTTGCGCATCTTTTCCGCGTTGGTGAACTTGCGGTTCAGCAGCCGGGATACGTAGGTCAGGCTGACGTCCTTCTGGGTCAGTTCCTCGTCGGTCAGCACGCGCACGCCGCGGGTGCGCTCGATGCGGTGGCCCTCGAAGGTGTAGTTCACTTCGGACAGGCCGTGGTATTCGGCGAGCTTGCCGAACTGATTCTCGGCACCCTGGGCGCCGCCGCTGAAAAGAGTGTAATTCTGGTTGGGCATGGTCTCTCCTTGATGTGATTCAATGCGAAATTCGGTCGCGGCCCTCGGCCTGATAGGGCCACTATGCACATCCAGCCGCCGCGAAGCAATGCCACTTGCCCCAAAACAAACCAAAAATCCACCCTTTTCCGGTAAAAAATAACGGTTCGGGCATTTTCGGCCAGGCCGCCCCGCACCCCCTCCCGCATTGACATATTCGGGATCGTGCCTACCTTGATGTAATAATGACTATCATTGTCACCCATGGAGGTGATCACATGATCCGCAAGCTTGCATATTTTACCCTGACCGGCGCCCTGCTCCTGGCGCTCGGCTTCGGCATGACCATCCTATCGTCATCGGAGGAACCGGCAATGGCTGACACTACCAATGCGAACTACGAGATCGCCACCCTGGCGGGCGGCTGCTTCTGGTGCGTGGAATCGGATATGGAAAAGCTGCCCGGCGTGATCAAGGTCGTGTCCGGCTACGCGGGCGGCAGCGAGCCCAATCCGTCCTACGAGCAGGTTTCGAGCGGGTCCACCGGCCACCGCGAGTCGGTGCAGGTGACCTTTGATCCCGCGCGGATCAGCTACGCCCAGGTCCTGGACCACTACTGGCGGCACTTCGACCCCACCGACACCGGCGGCTCCTTCGGCGACCGGGGGTTCCAGTACACCTCGGCCATCTTCTACCACAATGAGAAGCAGCACGAGACCGCCGAGGCGTCCAAGAAGGCTCTGGACGAGTCCGGCCGCTTCGACAAGCCCGTCATCACCCCGCTCATCGCGTTCACCACCTTCTACCCGGCCGAGGGCTACCACCAGGACTATTACAAGCACAATCCCGTGCGCTACAAGACCTACCGCTACTTCTCGGGCCGCGACAAGTTCGTGGACAACCACTGGGGCGATGAGGCCGACGACGTGATCGAGGCCGCGCGCGACAACGCCCTGGTCACCGCCGCCGGAGGCGATTTCGTCAAGCCCGACAAGGACACCCTGAAGAAGAACCTCACCCCGCTGCAGTACAAGGTAACCCAGGAGGAAGGCACGGAACCGCCCTTCGACAACACGTACTGGGACAACCACGCCGAGGGCATCTACGTGGACCTCGTCAGCGGCGAGCCGCTCTTCTCGAGCACGGACAAGTACGAATCCGGCACGGGCTGGCCGAGCTTCACCACCCCCCTGGTGCCGGAAAACATCGTGGAAAAGGAGGACCGCTCCCTCTTCTCGGTGCGCACCGAGGTCCGCAGCAAGGCCGGGGACAACCACCTGGGCCACGTCTTTACGGACGGCCCGCAACCCACCGGCCTGCGCTACTGCATGAACTCCGCCGCCCTGCGGTTCGTGCCCAAGGACAAGATGCGGGCGGAGGGTTACGGGGAATTCCTGTATCTGTTTGACTAACCGCGGCGTACCGCGCAGCGACCACACCGGGAGCCGTTCCGAAAGGGGCGGCTCCTTTTTTTGTTTGATTAAGATGAGAACCAGGACTTGAAAGCCGCTGCGCGGCGTTTGTCGGGTGATTTCGCCTCCGGCGGGGAAGGGTTCGCACCCTTCCATCCCATTTTGCGCCTGCGGCGCGGGGGGTTTATCGCTTCGCGAGGGGAATCGGAGCTTTTATTTCGGATCGGCTTTTGACGGATCGACTTTTACGATATAGCGTTCGGTAAGGCCCGTGCCGAACTCCCGGTGCGGCCAGTCCGCCACCCGAAACACCGGAGGGGTTTATGTACGTCGTCTACCTGGCCGTTATCGCCGTTGTCTGCGCCTTCCTGAACTGGATATTCACCGACGCGACCTTCTTCGCCACGCTCCTGGCCTGGCTCCTCGGCGTCCAGGTCGGCCTGGGCGCGCTGTGGGCCTTCCTCGGCCACTACTACAAATCGGACCAGGTCGCCGCCTACATCGGCTGGCGGCCCGGCAGCCCGTTCCAAAAGGAAATAGCCTTCGCCAACCTGGCGCTCGGCGGCTGCGGCGTTCTCGCCTTCGGCCTGCGCCACTCCCCCCTGCGCGACGGCTTCTGGCTCGCCACCATCCTCTTCGCCACCTTCTTCCTGGTCGGCGCCTTCACCGTCCACGCCGCCGACCTCCGCGTGGGCGGCACCCAAAAACCCGGCAACGCCGGGCCCGTGTTCTTCGCGGACATTTGCATGCCCGTGGTGTTGTGGGTGTTGTACTTATTTATATAGTATTTAATCTTACTGTTTAGTAAACTTAAAATCATGCTACCACTTTTGTACAACACATCTCACACATTTTACAATTAAATACTGGATAAACGCATGACAATAACTAAAGAACAAACTTACACAGCATCACAAGCTATTGTTAAAACATTAGAGACAATCGTTCAGAATTTTAACATAAAAGCAAACACTGGCATACCAACACATTATCATGACTTTGATATGCTAATGGAAGGATTACAGTCAGGAGAAGTCACTGTATTAGCTGGAAGACCAAGCGTCGGGAAAACGTATTTTGCCTTAAACATTGCTTTAAGATCATCAATCAGATCGCAAATACCAATAGTTATCTTCGCACCCTCACAATCAATAGATCAAATAACCCTCAGGATGTGTGCTATCCAAAGTAGAATTGAGTATTCACGCCTACAAAAAGGGTGGTTAGATGATGCCGATTGGGAGAAACTGTACGACGCTACCGATATCATTCAAAACTCTCCCATTTTTATACACGATACCCCAAGGCTCACACTCAACACTTTGTCGACACAGCTGATTAAAAGCCACAGTGATACCAAAGCTGAACTATATATTATTGACTACCTCCAACTTATCCACCCGACTACACCTCGTGCACCACGAGACCAAGAAATAGCCGACATTACTCGTGAGGTGAAAACATTGGCGAGGGAGTTAAATGTACATATAATTCTAATTTCACAATTAAATCGTAAGGTTGAAGAGCGGCTCGACAAACGCCCTATGCTTGCGGATTTACGTGATTCTGGAGCTATTGAAGATGACGCTGATAATATTGTATTCCTTTACAGGGATGCGCTCTACAACAAAAGTGAAGACAATCCACTGAAAAACCACGCAGAAATAATCATAGCAAAACACCGCAATGGGACAACTGGACGGGGGGAGCTTTTCTTTAAAAAAGAATATGGCCTGTTTGAGAACATGGAATGTTCACCTATTCCTCAAGAGCTTTCAGAGAATACAGCCTCCGGAGAGGAATAAAGAGGGTCGCCCTTCTGGGCGACCCTCTTTCATTCCATATCTAAATAATACCTACGCCTTAAACACCCTCGGCACACCCCCCGTATCCTCAACTCTGAATCCGGCCCCCCCGATCTTGTCCCGCAGTTCATCCGATAAGCCAAAGTCCTTGGCCTCCCGCGCCTTCTGTCTGTCCGCGACCATGCCTTGCACTTCCTTGGGCAGGTCGCCGAGGGGGACGGGCATTTGGGCGGGGTCGATGATGGCGAGGATGGTGTCGATGGCCTTGAGTTCGTCGAGGCAGGCCTTGGCGGCCGCGCCGGTGAGCTGGTTGTCGGCGGTCCAGTGGTTGACCTGTTTGATGAACTTGAACAGGGCGGGCCAGAAGTGGTGGAGGTTGAGGCCTTGGTCCAGGGCGGTCCTGAAGGCCGCCTTGACGTCGAAGACCGCCTGCTCCACGTCGGTGGGGACGGCGTCGCCGCGCGCGTCCAGCGCCAGGGTCAGGGCCACCGCGCCCTCCTGGATGCGCCGCCAGTTGCGGGCCCACATGGCCAGGTTTTCGCCGGACGCGCACAGGGGCTTGCGGGTGGCCACGGACAGCAGCCACAAGCGGGCCGCGCGAAAGCCGCCGAGTTTTTCGGCCACCGTGGCCAGCGTCTCGCCCTCGGCGTCCGAGGTCTGCTGGCAGACCATCCACGCCTGGGCCTCGCGCCCGGCCGTGGACCAGATGGCCCGCAGGTTCTCCAGGTGCGGGAAGCGGTGCTTGTCCGAGCCGATCATCACGTCGGTCCGGTTCGATTCGTCCAGGGCCATGGCCGCGTGCTGCAAGAACCAGCTCGGGCGCACGTTGCCCCACTGGGTCTCCAGGACCTCGCCGCGCTTCAGGTCCATGAGCGAGGCGCGTTTCAACAGCGTGAAATCGAGTGGGTTGTCCTTGACGTAGGCGTCCAGGTCCACCGTGCGGCCGCCGGACACCTTGTCCAGGTCCACCGTGCCGATCTCGCCGTACCGCTTGTCGCGGAACACGTCGAAGTAGACGCTGCGCAGCTTCTCGTAGGCCAGCCCCTTGCCCAACAGCTTGCGGCAGAGGGTGAGCGCGGTCTCGTTACCGGCGGACGACAGGGGAAATTTCAGGGACTCGGACAGCCCCATGGCCCGGCCGCGCGCCAGGATCGCCTCGCGAAGATCGGCGGCGAACGAGGCCCGGTCCGTGCCCGCCTCGCGGGCCGCGGCCAGGGTGCGGTCGTCCATGTCGGTCAGCCCGGCCACGCCCTCGACCTTGACGCCGCGCCCGGCCAGGTGGCGGACGAACACGTCGAGCAGGGCCAGCCTGCGCCAGGAGTCCAACCCGTCCGGGTTGTCCAGGCTCGGGCCCATGGTGTACGCGCCCAGGCCCGACGCGGTGTTGAGCATCTTGTCCGCGCCCGAGGCCATGTCGAAGATCGTCACCCCGCTGCCGGACCGCTGGCGGTAGAGGTGGGTGGACAGATAGCGCTCGCCCGAATCCGGGAAGATGACCACGATGAGCCCTTGGTCCAACCGCTCGGCCAGCTGCAACGCCCCGCCCAGGGCCGCGCCCGAGCTCATGCCCGCGAAAATGCCCTCGTGCCGGGCCAGCCTGCGGCAGTTCTCGAAGGCGTCCTCGTCCTCCACGTGCAGAATCTCGTCCAGGGCGTGCTTGTCGTAGATGCCCGGCGGGTAGGATTCGAGCATGTTCTTGAGGCCCTGTATCTTGTGCCCCGCATAGGGCTCCACCGCGGCCACGTAGACCTGGCCCATCTCATGCAGCCTTTTCGCGATGCCCATGGCCGTGCCCGAGGTGCCCAGGGTCATGACGCAGTGCGTCACCTTGCCCTCGGTCTGATTCCAGATTTCGAGCCCGGTGCCCATGTAGTGCGCCAGGACCGAGGCCGGGTTGTTGTACTGGTCCATGAGCACGTACTTGTCCGGCTCCTCGCGGGCGTAGCGGTAGGCCTGCTCGATGGCCCCGTCCGTGGCCAGGTGGCCCGGGGTCAGCTCCAGCTCCGCGCCGTAGGCGGCCATAATCATCTTGCGCTCCTCGGAGGCCGTCTCGGGCATGAGCAGCTTGATGCGGTAGCCCTTGATGGCCGCGACCATGGCCAGACCCACGCCGGTGTTGCCCGAGGTGGCCTCGATGATGATCTTGTCCCTGGTCAGCTCGCCCGACTCCTCGGCGGCCGCGATCATGGCCGCCGCCACCCGGTCCTTGATGGACCCGCCGGGATTCTGGCACTCGATCTTGGCCAAAATCCTGACGTTCGGATTGGGGTTGAGGTGGCGTATCTCCACCAGCGGCGTGTCGCCGATCAGCTCAAGCAGGTTCTTGTTCATCGTAGCGCCCTGGAATCATGCGGGTTGGGTTCGAAATGGATGCCCGCACCGTAGGGCAAAAACAGGCTTGGCGCAACTGGCATGCAAAGTGCATTTTCCCGGTCGAACCGTCATTTTTTGAGCACGCGAGGCCGCACCATGAATCCGTACCCGTTCCTGAAAGACAACATCGAATACCTGCAACGCACCGGAAATCCCATCTTCCAGTGGCTGTCCACCCGCCCGTTCAACGAGGAGATGCTCAAGACCAGGCTGTTCCGCAACGAGTTCGGTCTGCACGACTGGCGCATGGACAACGGCAAGGGCATGTTCGAATCCCTGCCCCCGCAGGGGCTGTACGGCAACTGGCTGCACCCGGAAAAGGCCGGGACCTCGGCCACCTTCGTGGTCGGCTCCAACCTGGGCTACGGCGTCAACCACCTGCTGACCAACACCCCGGACACCCACAAGGTCATGCTCCTTGAGCCGCGCTCCGAGATGCTCCTGGCCTGCCTGGGCCAGACCGACTACCGGCCGTTCTTCGAGAACAAAAAGTTTCACCTGCTGGTCCCGGACGAACGGTTCCTGTCCGAGGTGGTCCGCAACCTGGACCTGCAGTTCATCTACGGCCAGATCCACCTGAAGAGCGACATCCCCAGCCGCCAACTCGGGCCGGAATACGCCCGCTGGGCGACCTGGCTGAAGAACAAGCTCGAAAACTTCTCCCTGGAGCTGTCCACCCTGCGCCACCGCCAGGACGTCATGGTCGGCAACGAGATCGACAACTTCGCCAAGGCCATGCGCGACGGCAGCCTCAAGCCCATGGAGGGCAAGGGCGCGGGCGTGGGCGCGGTCATCCTCGGCGCGGGCCCGTCGCTGGAGACCATGGCCCCGCTGCTCAAGGAAAAGATGGGCCACGTGCTCTACACCTGCGCCCTGCAGACCATCCCGTCCCTGCAGAACCTCGGCATCAAGCCGCACCTGTGCGCGGCCATCGACTACGACAAGTCCATGCTCAAGGTCTTCGAGCGGCTGGACCCGGATTTCGTCCAGGACGTGCCCCTGGTCTACTCCACCAAGATCGACCCCATGATCCTCAAGCGCTATCCCGGACCGACCCTGCCCCTGTGGACCGTGGGCGGCGTGGGCACCAAGGTGCTCGAGGAGCGGGACCTGGTGCTCGACGCGGGCGGCAACGTCTCGGTGACCCTGTCGCGCTTCCTGCGCTACTGCGGCGTCTCCCACCTGCTCCTGGCCGGGCAGGACTACGCCTGGATCAACGGCATGTCCCACTCGGGCGGCCACCACAACCACACCACCTCGGACAAACGGTATTCCTGGCACCAGACCACGCGCAACATGGACGGCGAGGAAATCCTGACCACGGTGCAGTACATGACCGCCAAGCGCGAGCTGGAGGACGACCTCAAGCAGTCCGACTTCCCGGTCTTCAACCTCTACGGCGGCGGCGTGGTCATCGAGGGCACCAAGGTCGTGGACGTGGACACGGCCTACGCCAAGGGCATCCTGGCCTCGGCCCCGGGCGCGGTGGAGAGCTTTTTGCGCAACCTGAACGACTGCCGCCACGCGGTCCCGCCCCTGCGCCTGGAACCGCGCTCGCCCATGTGGTCCAATTCCATGCGCAACGCGGAAAAGCACCTGACCAAGCTGTTCAGGGACCTTGCGGACAACCAGCAAAAGGTCCACGAGGCCTTGAGCCGGGTGGAGCTGTTCATGAAGCAGGACCCGCTCTACTGCCCGTACCTGTTCAACGAGATCGTGGACATGGCCGGTCTGACCAAGGCCAAGTACCTCTACGAGTCCAAGGACCTGGGCGAATTCAAGCGCATCGCCAAGAACGTGCTCAGGAAGGTCCGCGAGATCGACCGCAAGGTCTGCCTGGCCGCCGACGACCAGGCCGTGGCCTGATTCGGTACGCGGTCCGCCAACCCCCCGCCGACACGGGCGATTCATTGCCGGAACAGGAGGCTTGTCTTTGCGCCGGTTCCGTGAAATAGTCCCCGGCCATGGACGAGAAGAAACCCTTCCTGACCGAGGACGGCACCCTGGTTATCCCCTTCGAATGCTCGGACAACGCCGACAAGTACTGGAAACAGGAAGGCAAGTCTCTGACCGACATTCTCAAGGACCTGAAGGCGAGCCCCGAGGTCTGGGCCCGGTACACCCACGAACCCTACCCGCAGAACGGAGACGGCGAGTCCTAGACACCCGCCGGGCCTGGCTTGCCTGGCCGCTCCCGATGGCTTATAAACCCGCATGCGCTGCACTTCCCTGAAACATTGGGCGCTCTACTCCGCGCCGCTGCTGCTCATCCTGGCCGCCCTCTGGCTCGGGTTCGACACCGAGCGCGACGCGGCCCTGTTCTTCAAGGACTTCCGCGCGGCCCACGCCGGGCTGACAATGTTCATGAAATTCGTCACAGACTGGTGCAACCCCCTGTTCTATCTCGTATACGCGGGCATGCTCCTGACCGCCTGGCGGACCGGCAACCGGGAGCGGCTGCGCTTCGTCCTGGTCGTGCTCGTGGTCCAGGGACTGGTGGCCGGGCTGGCCGTGCACTTCACCAAATACCTCATCGGCAGGCCGCGCCCCGGCCAAGGGCACTGGTACGAGCCCCTGTCCGGCCGGGCCGCGCAGGAGGCCCTGCCCTCGGGGCATACCGCCGAATACACCGGCTGGACCCTGCCCCTGGCCCTGCGCCTGTCGCGCGCGGCCCTGACCGTCCTGCTCGGACTGTCCCTCGGACTGGTCGGCTTCTCGCGCATCTACCTCGGCTGGCACCACCCAACGGACGTCTTCTTCGGCTGGCTGCTCAGCAGCGTGGGCGGTTTCGCCGCCGTGATCATCGCCGATTCCTCGCTTTTCAGGAGATCATGACATGAGCGCCCTTCGCACCATCTGGACCCGGCTCGAAAACCACCCCTGGCTGACCATGACCCTGGCCGTGCTGGCCCAGACCTGGTTCGCCCTGAGCAACCGGGCCCTGTGGTTCTCGGACGAGGTCCGCTACGCCGACGCCTACAAGAACCTGGCGGCCAATGGAAAGTGGGTCGTTCTGGCCCTGAACGGCCAGCCCTACCCGGACAAGCCGCCGGTCTACTTCTGGTTCCTTTGGCTCCTGGACAAGCTGACCCCGTTCCACCAGCCCGCCGTCTTCTTCCTGGGCGCCGCCCTTTCCGGCCTGTTCTTCCTGGTCGCGGCCTACGCCCTGGCCCGCACGCTCAGGTTCGACCGGACCACTTCCCTGGCCTCCACATTGATCCTGCTGTCCACCTTCATGGTCGCGGCCCTGCTGCACTACTCGCGCATGGACCTGATGTTCGCGGCCCTGATCATCCTCAGCCACGCCGCCTTCTTCCGCGCCTACTCCGGAACGTCCGAGGGCTGGTGGCCGGTCTGGGGATTCGTCCTGGCCGGGGCCGCCACCCTGGTCAAGGGACCGCTGGGCTTCCTGTTCCCGCTGGTCAATATCGCCCTGTTCCTGCTCTTCAAGGGCGAGGCCAAGCGGCTGCTCTCCCGGCGCACGGGCTTGGGCCTGCTGGCCATGCTCGGCATGCTCGCCGTCTGGGTGGGGGGCGTGATCCTGGCCGAGGGGCCGGGCTTTCTAATCAACACCGTGCTCGGCAAGCAGATATTGGAGCGGGCCACCCACACCTTCCACCACAAAGAGGCGTGGTGGTGGTATTTCGCGGCCTTCCCCCTGGCCTGGATGCCCTGGACCCTGGCCCTGTTCGCCGCCCCGCTGAAGCGGCTGGCCTCCCCGGCGTTCTGGTCCGCCCTGTGGGCCGGACGCCGCCATGCCGGGCCCACGACCCTGCTCTGGATCATGTTCCTGGGCACCTTCCTGTTTCTCTCCTCCCTGTCCGGCAAGGTCTTCATCTACGTCCTGCCCATGTTCCCGCCCCTGGCCCTGCTCACCGCCGACTCCCTGCGGACCATGAGCGACCCCCGCGCCCGGCGGCTGTGGACCCTGGTGGGCGGGTTGTGGATCGTGATCGGCGCGGCCCTGCTCCTGGCGGGCGACCTCATCCCGGTCCCGGTACCCGTGCGCGGCATGGGCTTGTGCGCGGCCGTGCTCATCCTCGGCGGCGCGGCCATCGTCTCGGTGCGCGCCAAGGGGTTCCGCGCCGCGCTAATGACCTGCGCCCTGGCCATGATCCTGTGGATATATCCGGTGGGCATGCTGGCCGCCCCGTCCCTGGACGACGCCATGAGCCCCCGGCGGCAGGCCCTCATCCTCAAGGACTACATCGAACGCGGCTACGCGCCCTTCGCCGCGCGGGTCTATTCCGGCATCTACACCTTCTATGCCGGGCACGATTACCCCGAGTTCGACAACTACGACCGGCTCATCGAGGAGATGGCGACCCGCGACAAGGCGGTCCTGGTCATCCGCGAAAGCCATTGGAACGACATCAGGGACCGGCTGACCGAGTTCCACGTGGTCGACCGGCAGTCCATCGCGGGCCTGGTCCACGTCCTGGCCGTCAAGGGATGACCGGCCGATAGTGTTAGACAATTTCTAGTCCTTCGACTATACTTCCTCGTCAATGATGCCCGAACACGCGACCAAGGCGGCCCTGGCCGTCATCCTTTGCGCGCTCCTGGCCGGATGCGCGGTCTATCCCGCCGTCCAGGTGGCGGGCGGGGCCATGACCGGCTACGACGCCATGGTCTCGGCCGACAAGCTCCTGCCGCGCAACAGCGTGGACGGCGGCTGCCTGGATGTCGTCCACGACGCCCAGTTGCAGCGGCGGCTGCGTGAACGGCTCGCGCTCAACGACCTCCATCTCTCGGCCCACGTCATCGACGCCAAGGCGTACCTGGTGGGCCAGGTGGCGAGCCGCAGCAGGGCGGACTACGCCATCCGCACGGCGGCCACGGTGGAGGGCATACGGACCATCACCTGCAAATTCTTCCCGGCCCCCCGGCCAAACAGGCCGCCCGCGACGCGGCCCGCGACGAACTCCTCATCAAGGAACTGTCCGAACGGTTCGGCCGGACCAAGCGGCTCAACGGCACGGACCTCCGCGTGGAGGTCTTCCGCAGCCACGCCATCCTCATCGGGCGGACCAAGGACTTCAGCCAGAAGACAGCGGCCTTGGCTATTGCCGAGGAGGTCAATGGTTTGGCGGATGTGGTCGACTATATTTCGGTGGAAGCCCCAGAAGCCGCCCCCGTCACGGAAGGTTCGGTAGCGGTTAAGTAAGGCGGCTTCCGAAAGCGGGCCATCCGCACATTTTTTCCGGGGGCTTCCATCCTCGCGTAGAAGGCTACGCTGCGGTGAAAGCCCCCGGAAGAAAATGCACAGCGGCCCCACTCTCGAAAGCCTTGTGCCAGCGCGACCGAAAGAGCCGCTGTCGGGTGCTGCGCACCCGAATCGCTCCAAAAGAATGAAGAAATGGAAGCTCATGACTCAGGGATGAGTCGGAGGCCATTTCTATTCGTCCCTGCCCCGCGAAGCGGATACATAAGGTTTAGGAGGGTGAGAAGGATGGGGGTCCGGGGGAGGCGAAAAAAAAGGGGCCGCTCCGAATGGAGCGGCCCCTTTTTATTGGTACGGTATGACGCCTAGCCGTGGAGGCTGTCGAAGAGGCGTTCGAAGGTTTTGAGGACTTCGAGGCCGTCCTCGCCGGTGATGGGCGCCGGGATGTTGTTGCGCAGGGCGTCGAGAAAGGCGGTCAGCTCGGCCTTGATGGGTTCGCGGGCGACCACGGGCCATTCGCGCACGGAGTAGGTCTTTTCTACCTCGGAAAAGGGCGAATATTCCATGACGCTCTGGGCGATCAGATCGGCGGCCACGAATCGGGACTTGCAGGCCACGTTGATCTTGCGGCCCCTGAACGGGCTCACCCAGTTGGTGGAAATCTGGGCCAGGACGCCGTTTTCCATCTCGGCGGTGATCACGGCGGAATCCTCATGCTCGCCGAAGGTGGCGGAAGCGACCACGTGCACGTTCTTGAAGTCCGAGCCGGTCAGGTAGCGGATCAGGTCGATGTCGTGGGACCCGAGGTCCTTGATCACGCCCACGTCCTGGATGCGCACCGGATACGGGCTGACCCGCTCGATGTGCACGGAGATGACGTCGTCTTCGAGCAGGGACTTGACCCGCTCGATGGCCGGGTTGAAGCGTTCCGAGTGGCCGACCATGAGCACGGCGCCCTTTTCCCTGGCCTTGGCGACCAGTTCCGCGCCCTCGGCTGCGGTGGCGGCCAGGGGCTTTTCGATAAGCGTGGAGACGCCCTGTTCCAGAAGGCGCATGCCCGCCTCGTGATGCAGGAAGGTGGGCACGCACACGGACACGGCGTCCGGCTTTTGAGCGAGCAGTTCGTCCAGGGTGGCGAAGGTCGGCACGCCGAACCGGGCGGTGACGTCCTCGCGCGCCTTGGCGTCCACATCGACCACGCCGACCACTTCCACATCGGGCATTTCGGTGTAATTGCGCAGATGGACGCCGCCCATCCGGCCCAGACCGACCACTCCGACTTTCAACATATATGTATCCTCGTTCTAGAGTTCGCGTTGCGAGTGTCTAGTACAGGCCTACGCCTCCCATGGCAACCCCCGTAGAACGGCATATCCCGGTTCGTCTTGCGGGCCGGCCGGACATGGGCTACTAACTGTGCATGCAGACAGGCAATCCATCCGGTCCCATCTGGTTCAGCGTGGGCGAGGCCTCCGGCGATCTACACGGCGCGGAGTTGATGAAGGCGTTTCGGGCCGTGGACCCGGACGTGCCCTTCACCGGCATGGGCGGCCCGGCCATGGAGGCCGAGGGGCTGGTGCCGCGCCACTCCATGCGCGAGATATCCCTGGTCGGCATCACCGAAATCCTCGGCGGCCTGCCGCGCATCCTCAAGCTGCTCGGAGTGATCAGGAAGGAACTCGCGGCCCTCCGGCCCCGGGCCATCGTCCTGGTGGACTGCCCGGAGTTCAACTTCCGCATCGCGCGCATGGCCAAGAAGCTCGGCATCCCGGTGTACTACTACATCAGCCCGCAGATCTGGGCCTGGCGCTCGGGCCGGGCCAATTTCCTGCGCGACTTCGTCCGCAAGGTCATCTGCATCCTGCCGTTCGAAAAGGATTTCTACGCCAAGTACGGCATGGACGTGGCCTATGTGGGCCATCCGCTCATGGATGTGCTGCCCCTTGATCTGCTGGACGGGCTCCCGGTTCGGGAAAACCGCATCGGGCTGCTGCCTGGCAGCCGGACCAAGGAGGTCACCTCCCTGCTCCCGGTGTTCGCGGGCGCGGCCCGGAGGCTGGCCGTGGACCATCCCGGCCTGGAATACGTCCTGGTCCGCGCGCCGGGCATGGACGAATCCCTGCTGCGCTCCCTGTGGCCCGAGGACATCCCGGTGTCCTTCGTCTCCCCGGCCGAGCGCTACCAGGTTTTCCGCACATGCAAGCTCATCATGGCCGCCTCGGGCACCGTGACCCTGGAGACCGCGCTCATCGGCACCCCGGTCCTGGTGGCCTACAAGGTCTCGCCCCTGTCCGAAATGATCGGCAGGATGCTCATCAACGTGCGGTATGTCTCCCTGCCCAACCTCATCCTGGACCGAGAGATATACCCGGAATACATCGGCCGGGACGCCTCGCCCGAGAACCTGGCCCGGACCGCCCGGTCCTGGCTGGACGACCCCGAGGCCTACGGCGAGATCAAAAACGGGCTCAAGGTCCTGCGCACCATGGTCGGCGATCCCGGCGCGCCGGGCCGGGCCGCGAGGATCATCCTCGACGACCTTGAGGCCCTGGCCTCCGCGTCCGGCTGACTGGTCCCGGACTGGAATTTCTGCTAATCGGCAACCATCATGAACCGTTTCGCCTTCCCCCGCACCCTGCCGCCCTGCGCGCCCGTGGAACCGGCGTTCGCGCACCATTTTTCCGGCTGGCACCTGGGCATGGGACTGCCCGAGGCCTTAAACGGCCTGCTGCCCGGCCTGTTCCTCCTGGGCGAGGAAAACCCCGGCTGCCGCAACGCGGCCGTGGGCATGGCCCTGTGGTCCATGCAGGCCCATCCGCTCCACCCGGAGCTGGCCCGCTGGGCGGTCAAGGCGGTCAACCTCGGGCTCAAGGCGGCCCCGGCCCTGGCCCGACTCATGGTCCTGGCGGCGGACATGAAGCGGCCAGAGGAGGGCGAGGCCACGGACGTCTGGTACGATCTGGCCCGGCAGGACGACCGGGGGCTGATCCTGCGCTTTCTGGCCGTGGTCCTGGGCAATCCGGAAACGGGCCTGGGCTGGCTGCATCTCGTATGGCGGGACCTCCTCCACCTGGGCCGGCCGGAGATCGCCATGGCCGCCCTGGACATGGTCGGATGGACCGAGGTCGGCCTGCCGCTGCGGGCTCGGTTCGAAGCGGACCGGGCCTTCCATTGCCTGCCGCCCGAGGAGGCACTGCCGATCGTCGAGGGACTCGACCCGGCTCTCTGGGGGCTGTGGCGGGCCTACGCGGGCGGCGAACTGCTGCTGCGCATGGGCCGCACCGCCGAAGCCAAGGGCGCACTGGCCGGTCTGTGGCAGGCCGTCCCGTGGCACGTCAACCTGACGCTGAAGCTGCACGATCTTTTCCGTCCCACGCCCGTGGCCGAACCCGACGACTGCGCGGAAGCGGCCGTGCTGGTCTACTCCTGGAACAAGGCGGACCTGCTGGCCGACACTCTGGGGTCGCTTTACGCCAGCGACATGGGCCGGGCCCGCGTGTTCGCCCTGAACAACGGGTCCACGGACCACACGGATCGGGTCCTGGCCCGAGCCGCCCAGCGGTTCGGCGCGGACCGCTTCCACGTCGAGACCCTGCCCGTCAACGTGGGCGCGCCCGGCGCGCGCAACTGGCTGCTGTCCCTGCCCGGGGTGCGCGAGGCCCGCTGGGCCGCGTTTCTGGACGACGACATCTTTCTGCCCAAGGACTGGCTCCTGCGCCTGCTCGGACCGGTGCGCGGACGCGACGACATCGGGTCCGTGGGCTGCCGGATCACCGCGGCCGCGCCGCCCTATGGCCTGCAGTCGGCCGACTACAACATCTTTCCCGTGACCCCGCCCGCGCCCGAGCCGGGCGGCCTGCCCAACCGGGTGCCGGTCTACGACAACTGCGCCGGGAGCGCCGACACCGGGCTGTTCTCCTACACCCGGCCCTGCCTGTCCGTGTCGGGCTGCTGTCATTTGGTAAACCTGCGCTCCCTCGGGCGCACCGGGCCCTTCGACCTGCGCTACACCCCGTCCCAATTCGACGACCTGGACCGCGACCTGCGCGCCGCGCTCGACGGCACGCCCGCGCTGTACGTGGGCGGCCTGGCCGTGCGCCACGTGCAGCACTCGTCCCTGGCCAAGTCCAAGACCGCCGGGCAGATCGGCCAGGTCATGGGCAACAAGCTCAAGCTGGACACCAAGTACGCCGACGAGGAACTCACCCGCCTGGGGCGGGAAAACCGCACCCTGCTGTGGCACGACCTGGAACAGAAAGCCCGCTTCCTGGTTGACCGCCTGGGCCTGAATGCCTAATTCACTCCCAGCACGTTCCCCAAGGGAGAAACAACATGGAAGATGTTCGCGTCTACGGTGACTTTCACCGCATCAAACCGGAAATATGGGATAAAATCAAAGACCTCTGCCCCTTCGAGCAGGTGGACTACGACGGCGACGTCCTGCGCGTGGACCACGAGGGCCACTATATCCTGATCGACGATTTCATCGAGGCCGTTCGCGACCTGCTGCCCGAAAACGGCTACGGCCACGTGGAGTTCATCGACCAGCTCGAATGGACCGTGACGCGCTACACCATCAAGCCCGGCAGGATCGAGGAAAAGCTCGTCCGCGTGGACAATGTCGTGGACGCCCACCAGAGGGAGAACGGTCTGTAGAAAGTGGAATTTTCTCTTCCGATAAAAGAAAAAGGGACTGCATTTGCAGTCCCTTTTTTATTACCTGGAGGTTTGGGAGAACAGCCTACATGAAGGCATTCCAGAGCATGCGCGTGCCGACCAGGTACAAGAGGATGGCGAAGATCTTCTTGAGCTTGGTCACGGGCAGGCTGTGGGCCAGCTTGGCGCCAAACGGCGCTGTCAGCATGCTGGTCACGATGATGCCGAGCAGGGCCGGAATGTACACGTAGCCGATGTGCGGGCCGGGGATTCCGGCCACGGACCAGCCGTTGATCACATACCCTGCGGTGCCCGCCAGGGCGATGGGCAGCCCCACGGCCGCCGCAGTGGCGATGGCCGCGTGCATGGTCAGGTTGCACCAGGACAGGAACGGCACGGTCAAGGTGCCGCCGCCGATGCCTACCAGGGCCGAGAACACGCCGATGCCGCCGCCCGCCGCGAAGGTCCCGGCCTGGCCGGGCAGCTCGTGGGCGGCCTTGGGCTTGATGTTCAGGATCATCTGCGTGGCCACGTAGTACAGGAACAGGCCGAAGAAGATCTTCAGGAACATGGTGGACAGCAGCGAGGCGATCCAGGAGCCCAGGTACGTGCCCACGATGATGCCCGGCGTCAGCCGCCAGAAGGCGGCGTAGTTGATGGCCCCGCGCTTGTGGTGGGCGCGCATGGACGACAGGGAGGTGAAGATGATCGTGGCCATGGACGTGCCCAGCGCGATATGCTGGATGTGCTCCACCGGGAAGTTCTGCCACTCGAAGGCGAAGTTGAGCATGGGCACGATGACCAGCCCTCCGCCGATGCCGAGCAACCCGGCCAGGACTCCGGCCACTGCCCCGAGGCAGATGTACAGGATGTAGGTGGTGATCAAGGCTCGGCGCTCCTTAGAAGAGGACGTTGCTGTCGATGGAGGCGATGTCCTTGCAGCCGGTCAGGACCATGGCTCCGGAGAGCTGGGCCTTGATGGTCGCGAGGTACTGCTCGACGCCTTCCTGCAACCCGCCCACGGCGGCCACGGCCACGGGGCGGCCGATGAGCACGCCGTCGGCACCCAGCGCCAGCATCTTGAGTACGTCCGCGCCGGTGCGGATGCCGCCGTCCACCAGGATGGTGATCTTGCCGTGGACCTTTTCGGCCACGTCGGGCAGGGCCTCGGCCGTGCCGGGGGTGTGGTCGAGCACGCGCCCGCCGTGGTTGGAGACGATGATGGCGTCAGCGCCCGCCTCGACGGCCAGTTCCGCCTCGTCCGGGGTCATGACCCCCTTGATGATGAACTTCGCGTCCCAACCGTGGACCTTGTCGATGATCTTCTTGAGCTCGGACAGGGGCTTGGGCGACACGGGACGGCCCATCTGACGCAGGGTGATCAGCCCGGCGGCGTCCACGTCCATGCCGAATATGGAACAGCCGGTCTTGCGTCCCTTTTCGAGCTTCTCGTCCAGTTCGGCGCCCTCCCAAGGCTTGATGAACGGGATGCCGTGGCCGCCGTTCTTCTCGATGGCCGCGAACCCGGACTCGTGCAGCAGAGGCGGCACGCCGTCGCCGGTGCAGCCGATGACCCCGGCCGCCTTGCAGCCGCTGACCACGGCGTCGGCATAGTCCTCCTCGGACACGCCGCCGCCCATGTTGAAGGACACGCCGCCGATGGGCGCGGCCATGACCGGCATGGACATGTCGATGCCGAGCAGGGACGTGGAGGTGTCCGGCTCGGACGCGTCGTGCAGCAGGCGCATGTTCAGGCGGAATCCCTCCAGGGCCTCCAGGTTGGCCTTGAAGGACGCGCCCGTTCCCAGGCCGCCCATGCCCGGGACCTCGCCCGCGCACACCTTGCCGTCGCAGACCTTGCAGACCCGGCAGTAGCCCTTCATCAGTTCACGTGCTTTGTCTCTAATTTCCTTCATCGCTATCTCCTTGAGTATGCTCCTCTTTGATTATCAAAGATGATTCTTTCAACTTCATCGAGATGTTCCCGCATGGCCCGTTCGGCCTGCATGGCGTGGCCGTTTCTGACCGCCTCCACGATGGCCCGGTGGGCGGCCAGGGAGGCCTTCTGACGCTGGGGGGACTGGACCTCCTCGGCCCGGCTGCGGGAGAACCCCTCATGCAGGGCCGAGACCATCTCGCGCAGCACCGGATTGCCCGACGCCTCGGCCAGGGCCTGGTGGAACCGCTGGTCGATGCCCGCCCCGCTCTCGCCGTCGTCGATGGCCTGCTCCTGCTCCATGAGGATGGCCTCCAGCCGGGTCTTGGCGTCCGGCGAGCCATTGCGCGCGGCCAGGGCCGCGATCTCGGGCTCGAGCATCTTGCGCACCTCGAATACGTCCTGGAGGTCATGATTCCCGGCCAGAACCGCGTCGATGAGCGAGCCGCCCCGAGCCCCGTCGTCCGGACGGCTGACAAAGGTGCCCGCGCCCTGGCGGCTGGTCAGAAACCCGGACTCGGACAGGATCTTGATGCCCTCGCGCACCGTGGTGCGGGACACGCCGAACTGTTCGGCCAGCTTGCGCTCGGCAGGCAGCCGGTCTCCGGGCTGCAACCGCCCGTGCTCGATCATCTCCCTGATCTGGCTGACGATCTCGTCGGATATGCATTTTCTGCATACGGGTTTGGCTTCCATTGTTCGCCTCTCAAAAATTGGTTGGACCAATTGGGTGTAAGACAAGTTGATCCACGAGTCAAGCACCCGGAACATCCCAATGCGGCGACCCCGTCGAAAAGAGCCCAAAGGGCTGGACGTAACCGCCCATGGACGATAAGGGGTCCGTGGTCCGTCGCCGCAGGAGGTGCGGTTTTCGGGAAGGACGGGCCGTTTTCGCAACCCCCACATACAGCCCGCGCAGGGCGACCCCATATCATCATGAACAATCTACAAAAAAAGTATGGATTCTGGACCGCGACCGCCATGGTCGTGGGCATCGTCATCGGCTCGGGCGTATTCTTCAAGGCGGACAACGTGCTCGAGGCCTCGGCGGGCAGCCTGCCCACGGCCCTGTTCGCCTGGCTCATCGGCGGGGCGATCATGGTCGTCACCGCTTACGTCTTCTCCAAGATCGCCACCCGCATCCAGAAGATCAACGGCGTGGTGGACTACTTCGAACAGGCCTACGGCAGGACCGCCGGGTACCTGGTGGCCTGGTTCATGACCTTCATCTACTACCCCACCCTGGTCGCGGTCCTGGCCTGGGTCTCGGCCAACTACACCCAGGGGCTGATGGGCGTGGAAGGCGCGCTGTGGCCCCTGTCCTGGGGCTACATGACCGCCTTTTTCCTGCTCAACTACTTTTCGCCGGTCCTGGCCGGGCGGTGGCAGGTGACCTCCACCGTGGTCAAGCTCATCCCCCTGGGGTTGGTCGCCGTGGTCGGGACCATCGCCGGGCTGACCAACGGCATGACCGTTCAGAACTTCACGGTCGCGGCCAAGACCGTGTCCCACGGAGGCGGCGGACTGGCCCTGGCCACCCTGTCCACCGCGTTTGCCTACGAGGGCTGGATCATCGCCACGGTCATCAACGCCGAGCTCAAGGACGCAAAGCGGACCCTGCCCCGCGCCCTGGTGGTCGGGACCATCAGCGTGGTCTGCATCTACATGCTCTACTACCTGGGCATCTCCGGGGTCCTGACCAACGACCAGGTCCTGGCCCAGGGCGACGCCGCCCCGGTGAGGGTCATCTCGATCATCTTCGGACACCTCGGCGGCACCCTGCTCACGGTCTTCGTGATCATCTCCTGCCTGGGCACCCTCAACGGCCTGATCATGGGCTCGGCGCGCGGCATGTTCTCCATCGCCTCGCGCGGGCTGGGCCCCAAGCCAGACCTCTTCTGCCGGGTCAACCCGGTCAACAACTGCACCACCCACTCGGCCATGATCGGCTACGTACTGTCCTGCTTCTGGCTCGTGGTCTGGTACGGCAACTTCGCGGGCTGGTGGGGCAGCTTCATGGACATCTCCGAACTGCCCATCGCCTTCCTCTACGTCATCTACATCTCCCTCTACGTCTGGGTCATGAAGACCTTCACCGACCTCGGCGCCCTCAACCGCTACGCCTGCCCCTGCCTGGCCGCGGCCGGTTCCCTGTACATCATCTGGGGTGCCATCCAGAAGGATATGTTCCTGCACTTCCTGATCCTGTCCGTGCTCATCCTGGCCGTCGGCGTCCGGCTCATGCGCGGCGACAGGCCACGCAACCGCAGGCGCACCCTGGGCTAGCCGGTTGCCCGAATCAGAAAAGAGCCGACGCCCGCTATCGCGGGCGTCGGCTCTTTTTCATGACAGATCAGATTCAGATAGTGATGGCCGCTGCGCGGCGTTTGTCGGGTGATTTCGCCTCCGGCGGACAAGGGTTCGCACCCTTACATCCCATTTATGCGCCTTCGGCGCTAGGCTTTTCGCAGGGTGTGCAGGGTGATCTCGGGGCGGGTGCCGATGCGCATGGGCGGGCCCCAGTAGCCGGTGCCCATGTTCACGTACAGCTGGGTATCCTCGTGCAGGTAGGGCCCCTTAACAAACGTCTGGAAGAGATGAATGACGTAGTTGTACGGGAAGTACTGCCCGCCGTGGGTGTGGCCGGACAGCTGCACGTCGAAGCCCGCCTCGGCGGCCGCGTACACCGAGTTCGGCTCGTGTGCCAGGAGCACGGACACGTCGTGGTCCGGCGCGCCCGCCATGGCCTTGGCCGGCGAGGAGGCCTGGCCCGGCACGGTGCCGCCCATGCGCAGATCCGTGACCCCGCCGAGCAGGATCCTGCCCCGGCCCGTGTCGATGAGCGCGTGCTCGTTGACCAAAGGCCGCATGCCCAGCCGCCGGGCCTCGTCGAGCCATGCGAAGACCCCGGAATAATACTCGTGGTTGCCGGTGCAGAACCACACCCCGTGCGGGGCGTGCAGTTCGCCGAAGGGCTGGACGTCCGCCTTGAGCCCGTCCACGGCCCCGTCCACCATGTCGCCGGTGTGCACGATCATGTCCGGCGAGAGCGCGTTGACCTCGGCCACCACCTGCCGAGCCCAGTCGCCCCGAATGGTCGGACCGATGTGGGTGTCGGAAATCTGGGCGATGGTGAAGCCGTCAAGGCCGTCGGGCAGCCCGGGCAGGAGCAGGTCGTTGGCCAGGACCGAGGGCTTGCGCCGGGCGTTGTACACCCCGAAACCGGCCATGGGCAGGACGGCGGCCATGATCACCCCGTTGGAGGCGTTCAGCAGGAAGCGGCGGCGGGCACGGTCCGGGCCGATGAAGTACGGCAGTTTGCTGCGCCGGGTGCACAGCCGCTTCACCCCCGCGATCATCCGCCCGATCAGGCTGGGGATGTCCCGGGCCAGCATGAAGACCACCAGGATGGAGATGAACCCGAGAAAGGTGAACCCGATCCAGTCGATGGTGTCGCAGGCCAGCAGCTCGTAGCGGTTGGTCCGATGCAGGACCCAGGTCAGCCGGTGCCCGAACAGGATCAGTGCCAGCAGGAACCACAGCGTGAGCTTGCGCTTGATGCCCAGCGGCAGAGGATTGATCAGCCGCCACCCCAGGTACAGGACCAGGAGGGTGGAGACGGTCATGACGATGATGAACCAGTAACCCATGTATGATTTCCCTCGGGATTTTTTCCCGAAAATCATGGAGGACATCGCGCCGGTTGTCAAACCGGTGCACAAGGCTGCCCAATCGGCGCCCCGAGGTTCTCAAAAATCAACGAATCTGCTAGACGGGGGAAAGACCAAGCGCACAAGGAGCCGCCCCACGTGAATCTCGACCTGCCCTTCGACCTGCCCGTCACCCTCATCGAAGCCAACCCGGTCCTGGACCTCGCGGCCAAGACCGGCCTGCTCCTGCTCGCCGGGCTGCTCGCCTTTTTCCTGGCCCGCTGGCTGCTGGTGCGCGGCGGCCGCGCCTTTGCCCGGCGCACCCGCAGCAAGTTCGACGACATCCTGCTCGAATCCGGGTTCTTCTCCCGGGCCGCGCTCCTGGCCCCGGCCCCGGTCTTCTTCTGGGGGCTGGAGTTCTTCTCCGGGCTCAAGGGGCTGCTCGACCACCTCATCTATGCCTACCTGGCCGTGAGCGTGGTCCTGGTCCTGGCCAAGCTCCTCGACGCCCTGTCCGGCCTGTACCGGACCTTCAAGGTCGCCAGCCGCCGCCCCATCAAGGGGTACGTCCAGCTGGTCAAACTGTTCCTCTACATGCTCGGCGGCGTCTCGGTGGTGGCCATCCTGCTCGGCCAGTCGCCGTGGGGGCTGCTCTCGGGCATCGGCGCCATGACCGCGGTCCTCATGCTGGTCTTCCGCGACACCATCCTCTCCCTGGTGGCGGGCATCCAGATGTCGGCCAACGACCTGCTCCACACCGGAGACTGGATCGAGATGCCGGCCATGAACGCGGACGGCACGGTCGTGGACATCGCCCTGAACACGGTCAAAGTCCAGAACTGGGACATGACCGTCACGGCCATCCCGACCTTCAAATTTCTGGACACCCCGTTCAAGAACTGGGAGAGCATGACCAAGAGCGGCGGGCGCAGGATAAAGCGGGCCGTCATGATCGACCAGTCGTCCATCCGCTTCACGGACGACGCCCTCAAGAAACGGCTCATGGCCGTCCAGCACCTGGCCCCGTTCATGGAGATGCGCCAGAAGGAGATCGACGCGGCCAACGCGGCCTCCGGCGCGGACCCGTCCTCGCCGCTCAACGGCCGCCGCATGACCAACATCGGGCTGTTTCGGCGCTACGCCCTGGAATACCTCCGCTCCCACCCCAAAATCCGCCAGGACATGACCCTGCTCGTGCGCCAGCTTCAGCCCCACGCCGACGACGGCCTGCCGCTCGAGATCTACTGCTTCACCAGCGAGACCGCCTGGGCCCTGCACGAGGACATCAAGTCCGACATCATGGACCACCTCCTTGCCGCCCTGCCCGAGTTCGGCCTGCGCGCCTACCAGCGCAACGCCCTGGTGGACGTCCGGGCCAATTCCTAGACGATCAACAAGTTCGCGCCCGGCAAAATCTCGGTCAGGACCGCGTCGAGGTAGCGCCGCGCCGCCCGGCTGAAGTGATAGGCGTCGGTCAGCGCGGCCCCGGCATTGTTCTCCATCACGGCGAACCGCCACGGCGCGACGTCGTAGGCCACGCTCTCGTCCCCCGGCAAAACCGGAAAAAGCGAACCGTCGGCGATCCGCTTTCGCCACAGGGCGCAGCGCTTCTCGCCCTCGGGCTCGACCTTGCCCAGGATGGCGCGGATCGCGGACGCGGTCTTCTGGTCGAAGGCGGCGTGCCCGGTGCCCTTTTCCATGGACGAGAGCCCGTTGCGGTACGCACGGAACAGGGCGTGCAGCCGAGTGCACGAACGGTAGTAGGACTTGGGGTTGTCGCGATTCTCCAGATCATAACCGGGATCAAGGCCCGGGGCCTCCTCGTACCTGAACCGCCACTTCAGGTACGGCAGATCAGGAAAGGTTGCCACCGAGGCGTGGCCCAGGCGGGTTTCCTCGGCCACACTGCCTGCGAACCGGGCGCTGAAGTGCTTAAGGACCGCGTCGACCCAGGCCTTGAGGGACCCCCTGTTCAGGGCGCTCAGGGTCTTCTGGTGGATGCGGTTGCGGTCCGTCGCCATGCCGCAGAACCCGTAGTGGGAATAGGTGTCCTGCAGGACGTGGCTGACCACGCCGAGCAGGTGCAGGCCGTACGCCTTGCGCCGCTCGCCCAGGCTCAGGTTCAGGACCGCCTCGACCACCGGATTGTCCGGCTCGCCCCACAGGCAGATCAGCCGCCGTTCCGCGTCGTTGCCCTGGTTCCCGGGCAGAAAGTGGAACGGCAGCCACACCTGCCACTGGTCGATGGTGTTCGAATTCTTGGCCAGTTCGAACATGCCGTGGGACGAAACCACGGGAAGCAGAAACCCCTGCCCGCTCAGGGAAACCGGCTCGGCCAGCAGGGAATCGTCCACGAACTGGGCCGCCGTGGCCACGACCTTCGCCTCCGGCGGAGGAAAGCCCGCTATCCGGGCCACGGCATAGGTTCCGTAAAAGTGCATGTCCTTCTGCATGTGGGCCTCCTCGCGATAGAGGGTGTACGATGGTTATCGTCCATTCAATACACGCAGAATGAACAATCGACAAGAAAGAAGCCAGTTCGCCACATTCGACAAAAATGTATCCGCGCAAAGGGCTATAACCGTATTGACAAAGCGCTGTTCCTTACCTGCCGGGGTTTTGCCCGGAGCCTGAAAAATGTCCCGGTTTGATTGTTCTTTTTCCTGTGGAATACACCGCCCTGCGAGCCACTTTTTTGTTCCCAACCGACAACCCTTGTGGTAAGCACTTTTCTGCGCCTCAAGGCTGCCCTTTTCCCGCCCGTCACAATCCCCTGCTGTCGAAAATCAATCCCCCTGAAATCGAAAAAACTTTTTTCTAAACTTACTCTAGAAAAAAGTTAACTATATTGGCGTGTTCACTATTTAACAACAGTGGATAACTTTTCGATATAACCGATAATCACTTATAATCGCCCATAACTTCCAAAATTCACTTGTGTAGCCAAATATTTTCCGAATCCCCCCTGTACAAAATTATTCCGCTGGGATAGGCTTACCCTCACGCGCTCACGCCTTTTTCCCTCCGAAAACAGCGTCCGCGTCCGCTCCGGGAGTGGTGACGGTAACAGCATCCCCGGGCACTATTATTACCTATTGCATGCGCGGCCGGGAACGGCCCGTATCGCTTGTTAAGGAGTCGAGATGAGCGAACCCACCGGGGTCTGGAGTTATGTCCGAGGCTTTGAGAACATGAGCCTGTGCGACTGGCCCGGTCGGACATCCTGCATCATCTTTCTGGGCGGCTGCAACCTGCGCTGCCCCACCTGCCACAACTTCCAGCTTGCCTGGGACATGCAGTCCCTGCCCGTCCTGGACCCGCTGCGCGTCAAGGCCTACCTGCGCGACCGGGCCGGATGGCTGGACGGCGTGACCATCTCCGGCGGCGAACCCACCACGGTGCCCGGCGTCGGCGAACTGGCCTTCGAGATCAAGAAGACCGGCATGCCCGTCAAGATGGACAGCAACGGCATGCGGCCCGAAGTGGTCGCGGAACTCCTTGAGGAAAAGCTCGTGGACACCTTTGCCGTGGACGTCAAGGGACCGTACGCCAAGTACCCCGCCCTGACCGGCAAGGCCGTCTCGGAAATAGCAGCCCGCGCCAACATGGCCCGCATCTTCGCGATGGCCGAAGCCAAGCCCGGCGCGTTCTACTTCCGCATCACGCAGGTGCCCGGCCTGACCCAGGCCGACATCGACGTCGCGCGAAGCTACCTGCCCCCGAATCATGAACTGAAAATCCAGAAATACGTTCCCCCAAGGAGGACGCCGGAGCATGCCAAGCCAAATCATGAAGAGAGACGGCCGGCTGGAAACCTGGTCGACTGATCGCATCGCACAGGCCATTTTCAAGGCGCTCAGCGCCAGCGGGATCAAGGACCCGCTTCTCGCCAAGCGCCTGGCCCGCAAGGTCGAGAAGAAACTCGACGACATGGACATCCCCGAGCAGGAGCACGTCCAAAACATGGTCGAGCAGGTCCTCATGGAGGGCCGCCAGTACGACATCGCCAAGAAGTACATCCTGTACCGCGAAAAGCGCCGCCAGCTCCGCTCCCAGAAAGAGGCGTACCTGGACATCAAGGAAGTCATCGACACCTACCTCGACCAGGCCGACTGGCGGGTCAACGAAAACGCCAACATGACCCACTCCTTCCAGGGGCTCATGCTGCATCTGTCCGGCACGGTCCAGGCCCGCTACGCGCTGGAAAAATATCCCGAGGAGATCCGCCTGGCCCACGAGCACGGCTATTTCCACATCCATGACCTCTCCTTCGGCCTGGCCGGATACTGCGCGGGCTGGTCCCTGCGCGACCTGCTGCTCGAGGGCTTCAACCTCGAGGGCCGCGCCTCGGCCGGTCCGGCCAAGCATTTCGACACCGCGCTGGGGCAGATGAACAACTTCCTGGGCACCCTGCAGAACGAATGGGCCGGAGCCCAGGCGTTCAACAACGTGGACACCTACCTGGCCCCGTTCATCCGCGAGGACGGATTGTCCTACGACGAAGTGCTCCAGTGCATGCAGAAGTTCGTCTTCAACCTGAACACCACTTCGCGCTGGGGCGGCCAGTCGCCGTTCACCAACCTGTCCTTCGACCTGGTGGCCCCCAAGCACATCGCCAAGGAGCCCGCCATCATCGGCGGCAAGTACGACGACGAGCTGACCTACGGCGACTTCCAGGAAGAGATGGACATGATCAACCGGGCGTACATCGAGGTCATGCTCGGGGGCGACCATTCCGACCGCATCTTCTCCTTCCCCATCCCGACCTACAACGTCACCGAGGACTTCCCCTGGGAATCCGAGATCGGCGAACAGCTCATGAAGCTGACCGCCAAGTACGGCGTGCCCTATTTCCAGAACTTCATCAGCTCGGACCTGAGCCCCGAGGACGTGCGCTCCATGTGCTGCCGCCTCCAGATGGACCTGCGCGAACTGCGCAACAAGACCGGCGGCCTGTTCGGCGCGGGCGACCTGACCGGCTCCATCGGCGTGGTCACCCTGAACCTGCCCAAGCTCGCCTATCTGGCCCAAAGCGAGGACGACTTCCTCGACCTGGTCGAGGAATACGCCGAACTGGCCAAGGACTCCCTGGAATACAAACGCAAGGTCATCAACAACAACCTCGAATCGGGCATGTTTCCCTGGTCCAGGCGCTACCTCAAGAACGCCTACAAGGGCCACTTCTCGACCATCGGCCTGCTCGGCGGCCACGAGGCCTGCCTGAACCTCATCGGCAAGGGCATCGAGACCGAGGGCGGCGTGCGCCTCATGCGCCGCACCCTCAACCACCTGCGCCGCATCACCGCCCGCTTCCAGGAAGAGACCGGCAACCTCTACAACCTCGAGGCCACGCCCGCCGAAGGCACCAGCTACCGGCTGGCCAAGATCGACAAGTCGCTCTACGCCGACATCAAGACCCAGGGCAACGGCACCCCCTACTACACCAACTCCACCCAGCTGCCCGTGGGCATCTCCGAGGACGTGCTCTACGCCCTGGAACACCAGAACCAGCTCCAGCCGCTGTACACCGGCGGGACCGTGTTCCACACCTTCCTGGGCGAGGCCGTGACCGATCCGAAGTCGCTCAAGAACTTCATCCTCAAGGCGTTCTCCAAGACCAAGATCCCGTACATCTCCGTGACGCCCACCTTCTCCATCTGCAAGGAGCACGGCTATATCCTGGGCGAACACTTCGAATGCCCCACCTGCGGCCAGGAGGCCGAGGTCTACACCCGCATCGTGGGCTACTACCGCCCCGTGTCCCGGTGGAACAAGGGCAAACAGGCGGAATACACCGACCGCGTGGTCTTCAGCGACTGCCTGTGCAACTAATCGAGTTCCAACAGCCCCTTTGAGGAAAGGGGCTTGAGGATAGTGGAATGTAATGCCCGCTGCCCCCGCAGCGGGCATTACGCATTCAAATCAAATTAGACATAGCCGCAGACAGGTGATACGATTTTAACTATTAAATATAGCATAACCCAACCAAGGATAACACAACATGAAAATTGTTTCCATTTTCAACAACAAGGGCGGAGTGGGTAAAACAACATATATATACCACATTGCACATTTACTTGAGGATGAAGGGAAAAAAGTGCTACTTGTTGATTTAGATAGCCAGTGCAACCTCTCTGCATACTCAATGCGCGACCAAGACTTAGAAAATAGCTGGAAATCTGATCGTGGGAATAGCATCTGGAATGCGGTTGAGCCTCTATATGAACGAACTGGCGATTTTAGAAAGCGTCAGCCTTCCAAAATTAAATTATCGTACCCTGATTTATACATAATCCCAGGCGATATTCTTCTCAGTGATTTTGAAGATACTCTTGGCGACTCTTGGAATGCAGCAAAAGGTGGCGACGCTGGTGCGCTAAGAGTTCAAACAGCCATATATCGTTTCGTTATCTGGGCTGCACAAAAAGTAAATGCTGACGTAGTGATGGTTGACCTTGGGCCAAATCTTGGTGCATTGAACAGAGCAATGCTCATAGCTAGTGACTTTTTTATTGTTCCAATTTCTCCTGATTTATTTTCTATTCGCGGAACTCAAAACCTCGGGGCCAAATTAGAAACATGGCGAAGAGAATGGCAGCAGTGCAAGGATTCTTACAGAGGGACATCGGTTCAACTTCCTGTTGGGAAGCCCACCTTTTTAGGGTACGTCACCCAACAGCACAATGTACGAAACACAAGTGCTGGAATGACCAAGGGATGGAATATATTTGGTAAGCGAGTAGAAAAAGCCGTTAAAAACAACATCATCAAAAGACTTGATCCCATCGGGCAAGTCCATCACTGGAAAAATAAAAGCTGGTGTATTGGCAAAATACCAAATTTACATAGTTTGATACCATACTCTCTGGAAGCTCGCAAACCAGTATTCGACTGCAACTCAACAGATGGCCTAAAGGGATCACACATAACAAAAGCAAAGCAATCTAAAGAGCTCTTCACTCCGATTGTTAATAAACTTCTCCAGATACTGTAATTCAAATACGGCATAACCAGACCCTATTTACCGATCAATAATTCCCGTACCAACATGAACTATATAAAAGAATTCAAGGCCGCTGCGGCCCAGAGCAGGAAGCTGGGGCTGAGCGAGATCGCGGTCGGCGAGACCGCGACGGTGTTGGATCAGGCAGTGCTGAACGCGCTGGAGGAGACCGGGCACATTCCGTTCCGCCAGCGGGCGGTGCAGGGGCTGAACGTGAACTTCGGCATGTTCCACATGTTGGCCAAGAAATTCCACATTCCGGGCGGCGTGCTGACCATGGGCAACGTGGCCATGGACGGCGAGATGCGTTTTCCGGTCACGCCCGCGCATTTCCGCAAGATGGTCGAGAACGAGTCGGGCGAGGACGCGCTGGGCACCTATCATCTGTGGACCACCCTGCCCGGCGGCTTCATCCTGGACCACGTGCTGCCCTCGATCCTGGCCGGGGACGGGCTCATCGAGGTGGACGAGGCCATGCCCGCCGAGCGGTACCTGTACGGCCCGGCGGACGAGCTGCCGCACGGGATCACCTACCACCCCATGGTCGCGGGGCTGGAGTTTTTGATCGCCTCGGGCACCGTGGACCGCGAGGCCATGGAATACCTCATGGGAGAGAAGTTTCCCAAACAGTACGGCGGCTGATCCGGCCGCTCAATTCATCAGATTTCTGAGCCAGACCTGGAAGGCGGGTTCGACCTCGTCCGGGATGCGCGAGATGTCCGGGCGTCCCTTGACGAGCAGGACCTTGACGACCCTGCCCGGCCGGTACTGCCGCCAAAGGCTGTCCGGCAGCCGGGCCTCGGCGCGGCGCGCGTAGCCGTCCGGGTCCACGTAGGTGTATTCGATGACCACCCGGGCATGGGGATGTTCCGGGTCCTCGTCCGTGCGCAGTTTGAGGACCAGGCCGGAGGTGACCTCCTCGCCGAACAGGCGGGACCGCTCGGCCCGCAGAATATCGTAGGGGATGGAGGCCAGCGCCCAGACGATGAGCGAGACCGCCGCGAGTCCCAGGAGGACCCGCGCCAGCCGCCGCAAGGGGGTACGCCGGGGAGTGGAACCGGACAAGTAGACCATATTGCACACGATACATCCGCGTCCGGTCCGGCGCAAGGGGCTGAGAAAACGCGCCCCGCACTGCGGCTTTGCTTGCCATTCCCGGATGGCCGAGGTAACAATAGGTTGCGGCAACCGGTTCACGCCGCTCCGAGGGAAATGAGGAATATGCCAAACGATATCAGGCAATTGGAAGAAAGCATCCTGCGCATGACCGCAGTGGTGCGGGCCAAGCAGGCCGCGATCACCGCCCAGAGCTTCGGCGAGGAGACCGACCCGAACCTGCGCCCGCGCGGCTGGTGGGTCCTGGCCTGCGGCGAGCCCCTGGACAAGGAGTCCTTCGACCGCCGCGAAGAGGCCCGGCAGCAGTTGCTGGCCGCCACCCGCAAGGCGGGCCTGGTCCTGCCCGAGAACATCTGGGTCTGGGACGAACGCGGCACCGCGCAGTTGGTCATCAGCACGGTTCCCTCCATCCAGCGCGCCAATATCCTGGCCCAGAAGCTCCGCGAAAAGGGGCTGACCATCCGCATCAAGCGGGAGGACTTCTGACCGGCGCGCGTCCAGCCGCAGGGACTTCGTCATGAAGAAAGTGGCCATCATCCTCACCCAGGGATTCGCGGACTGGGAATACGGCCTCATCGCCGGGGCGGGCGGGCCGTTCTACGGCCTGGACATCCGTTTTTTCGCGCCGACGGCGGGCGAAATCCGCTCCATGGGCGGCCTGTCGGCCGACATCCCGGAAGGGGTGGAGGCGATCCGCGCATGGTCGCCCGGGGTGATCGCCGTCATCGGCGGAACCATCTGGGAGACCGACGACGCCCCGGTCCTCGACGACCTGCTCCTGGCCCACCATTCGCGCGGCGGGGTCGTGGCGGGCATCTGCGGCGGCACGCTGGCCCTGGCCAGGGCCGGGCTTCTGGACAACGTCCGGCACACCTCAAACGACGCGGACTATCTCCACCGCCACGCGCCGGGCTACGCCGGTTCGGAACTGTTCCAGCCCGCGCCCGAGGCGGTCACCGACAACCGGGTGATCACCGCGCCCGGCACGGCCCCGGTGGGTTTCGCCACGGCGGTCTTCGAGAGCGCCGGACTGGTCCGCGACGCGGCCGAGGCGTTCCGGCGCATGCTGGCAGCGGAGCACGCCGGAGGCGCCGGGAAGTGACCCCCCTGAAGCAGGGACCGGCAAGAGGGGCGACACCCTGAACCGGTCTTTTTTTTACAACAACAGTTGAAGAAAACGCCAAATGTAATCCGCAACACGCTGCAGGATGAACGGAATATGAACTTACCTCCGACGGCCGAGCCCGGCTCCATTGTCCGGCAATGCGGCTGCCGGCTAGGCAACCAACCCCAGAAAGGATACGACTTGTGGTACAAAGAATTGCGATCCCGGTTTGCTTGTTTCTCCTGGTGTGCATGGCCCTTTCCGCCGCCCCTGCCGGAGCGCAGGAGCCCGGCGCGCCGGTCCCGGCGGCCGAACTTATTTCCGGCGAGCCCCACTCCATGCCCATAGCGGGAATGATCACCATGGTGGACATCGGCGCGCATTCCTGCATCCCCTGCAAGATGATGACCCCTATCATCGAGGAATTGTCCACGGAGTACGAAGGGCGTGCCGCGATCGCCTTCATCGACGTGTGGAAGCACCGGGCAGAGGCGTCCAAATACGGCGTCACCACGATACCGACGCAGATATTCTACGACACGCAGGGCAAGGAACGGTATAGGCACGTCGGTTATCTGGACAAGCAGAGCATCGTCGCCAAGCTGGCCGAGCTGGGCGTTGAATAGTTTCACATGGACCAGGTATTCATCCTCATCAACCAATGGATGACGGGCGGGGTGCTGCTCGGCGCGATCGGGTGCTTTCTCTGGGGTATGGTCAGCGTCCTGTTCAGCCCCTGCCATCTGGCGTCCATCCCGCTTATCGTGGGATACGTGGCGGGCCAGGACAAGGTCATCGAGGGGAGACAGGCCTCGGTCTACGCCCTGCTGTTCACCTCCGGCCTGTTCATCACCATCGCGGCCATCGGCGTGGTCTGTTCACTGCTGGGCCGCATGCTCGGCGATGTGGGGCCTTACTGGACCATCGTCGTGGGGCTGGTGCTCCTCTGGGTCGCCCTGGACATGCTCGGCGTGTCCCGGTGCGCCCTGTCCGGCGGATTGATGGCCAGGCTGAAGCTGAAGGGGATGTCCGGCGCCTTCGTCATCGGGCTGGCCTACGGCGTGCTGTCGGGGTCCTGCACTTTCGGCTTCATCGCCCCCATCCTCGCCGTCATAACGGTACAGGAAAAGATCCTCACCGGCGTCGTCTTCATCCTCCTCTTCGCTACCGGGCACTGCATCCCCATCGCCGTGGCCGGCGGCTCGACCGCCATGGTCAAGAAGCTGCTCGCCAATTCGGCCTGGCAGCGCGGCGGGATGGTCTTTCGCCGTCTGGCAGGCGGGCTGATCGCCCTTCTCGGGCTCTACTTCATCGCCCAGCCGTTCTTCGGTGCGGCATAGGCACGGCCCACCGTGAAATCCATCCGCCCGCCCCAAAAAAATGGCCCCGACTCGGTCGGGGCCATCCTCTCACGCCTGAGAAAGCCCCGCGAAGATCGCGGGGAGGGTTTTCATCAATATGTATTCCGGGCCTATCCCCGGGGTTCCGGCAGGTAAGGGGTCAGTTCGGCCACGGCCTCGAACAGGAAGTGGTCCACCAGGTGGCAGAACATGTGTCCGGCCGCGATGTGGATCTCCTGGATGACGGCGGTGTCGCCCGAGGGCACGGTGACCAGGAAGTCGGACACGGAGGCCATCTCCGCGCCGCTCTGGCCGGTCATGCCCACGGTGACGATGTCGTTGCGCTTGGCCTCGCGCATGGCCCGAATGATGTTGGTGCTGGTGCCCGAGGTGGAGAAGCCCACCAGGATGTCGCCGGGCCGTCCCAGGGCGAGGAGCTGTTTGGAAAAGACCTCGTCGAAGCTGTAGTCGTTGCCGATGGCGGTCAGGGCCGAGGTGTCGGTGGTCAGGGCCAGCCCCGGCAGGGGCGGACGCTCCATGCGGAACCGGTTGGTGAATTCGGCGGCCAGGTGCTGGCTGTCGGCGGCGGACCCGCCGTTGCCGCAGAACATGACCTTGCCGCCCCCGGCCAGGCACACGGCCATGGCACGGGCGATCTCGACCACCAGCTCCGCCTTGGTGTCGAAAAAGGCCTTGCGCGCGGCCAGCCCGGCCGAGGCGTGATCCATCACTTTCTGCAAAGCGGATTCAGACATGCGTTCCTCATCTGTGGTTGTCGTCAAAAATTGCCAGCCCTGCCTATACTGCCGAAACCGGTCCTTGCCAACCCCTATCGGGCGGCGGGCGAGGAAAAGGCTTTTATTCGGGCGTCAATTGGGGTACAGCGCAACCTTGCGCCCGGCCCCGGCCGGACCGAACTTTTTCCAGCAAAGGCAATCAAGACCATGACCGAATCCAAGGAAAGCACCGTCAGGCTGCTGATCACCTGCCCGGACCAGCCCGGCATCGTCGCCGCGGTCTCCGGCTACCTGCACCGCAAGAACGCCAACATCATCCACTCGGACCAGCACTCCACCGACCCCGAGGGCGGCCGGTTCTTCATGCGCAACGAGTTCTTCCTGCCCGGCCTGGACATGGACGGCCTGGACGAACTGCGCCGCGAGTTCGCCGAGGAGGTCACCAACGGCTTTGTCATGGACTGGTCCCTGAACCCGGTCTGGGTGCCCAAGAAGATGGTCATCCTCTGCTCCAAGGTGGACCACGCCCTGATGGAGCTGCTCTGGCGCTGGAAGCGCGGCGACCTGGAGACCGAGGTGGCCATGGTCATCTCCAACCACCCGACCCTGCGCCGCGAGGTGGAGAATTTCGACGTGCCCTTCCACCACGTGCCCGTGGGCCCGTCCCTGCGCGACAAGGTCTCGGCCGAGGACGCCATGATCGAGCTCATGGACGGCCAGGCCGACCTCATCGTGCTGGCCCGGTACATGCAGATTCTGACCTCGGATTTCGTCAAGCGCTTCGCCAACCGGATCATCAACATCCACCACTCGTTCCTGCCCGCCTTCGTGGGCGCGGACCCGTACCGCAGGGCGCACGAACGCGGCGTCAAGCTCATCGGGGCCACGGCCCACTACGTCACCGAGAAACTGGACGAGGGCCCGATCATCGAGCAGGACGTCATCCGCGTGACCCACAGCCACGACGTGGACGACCTGAAGCGGCTCGGCGGCGACATCGAACGCCACGTCCTGGCCCGGGCCGTGAAGTGGCACCTGGAGGACCGGGTCATCGTGGACGGCAACAAGACCATCGTCTTCCGCCGCTGATCCAGCCACGCCGGGCTAGGCGGCACCCGAAAAGTCCAGTAATCCATCGGGCCCGAACACGTCGTTCCGCAAATAGCCGAGAAAGGTCCGTTCCGTCAGGTTGGGAATCTTGTCGAGCAGCTGCGCCAGGGAGATGGTGTTGACTATTTCGCGTGCCCCGGTCCTGATCGGGACGATGCTCCCCGCCGCCAACTCCTTCCTCACAAGATGCGAAGCGATCACTCCCAGCCCCAGATGGGCCCGTATCCCGGAGATGATCGCCTGATGGCTGTCGGCGAACAGCACGCGGTTCAGCCCGGCGCACGGTTTTCCGAAATGGTGGAGAAACCAGCCCGCCAGGGTCAACGAGGATTCCCGGTAGGCGACGAATTCCCGCCCCGCCAGGTGAGCGAACGAATGGTCGCCCGCGATGGCCTTTTCATAATATTCCCTTGAACAGGCCAGGACGACCTCTTCGTCTATCAGCGGTTCAGCGGCGCAGGGTCCCATCCCTCCTTCCAGCCGATCCCGGAGAAAGAAATCGTCCACCAGGCCGAAGTCCACGACGCCATTGCGGACCATCGACAGGAGTTCCGCCGTGTCGGCGAGTTTGAGGGTAAAGGTCACCTCGGGGTAGGATTCCCTGAAACCGGCCATAATCGCGGGCAGATAGGCGTTTCCGAATTCGATGGGCGAGCCGATCCGGAGCATCCCCGAAGGGACCTGCCGGGCCTGCTGCAGACGGGCGACCCCCGTGTCGAGATCGCGGAGAAAGGGCCCGATCATGCGGGCGAGCTGTTCGCCCGCATAGGTGGGCACCAGCGCGCTCGGCGAACGCGTGAACAGGACCACGTCCATTTCCCCTTCCAGCTTGTTCAGGGCCTGGCTTACGGCCGAAGGCGAGACGTGCAGCTTCCGCGCCGCCCCGGCCACGCTTTTCTCCGTGAATATGAAATGAAAGACTTTGAGCCTGTTGAGATCGGGAAGCATCGGTTTCACTTAACCCACGGTTTAGTACTGCTGCATTTACTCGGCTGCATACGCCAAATACAGTGGGAGCACAATCGGGCCGACAGCGGCCCCGTCGACAACACCATGGGAGACCATATGAAAAAAGTCGCCTTGATCGCCGAATACGACCCGTCCTTCGAACCCCACGTCGCCACGGAGCGGGCCCTGCGCCACTCCGCCGACGGTGCCGGGCTCGAAATAAAAGGAGACTGGATATCGACCGAAGACCTCGGCCCCGAACTGTACAGCGAGTACCAGGGGCTCTGGATCGGTCCCGGCAGCCCCTACAGGAACATGCGGAAAACCCTTGAGGTCATCCGGTATGCCCGGGAAAACGACGTCCCGCTGCTGGGGACCTGCGGCGGATTCCAGCACGTCATCCTGGAAATCGCCCGAAACATGCTGGGCTTCAAGGAAGCGGAACACGCGGAGTATGATCCCTACGCCAGCGACCTGTTCATCTCCGAGTTGGCCTGTTCCCTGGCCGGAAGGGAAATGGCCCTTTCCCTCACCCAGGGGTCACGGGCGGCGGCCCTGTACGGAAGCACGCGGACGACCGAACGCTATTACTGCAACTTCGGCGTCAACCCCGCGTATGTCGAGGAATTGAAGAAAGCGCCCATCCGGGTCAGCGGTTCGGACGCCGAGGGGGAAATCAGGGTCGTGGAGATACCGGCGCACCGATTCTTCATCGCCACCCTGTTCGTGCCTCAGGCGCGTTCCACCCGATCCTGTCCGCACCCGCTGGTGGACGGCTTCGTCAAGGCGGTCAGTGCGCCGCTCACCCGTTTCTCTTGACGCCGTATTTTTCCAGGATTTCGGTCAGCCTGACCGTCAGGTTGGTGGTGGTCCGGGCCACCAGCTCCAAGTTGATCAGGACCATGATGTCCACCCGGAACACGGCCCGCTTCCACAATTCGGCCAGCCCCTGCTGCAACGCGGGTTCGAGCGAGAGCATGGACATGGCCTCGCCCAGCTGCTTGGCGGTCTTGGGCTTGAACAGCAGGGTGTCC
Source organism: Pseudodesulfovibrio hydrargyri (assembly GCF_001874525.1). Taxonomy (NCBI): domain Bacteria; kingdom Pseudomonadati; phylum Thermodesulfobacteriota; class Desulfovibrionia; order Desulfovibrionales; family Desulfovibrionaceae; genus Pseudodesulfovibrio; species Pseudodesulfovibrio hydrargyri. Next base: position 2,301,584 of record NZ_LKAQ01000004.1, on the reverse strand, counting down.
TCCCGGGTCACGTCGTTGCCGAACAGCTGTTTCTTGCGGATCTTGGACATGCCGCGCAGCTCGTTCACGGCCGGGGCCGGCACGCGCCGGGCGCGGCCGCTGCGCACCTGGATCTTGCCGCCCTCCTCGCGCCCGCACTCCTTGAGAATCTGGATGAAGTGGTTCTCCAGCAGGAAGAAGAGGATCTTTTCTAGCACCGGCAGGCTGAAATCCTTCTTCAGCGGCAGGATGCCGTCGATCTGGTCCGGGACCACGGCCTCCAGCGCCTTGTAGAAATGGTCGCCGGTCACGCCGATGGCGATGGACGCGCCCAGCCCAAGGGCCACCAGCTGGTCCTGCACGAACTTGAACCAGGCCTGCTCCCTCTGCCGTTCCTCGGGTTCCTTCTTGTCGGCTTCGCCCTTGCGTACCGCCTCGGCCTCGGCCAACCGAGCCCTGTACTGGGTCTCGAACTCCTCGGCCACGTTGTCCATACAGGCCACGCGCGCCGCGTGCAGCAGCTCGCCCGCCGAGAGCTTGTCGAACTGCGACAAGCCCTTCAGCCCCTTGACCAGCATGGCCTGGATCAATTTGGCCCGCTCCCTGATCCCGGGGTCCTCGCGGGCTGCGATGAAGCTGTTCTGGATGCGGGTCTTGGATATCTCCTGATCCGTGGGGTTGAGCTTGGACAGAATGTCGTCGAACAGGAAACGGATGACCAGGAAGGTGCGCTCCTTGGCGATCTCGTACTTCTCGCCCTCCAGAATCTCCCGGTGGGCCTCGACCACCCGGCTGGCGATGAACTCCTCCACAAAGGCGTTCCAGAACCCCTGGTCGAGCTCGTGCTTCTCGATCAGCCCGCTGTACTGTTCCAGGCTCTGCTTGCCGAAATAGCGCAGGACCAACTCCTCGAAGTTGTCCGTTACCAGGGCCATGGCGTAGACCACGCCCTGTGCGCACTTGACCAGCACGGCCTCGGCGTTGAGCAGGGTCGCCTCCAACTCCTCGCGCCGTGCCGCATCCCCGGTCTTGACCGCCTTGTCGAAATGGGCCAGCAGGACGATGAACCGCCCCACCCGTTCATGGATGAATTCGTACCCGGGATGGCCCACCCGGCCGCACAACAGTTCCATGACGCTGCTGCGCTGCGCCTCGAGCATGGGATACTCGTTGATGGCCTGGCTGTTGTTCTCCAGGATGTCCAGCAGCATCTCGCGCTCCGTGACCTCGCGCAGGGAGGCGCGCTCCTTCAGGGCGCGGAGCTTCTTCTGGTAGGCGGCAAGGCGCGCTTCCTTGTCCGGTCGCGTTTTGTCTCGGGCGGGTGCTTCGCTCATGGGTCGATTATCCTCAATGGCGCTTGGGAGTTGCGCCATGCTACGCCGTCTCCGGCTTTTCTGCAAAAGCATTATCACCAACCGCGCCGGGATGGAAGGGCCGCGCCGCCTCTTGACCTTTCTCCTTCCCGGCGGCCATAACCTTCCTGTGATCACCTGCACCAAATGCGGAACCAAGAGCTCCGACGACACCCTGGCCTGTCCCAAATGCGGCAACAAGCTCCAATCCTCCCGCCGCGCCGCCCCGGACAACGGAGCCCGAACCGACGCGCCCCTGGAGCCCTTCCGCCACCACGGCGTGCCCGGCGACCTCATGCGCTCCCTCAAGCGCATGCTCGAGGCCTGGGCCTACGTCCTGATCCTCGCCGGCGTGGCCGCGTCCTGCATCGTCTACAGAATCTGGTGGCCCCTCTACCCCGCCGTCGCCTTCATCGCCCTCCTGCTCTGGCTGCGAAAGGTGTAGGACGCCTCCCCCTTCCCCCGGACTCCCATCCTCCTTTTCCTCCTAAACTTTTTGTGCAGCTTCGCGGGTGAGGGGTGCGAAAAAAGCCCCCGCATTCATGCAGGGGCTTTCGTTTGCCGTTGGGCTTGAACTATTGGGCCGGAGGCGCGGCAGGAGTTCCCTGTCCGTTCTCCCCGTTCTGGACGGGCTGATCTTCCGGGGGCAGGACCTCCAGCGCCTTTTGGAGGTCCTCCTCGAGCAGGTCGGGAATGGGGCGATCCCAGAAGTTCTGTTCCTTGACGTCCTCTTCGGTCTTTTCCGTGCAGCAGACGATGGGATCGGTGCGGGTGCACTCCGAGGAGGAGTATTCGACCACTGCGCATTTGCTGGTCTTGTCGAAAGCGTAGGGAATGGTCCGGGTGAGCTTGAGGAATTCCCGGCCCTGGACGCGGATCTTGTCGCCCGAGATGCCGACCACGAACCGGGCCTCCTGCTTGGCGTAGAACACGGAGAACAGGTAGATGTTGTCCCTAACCTTGGTCACGTAGTTGATCTCCTGGGGGTCCTTGCACAGGATGCGCCCCAGAACCTGCTTGCCGAGGCAGATGTCCATGTCCGCATAGTCGGAGGCCGGGGCCGGAATCGCGGCCAGGGCAATGGCCAGGGCCAGGGCCAGAGCGGTGAGGATGCGTCGCATTGTCCTTCCTTGGTTGCCTTATCCCAGATCGAGGAAGAGCTGGAACCCCTCGGGATCGCGGGTTTCGCACCGTTCCTTGCAGCCGCAGCAGCGGTAGTGGCCCTTTTTCAGGTACCACTGGGCCTTCCACGAACAGTCGCAGTTGAAATACTCGTACACCGAGGCGTCAACCGCGCCCCGGTACCGGGTGTATCCTTCCTGTTTGAGCTTGTCCTTGTATTCCATGGTCATGCGCCGGGCCGTTTGTCAGGCCTTGGGCCAGGAAAAGATGTACACCCGCTGGGGACAATTTGCAAAAGCCATTCCATGGGAAAAAACAACCCCTTGCGAACTAGGCGGTTTTCTGCGGGATGAGCAGTGAAATGAAGAAGCCCACGGCGGCCACGGCGATGATGGACGCCCCCGAGGTGATGTCGAGCGCGTACGAGATCATCAGCCCGCAGACCGTGAACACGGCGGACAGGATCGTGGACACCACCATCATGACCCGGAGCGAACTGGTCCGCCGCTCGGCGATGAACGGCGGAATGGTCAGCAGGGCGATGACCAGGATGAGGCCGACCACGCGGATGATCATGACCACGCTCAGGCCGACCATGACGATGAGCAGGATATACAGAAAATTGACGGGCACGCCCCTTGAACGGGCGAACTCCTCGTCGAAGCTCATGACCGTGAAGCCCCGGTAGAAGACCAGGACCAGAACGATGACGATGGCGGCCAGCCCGGCCATGAGCCACAGGTCCGAGCGCGGCACGGCCAGGATGGAGCCGAACAGGTAGCTCATCAGGTCCACGTTGTAGCCCGGCGTGAAGTCGAGCAGGATGATCCCCAAGGCCATGCCCGCGGCCCAGATGACGCCGATGACCGTGTCCACGCGCTCCCGGGCGTGCAGGGTGACCAGGGCCATGATCAGGGCCATGCACACGGTGAAGGCCGAGGTCACGGGCAGGACCGGCAGGCCGAGGATGAAGGCCAGGCCCACGCCGCCGTATGAGGCGTGGGCGATGCCGCCGGAAATGAAGACGATGCGGTTGACCACCACCAGGGAGCCGATGATCCCGCAGATGAGGCTGGCCAGAAGCCCCGCGGCCAGGGCGTTCTGCATGAAGTCGAAGCCGAGCACGTCCATCATCGCTCGCCGCCTTCTTCCGTGTCCGCCTGTTCGTGGGGGGCGAGCACGCGGTGCGGCACGTGGCCGTGGGTGACCAGTTCCACCGGGCAGCAATGGTCCCCGGACCCGCCGTAGGCCATGGTGAACATGTCGTCGGTGATCTCCGGGGCCTTGTGAAAATGCAGGGTCCGGTTGACGCAGGCCACGGACTTGACCCCCGAGGCCAGGGACGAGATGTCGTGGCTGACCATGATCACGGTCATCTCCTTGTTCAGTTCGTTGAGCAGGGAGAACAGGACCGTGCGGCTGGCCGAGTCCACGCTGGCCGTGGGCTCGTCGAGCAGGAGCATCTCCGGACTGTCCACCAGGGCGCGGGCGATGAACACGCGCTGTTTCTGGCCGCCGGACAGCCGGGCCAGGCCGCGCCCCTGGTAGTCGAGCATGCCCACCTTTTTCAGGGCCTGGCGGGCCTTGTCGTGGTCGATCCTGGAGTGGCGGCCGGACATGCCCTTGAATCCGGGCTTGACCGTGCCCATGCAGACCGCCTCGAGCACGGTGATGGGAAAGGAGCTGGCGACCACGGTGTGCTGGGGCAGGTAGCCGATGCGCCCCCCGGCATCGCCCGGACGCAGGCCGAGCACGCGGATGGTCCCGCTGTCCGGCCGGATCAGCCCGAGCATGAGCTTGAGCAGGGTGGATTTGCCCCCGCCGTTGGGGCCGAGCACGGCCAGATAGTCGCCGCGCTCGATGCGCAGATCGACGTTCTCCAGCACCGGCAGGCCGCCCGGCGAATAGTTCAGGCCCTGTATGTCGACAACGGGCTCAGCCACGTGAAACTCCTGGTGAAACGATTTGGATGGACATCCTTACCGATCAAGGCAGCCTAGCACAAGCCCGGAAATCATGCCAGCCAGGCCCAGACCCAGGCGGCCACCGGCATGAGCAGGGCCGCCGCGTACAGCCGGGAGTCCGCGCCCTTGTCCGGCAGCCCCCGGCGGGTGGCCGCGAGTCCGGTCAGCGCTCCCAGCCCCAGGCCCGAGGCGAAGCCGAAGAGATGCGCCCCCAGGTCGGTGTTGCCCTCCCCGTTGCCCGCGCCGAGCATGGCCAGCAGCCCGAGCCCCGCGCCGAACGGGATGAGCGCCGTGCGGGTGAAGCGCAGAAAACGCCTGAGCCATGAGCCGTTGCCCAGCCCGTGCAGCCCGCCGCCCACGCCGAACGGGGTGATCCCGGCCAGCACCCCGGCCGCGCCGAAGGTGGCCGTGGAAAAGCCGATGGCGTCGTGGTGCACGCCCAGGACCAACGAGTTGAACAAATTGCCCAGCACCCCGGAAACCATGGTCAGCAGCCAGGCCGCGCCCGAGCCGAGCCGCCGCGCGGCCAGCCAGATGAACACCCCGCCGATGACCGCGTTTCCGGCCACGTGCGGGCCGTCCGCGTGCAGGGTCAAGGCGGTGCACAGCCGCCACCACTGGCCCGACAGGATGGCCCCGGCGTCCGCGCTGCCAAGCCGCACCCACAGGTCGGGGTACAACCCAAGGTTCGGGTAGGTCCGCGAATAGGCCCAATAAAAAAGCACGAACAGGGCCAGGCCGAACAGGGTCGGCTCCAGCCCGCCCACGGGCCGCAGGTCGGGCACATCCGCCTCGGTCGGCTCCGGGCGGTTCTCCTCGAAATAGAGCTCGATCTCCTCCACGGCCCGGTCGGCATACCACTCCTGGACCATGACCGCCCAGCCGTCGCCCCGCTCGGCCGGGAGCCGCCGCAATCGGTGCGGCACATGGCGCGAGGACAGGACCAGTCCCCACAGCTGGGCCTCCCGGCGGGACAGGGGGGGTGCCTCCTCCCCGCGCGCCAGGAGCGCGAGGTCGATCCAAGCGTGACGCAGGACGCGGCGGAAGAATCCGGGATGGACGGTTCGGGCGTGCATGCCGCAATGTATAGGAAATCCGGCCCGGCGCAAACCGGTTTCGGCCTTGCGCCGCGCGGCGGCCCGCCCTATGCTGGCCCGGACCCGCAACCCTCAAAGCCAACGAGTCCCGCCATGCGCATCCGCCTCGCCGCCCTGCTCCTGCTCCCCCTCTTCCTGCTCCCCTGCCCCGGCGCGCGCGCCGCCGACCTGGACACCATGATCGGCCAGATGATCCTGGCCGGGTTCCGGGGCTTTTCCGTGGACGAGAACTCGACCATCATGCGCGACATCCGCGAGCGCCATCTGGGCGGGATCATTCTCTTCGACTACGACATGTCCCTGGGCTCCGGCCGCCGCAACATCCGGACCAAGGACCAAGTCAGGAAGCTCATCGCCGACCTCAAGGCCAACGCGGACATCCCCCTGCTCGTGGCAGTGGACCAGGAGGGCGGCAAGGTACAGCGACTCAAAAAGACCTATGGTTTCAAGGAAACCCCGTCCGCGGCGGCCCTCTGCGCGTCCGGCGACGCCGCGGTGCGCGCCGCCGGGGCCACGGTCGGGACCATCCTCTCGTCCGTGGGCTTCAACCTCGATTTCGCCCCGGTGGCGGACGTGAACGTCAACCCGGGCAGCCCGGCCATCGGCAGGCTGGGCCGCAGCTTTTCGAGCGATCCCGGGCGGGTGGCCCGGTGCGACGCCCTGTTCATGGACGGGCTGCACGGCGCGGGCGTGCTCTCCTGCCTCAAGCATTTCCCGGGCCACGGATCCGCGGGGACCGACTCCCACAAGGGGCTGACCGACGTGACCGACGCTTGGTCCGAGGCCGAACTGATCCCCTACCGGGAACTCATCGCCGGCGGCAAGGTGGACATGATCATGACCGCCCACATCTTCAACGCGCATCTTGACCCCGAATACCCGGCCACCCTGTCGAGAAAGGTCATCACCGGCCTGTTGCGCGGCAGGCTCGGCTACCGGGGCGTGGTCGTCACCGACGACATGGACATGGGAGCCATCGCCGACGAGTACGGCCGGAGGGAGGCCGTCCGCCGGGCCGTCGAGGCGGGCGCGGACATCCTCCTGTTCGGCAACAACCTCGCCTATGACGAGCACATCGTCGAGAAGGTCCACGCCGTCATCCGCTCCCTGGTGGACGACGGGACCATCCCGGAGGCGCGCATCGAGCAGTCTTATGAAAGGATCATGCGGTTGAAGGCCCCGCTGGGATAAAAATCAGGAGTTGAAGGCCGCTTCGCGGCTATGTCCGGGTGATTTCGCCTCCGGCAGGCAAGGGTTCGCACCCTTGCATCCCATATTGCGCCTTCGGCACGGGGAGTTATTGAAAACAAAACCGCCGGTCGCCTTTTGCGGGCGACCGGCGGTTTCAGACTCCTCGAAGCGGGCCCTATCTACCAAAACAATCCTTCGGATGCGCCGGAGGTGAACCGCATTTCGCTCTGGCTCTCGGTCAGCAGGATCAGTTCGCCCGGGTCGGTCTGGGTATTGATGCGGCGCACCGTGGCCAGGTAGGTCATGTAGGTGTACTCGCGCTCGTCCTCGGCCGGGCCGCAGGACTTGTGCGCGGAGGTCGTCAGGGTGCCGAACTCCAGATAGTCGTCGGTCAGGGTGTAGGTGCCCGTGAAGGCGTTGCACCCGCCGAATCCCTCCACCGTGCCGTCGGCGTTGAACTTGATGGTCCGCGCCGGATCGTCGGCAAAGTCCCGGGACACGATCCTTCGCAGGGTCCAGGTCTTGCCGACCAGGGCCTGGCGAAGGGCGTTCTCGTCCATGACCGGGGTCTCGTGGGTCCCGCATGCGCCAAGGGCGGCCAGGGCGGCCAACAGCAGCGCCGCGCAACACATTCTCTTCCATAGGGTCGGCATCGTTCGTCTCCTTGATCAATGAATACGGGACCATGATTACCAGGGGCGCGGCCCGGTTGCAAGGAGACAGGAAAGCCCCCGGCGCGGAACTCCGTGCCGGGGGCGGCATTTGCGGGCTTGCGGGCCGCTATTTCACGTCCGGGCAGGCCTTGAGCGCCTCCTCGATGTCGCGCTGGGGCAGCTCGAAGTTGGTCAACAGCCCCTGGTTGAAGGCGTCGTACGAGGCCAGGTCGAGCATGCCGTGGCCCGAGTACAAGAAGACGATGACGTCGTCCGGGCCGGCGGTCTTGGCCGCCTCGATGGCCCCCTTGATGGCATGGGATGTCTCGGGCGCGGGCAAAAAGCCCTCGGTCTGCATGAACAGCTTGGCCGCCTCGAAGCAGTCGGTCTGAAAATAGGCCACCGGGTCGCACAGCCCTTCGTTGACGATGTTGCAGACGATGGGCGCGTCGCCGTGGTAGCGCAGCCCGCCCGCGTGGATGGGCGCGGGCATGAAGTCGTGGCCCAGCGTGTGCATCTTGACCAGCGGGGTCAGCCGGGCCATGTCGCCGAAATCGTAGCGGTACTCGCCCCTCGTCAGGGTCGGGCACGCCTTGGGCTCCACCGGTATGAACCTGACCGGGTCGCCGTCGAGCTTCTGCGGCAAAAACGGCAGGACCAGGCCGCCGAAGTTGGAGCCGCCGCCCACGCAGCCCACCAGGTGGGTGGCCTTTTCGCCGATCATCTCGAGCTGCTTCTGGACCTCCAGACCGGTGATGGTCTGGTGGATGATGACGTGGTTGAGCACCGAACCGAGCGCGTACTTGGTGTCGTCATGGGTGGCCGCGTCCTCAACGGCCTCGGAAATGGCCAGGCCGAGCGACCCCTTGCAGTCCGGGTCCCTGGCCAGCATCTCACGGCCGGTGCGGGTCTGGTCCGAGGGCGAGGGGTAAATGGTCCCGCCGTAGGTGTTGATGATCATCTTGCGATACGGCTTCTGCTCGTAGGAGACCTTGACCATGTAGACCACGCACTCCATGCCGTACTGGGCGCAGGCGAAGGACAGGGCCGTGCCCCACTGCCCCGCGCCGGTCTCGGTGGCCAGCCGTTTCACGCCCTCGATCTTGTTGTAGTAGGCCTGGGGCACCGAGGTGTTCGGCTTGTGCGACCCGGCCGGAGACACGGACTCGTCCTTGTAGAATATCTTGCACCTGGCCCCGATGGCCTTTTCCAGCCGGTCGGCGCGCACCAGCGGCGAGGGCCGCCAGATCTTGTAGACGTCCAGGACCTCCCGCGGGATGTCGATGAACCGGTCCGCGCTCATCTCCTGGGCGATGAGCGAATCCGGGAAGATCGGGGAGAGCATGTCCGGGGTCAGCGGCTCCATGGTCTCCGGGTTGAGGGGCGGAGCCATGGGCGTGGGCAGGTCCGGCATGGGGTTGTACCACCGGGTGGGCATCTGGTCCTGAGGCAGGAAAATCTTCTTCACAAACATATGTTCCTCCGAACAATTGCGCGTTGCGGCCGAATCGGGTGAAAGCTTCCCGGCTCCCCGTCCCGGTCCGCGCGTTGACGAAAAAAACCGCTGGCGACAAACCAGCGGCTTTCCGATGTCCAACCGCGCGCAAGCACGCCGCCGCCCGGACAGGCGGCGGATCGCTTCAGCGCGCGTCTAGGAATCGGGCCGCTTGACGTTACGCCACCCGCGTCCACAAAAATAGTTGTATGATATGGGTGTTTGCATAGTCGAGTTCACTACGCGGGAACAGCCCGCAATGTCAATGGATTCTACTCTGCCAGCCCGGCGGCCAGCTCGGGCAGTATCTCCCCGGCCGGGCCGTGCAGGGCGAAGTCCATGAACCCGGTATTCGGGGTCGGCTCGGCGTTGATCTCCACGGTCACGGCCCCGTGGTCCTTGGCCAGCTGGTAAAAGGACGCGGCGGGCTGGACCATGTTGGAGGTCCCCACGGACAGGAACACGTCCGCCTTGCCGATCTGCTCGATGGCCAGCTTGAGCACGCCGGGCGTGAGCGGCTCGCCGAACCAGACCACGCCGGGCCGCAGCAGGTGCCCGCAGACCGGGCAGTCAGGCAGTTCCGGCAGTTCGGAGAAGTCCTCGCGGGCATGGGTGCAGACCGTGCAGCGCACCTGCCACAGGGAGCCGTGCATCTCGACCATCTTGCGGCTGCCCGCCCGGACGTGCAGGCCATCCACGTTCTGGGTGATCAGAAGAAAATTTCGGATCTGGCGCTCCATGGCCGCCAGGGCCCGGTGCGCCGGGTTGGGCCGGCAGTCGGCCACCAGCCTGCGCCGCCAGTTGTAGAACTCCCAGACCAGTTCCGGGTGCGCTGCGAACGCGTCGGGCCGGGCCAGGTCCTCGGCCCGGTAGTGCTTCCACAGCCCGTCGCGGCCCCGGAAGGTGGGCACTCCGCTCTCGGCGGACACCCCCGCCCCGGTCAGGACGACCACCCGCCTGTCCCCGCTCAACAACGCCTTGACCATCTCCAGTTCAGCCTGCACGATATTTCCAACCATCCGTCATATTGTCATGTTGTCGGCCGAATCCCGCGCCCGGCCGACCGTTCCGGGGCCGGGCCGCTTGCAATCCGGCCGAATAAACGTCATAGTCCGCTACTTTATTTCACAACAGTCCCGACCATATCGCCCGAGGAGGATCCATTGGCTACTAGAACTGTCTATTACATCGAAGGTGACGGCATCGGTGCCGAAGTGTGGGCCGCCGCGCGCCCCGTTCTGAACAAGGCCGTGGAGATGGCCTACTCCGGGGCCAACAAGCTCGACTGGCAGGAGCTGCTGGCGGGCGAGAAGGCCTTTGCCGAGACCGGCGAGTATCTGCCCAAGACGACCATGGACGCGCTGGCCCAGGCCGACCTGGCCATGAAGGGGCCGCTGAACACGCCGGTGGGCAAGGGCTTCCGCAGCCTGAACGTGACCATGCGCCAGGTCTTCGACCTCTACGCCTGCATCCGTCCCATCAAATATTTCAAGGGGATCGAATCCCCGGTCAAGCGCCCCGACCTGGTCGACATGGTCGTGTTCCGCGAGAACACCGAGGACGTGTACGCCGGTATTGAATACCAGTCGGGCTCCCCGGAAGCCAAGAAATTAATCGAATTTCTCGTGGACGAACTCGGCGCGAACATCGACATCACCGCGGGCGTGGGCATCAAGCCCATCACCCCGGCGGGTTCCAAGCGGCTGGTCAAGAAGGCCATCGACTTCGCCATCGCCGAGGGCCGCCCGTCCGTGACCCTGGTCCACAAGGGCAACATCATGAAGACCACCGAGGGCGGCTTCCGCGCCTGGGGGTACGAACTGGCCGACGAGGAATACCAGGGCAAGGTCGTGCGCGAGGGAGCGGACGGCGAGGGCGTGATCATCAAGGACCGCATCGCCGACGCCATGTTCCAGAACGTGCTCATGTACCCCGAGCAGTACTCGGTCATCGCCACCACCAACCTGAACGGCGACTACATCTCCGACGCCCTGGCCGCGCAGGTGGGCGGGCTCGGCCTGGCCCCCGGCGTGAACATGGGCGACAAGCTCGCCTTCTTCGAGGCGACCCACGGCACCGCCCCGACCATCGCGGGCAAGGACCTGGCCAACCCCGGCTCCCTGATCCTGTCCGGGGCCATGCTGCTCGAGCACATCGGCTGGGGTGATGCCGCCGCGCTCATCCACGCCTCGGTGGAGAAGACCCTGGCCGCCAAGAAGGTCACCGTGGACCTGGCCTCCCAGATCAACGGCTCCACCCAGGTGGGTTGCAAGGAATTCGGCGAGCTCCTGCTGGCCAACCTGTAACCCCCTGTTCAACAAAATATTCCCGGCGGGCCGCGACCATGCGTCGCGGCCCGCCGTCTTGTTTTCGCGCCGACCGTTTTCCGCCGCCCCGCTTGACCCGCATCTCCCTCTTGGCTACCTTTGTGCATGGCGGAGATTGTTTTTCCGGTCGGGCCGCACGGCCGGTTTCCGCCGGGCTCCGCGCCCGCGACCGATCGCCCGCCTCTCCGCGAGACGCCGACCCTTCGGATTCCCGCTCCGGTCCCGCCCGGGACCGCCCACTCCACACGACACGCAACAAGGAGTCGAATCATGCCTGAACATACCCCTGACATAAGCGAAACCGGCCGGTGCACCGAGTGCAACGGCGCGGACAGCCTGCTCGCCACCCTGGTGGGCAGCGGCGTGGAAGTCTGCTTCGCCAACCCCGGCACCTCGGAGATGCACTTCGTCTCCGCCCTGGACCGCATCCCGGGCATGCGCGGGGTGCTCTGCCTGTTCGAGGGCGTGGCCACGGGCGCGGCCGACGGCTACGCCCGCATGACCGGCAAGCCCGCCTGCACCCTGCTCCACCTCGGGCCCGGCTTCGCCAACGGCATGGCCAACCTGCACAACGCCCGCAAGGGTTCGTCGCCGGTGGTCAACATCGTCGGCGACCACGCCACCTACCACGTGCGCTTTGATGCCCCCCTGACCTCCAACGTGGAGGGCTTTGCCGAGGCCATCTCCCACTGGGTCCGCCGTCCGCGCAGCTCCCGCACCGTGGCCGTGGACGCCGCCGAGGCGGTCCGCGCCGCGCGCATGTCCCCGGGCCAGGTGGCCACCCTGATCCTGCCCGCGGACACGGCCTGGCTCCCGGCCGAACGCCCCGCGCCCGCACTGGAGATCCCGGGCCCCGCACCGGTCTTCCCGGACGCCGTCGAGGCCGCGGCCAGGGCCCTGACCAACGGCAAGAAGACCGCCATCCTCATGCGCGGGTCCGTGCTCCACGGCGAGGGGCTCAACGCCGCCGGATGCGTGGCGGCCAAGACCGGGGCCACCCTGTTCTGCGACACCTTCACCACGCGCATGCGTTCCGGCGCGGGCGCGCCCGTGGTCGAAAGGCTGCCTTACCGGGGCAAGCACGTCCTGGCCCGGCTCGACGAATTCGAGCAGCTCCTGCTCGTGGGCGGGGAACCGCCTGTCTCCTTCTTCGCCTATCCCGGGCAGGAGAGCTGGCTGACACCGCCGCACTGCGCCATCCTGACCCTGGCCCACCCCGCTGAGGACGGCAACACCGCGCTCCTGGACCTGGCCGCCGCGGTCAGCGCCTCGCCCGACTGCGTGCTGTATCCGCTCGACCCGCCCGCCCTGCCCGGCGACGGGCCGCTGACCGCCGAGGCCGCCATGCGCACCGTGGCCGCGCTCCTGCCGGATGACGCCGTCATCGCCGACGAGGGCATCACCTCCAGCCTGCCCCACGCGAACATGCTCGCCACGGCCGCGCCCCACGATTACCTGTCCCTGACCGGCGGGGCCATCGGCAGCATCCTGCCGCTGTCCACCGGGGCCGCCGTGGGCGCGCCCGATCGCAAGGTGGTCTGCCTGGTGGGCGACGGCAGCGCCATGTACACGGTGCAGGCCCTGTGGACCCAGGCCAGGGAGAACCTGGACGTGGTCACCGTGGTCTACGCCAACCGCTCCTACGCGGTCCTCAACCATGAGCTCAAGCTGGTCCGGGCCGCGTCCACGGGCGACAAGGCGCTGTCCCTGCTCGACCTGCACGACCCGGCCCTGGACTGGGTGCGCATCGCCGAGGGAATGGGCGTCGAGGCCGTGCGCGCCGAAACCACCAAGTCCTTTGCCGACGCCCTGCGCTCCGCCCTGAGCGCCAAGGGACCCCGGCTCATCGAAGCCGTCATCTGACGCCACCCTGCGGCGGGCCGGGATCATCATCCGGCCCGCCGCCTCTTCCCGCACCGATACCCTCCAGGCATGGCATGAGACATGCATTTCTCCTTCGAATGACCGCAACCCGGCCCGCCGGAGGCACAAGGAGAGCACGCGTGTACCTGCAGGAACTGCAAAGAAACTGGAACACCTTTGGCCAGGAGGACCCTCTGTGGGCCGTGGCATCCTCCCCTGACAAGATCGACAATGCGTGGGATGTACAGGATTTTTTTGAAACCGGCAGCCGTTACGTCAACGGCATCGCCACGTGGATGGAAAAAAACGGACTTCCCGGGGGGAGGACCTCGGCACTGGACTTCGGCTGCGGAGTCGGAAGATTGACACAGGCGCTGTGCACCCATTTCAAGACCTGCGTGGGGGTGGACATCGCCCCGTCCATGCTGGCCAAGGCCAAGGAATTCAACAAATTCGGAATGCGCTGCGTATACCGGCTCAACGAGACCGACGACCTTTCCCTGTTCCGCGACCGCAGCTTCGACATGGTCCACACCGCGCACGTGCTCCAGCACATCCGCCCCCATGTGGCGGTCCGGTACATCGCGGAGTTCATCCGCGTGCTCAAGCCCGGCGGACTGGCCGCCTTCCACTGCCCCAGCGCCAAGGCCGTGTTCGCCTATCCCGAGGAGGGCGTGGCCTGCGCCCTGTCCTCCCGGACCGAGACCCTCGCCATGGAGCAAGGCACCACGCTGACCGTGCCCGTGACCGTGACCAATACCGGCGCGCATCCCATCGGCATGGACGGACAGACCAATGCACCCGTGCGCCTGGTCCACCACTGGTACAACGTCGATACCGACGAGATCGTCCACAACCACGGCAGGCTGAACCTGCCCCGGACCGTGCTCCAGCCGGGCGACTCCGTGGACATGGACTACCGGGCCGCCTCCCCGGCCGCGCCCGGCAACTACGTGCTGGCCATCACCGCCCTGGACTATCACGACAAGCCCCTGGCCGACCGCGCCGAAAGCCGGTGCACCGTTTTTGTCCTGGTCCTCCCGGCCACCGGCCGCCCCGGAGGACAGGCCCCGCTGGCCGCCGCGCGGCCCTACAGCGAAACCCACGCCATCCCGGAGGAGACCGTGGAGCGGACCGTGGCCATGGCGGGCGGCCGCATCGTCGAAGTGCAATCCAGCCAGCCCCTGCCCGGCGGACAGGTCAGCTCCCTCTATTACGCCACGCGCTGAGACGGTTTTCCCGCATACGGCATCCCGATTCCGGCCGCTGTTTTCCGTTTTAGACCTTGCGAAAACCTTGGCTCTCTACTAAGTGAAAGCCATGCCTGAAAAAGATAAACGCATTCTCATCCTGGGCGTCGGCAACATCCTGTTCACCGACGAGGGATTCGGCGTCCGGGTGGCCGAGGAACTCGAGCAGAAATACGAGTTTTCCGACAACGTCACCGTGCTCGACGGCGGCACCCTGGGGCTCAAGCTCATGGGCCCGATCATGGAATCGGACTATCTGATCATTGTCGACATCGTGCTCAACGACGGCGCGCCGGGCGAGATATTCCGGCTGCTGGGCGAGGACCTGAACAAGGCGTGCGCTTTCAAGAACTCCCTGCACCAGACCGACTTGCTCGATACCCTGGCCCAGTGCAGCATCATCGGGAGCGTGCCGGACGACGTGGTCCTCTTCGGCATTGAGCCGGTCAACTACAAGGACATGTCCGCCGCCCTGTCCCCGGACCTCGAAGCCCGGCTGCCGGAAATGGAGGCCCTGGTCCTCGAGGAAGCCAAAAAGGCGGGTGCCTCCTACGCCCTTCGGACGGCGGAGAACCCCGCAACGGAGAAAATCTATGTGCCTCGCGATACCTGCGGAAATTCTTGAAATCAGTGACGGCGTCGCCACCTGCAAGGTGGGTGAGGGCGACACCACGGTCCAGGCGTCCATCATGCTCATGGACGAGGAAGTGGCCATCGGCGACTACATCATCATCCATGCCGGCTTCGCCCTGCGCAAGCTCGACCCCAAAGAGGCCCAGGAAACACTGAAGATCCTGCGCGACATGGTCGAACTCCTGGGCGGCGAGGAATATCAACACGAGATGCTCTAGCCATCCGGCCAAGCCGACAAAAAGGCCCGGAACAATGTGTTCCGGGCCTTTTTGTTGTGGGCCTCCCAGGGGATGAAGTCCCCGCGCCGCAGGCGAAAAATGGGGTGCAGGGGTGCGAGCCCCTGCCCGCCGGAGGCATCACGGTCCGGCAATTGCCGCGAAGCGGCTTTCGGTACCTGATTTTCTCAAAGAATTCGACCGGCGGGCAAAGCCCTGCTTAGCGGACCACGGTTTTGGAAAAGATGTTGATGACCGCCACCCCTGCCACGATGAGGCCCATGCCGAGCATGGCCGGGAAGTCCAGGAACTGCTTGTGGACGATCACCCCGGCCAGGGCGATGAGCACGATGCCGAGTCCCGCCCAGATGGCGTAGGCCACGCCCATGGGGATGGTCTTGAGGACCTGGCCGAAGAGGTAGAAGGACAGGCCGTACCCGGCGACCACCACCAGGCTCGGCCCGAGCCGGGTGAACCCGTCGCTCGACTTGAGCGCCGTGGTGCCGATGACTTCGCAGACAATGGCCAGGGCCAGGTAGACGTATCCCATGGTATCTCCGATGCGGGTCGTATCAGGCCCGCTGCTTCTTGCCGGGAAAAAACGAGGAACGCAGAAAGGCGGGGCTGGCGAACGCCAGCGGGTTGCGGATCACGAGGTCGGGCAGGATGTGGTACCAGCGGTAGCCGAGCCCGTGGAAATAGGCCCTGGCGCGGTCCAGGTGCCCGGTCTCGCGGGCGGCGTGCAGTGCGGCGTCCCGTTGGCAGCGCGACCGCGCCAAGGGCTTGAGGATGCGCTCGCTGAACCCGTACCGGAGCAACATGGCCTTGATCCGCCGATACTCCCGGTGCCGGGACACGCCGTCGGCCATGGCGAAAAAGGCGACCACCAGCCAGCACGCGCCCCACCAGCACAGGACAACGCCCCCGGACACGTCCCCCGTGGCCCACTGCGCGGCCCCGGCCCCCTTCAACACGAAGGCGGCCAGCAACGCCCCGGCCCCGGTCAGGTACGGCCACGGCGCGGCCTTCACATACCGCGCCCCGCGCCTCATCACGCCCGGTCCTTCGTCTCTCCGCATACCCAAATCCGTAGCCAACAACCCCCGAAAGGTCAAACCCGCCCTTTCCTTTTCGCCGCCCCGAGCGCCTTGCCCAATGTAAGCTGACACTCAATTTGAGAAAATCGGCCACATAAGTTGAGAAAGCCTGCGCGGCCGATTTTGGTTTGGCATGGCGGCTGCCGTGTGAGGTGGCTGGAGGGGCAGGTTGGCGAGGATACCGGGGAGGGGCGGAACAGGCTGTTTCGAAGTCGCCCTATGGGAGTTCGATGCCGTTTCGGGGGGTATGCTCCGCCTCGCTGTCCCTCCGGATAACGGCCCGCCGGATTTGTCCGGCGGGCCGTTGTTGTGGCTCTGCCTATTCGATTGTCAAAGAGCGGTTTGCTATGCCGGAAGAATCGGCGATTGCGGCCACTCCACGGCTTCAGGGAACCCGGGCTGTTCGGGAACGTCCCGGAGCGCCTGGCGATAGGCGGCCCAGGCCGCCTTGGTCGCGGTATCGAGCGGGCTGTCGGCAAGCTGCATCCAATCGCACGCCGCAAGCAGCCTGTCGCGCTCGGCCCGGATGATTCTGGCCGGTTCGTCGGGATCGGTGACGGCTTCATCCAACTGGCCGCCGTCAGCCAGCCAATCCATAACGGCCCGGTAGTGTCTGTTGTTCTCGTCGTAGGGGACATGGATCGCGCCATTCACAAGATGGCCATTATCAAATTGGGATACCGTGATAATTTTCATAATTATAACTCCGCGTCCGCGAGCACTTCGTTGTTGTTGGAACCAAGCACAAAGTTGAGGGTATTGTCATTGTTGCTATTTTGGACGGAGACACGCACGCTCTCATGGGAGATGGCGGCGGCGATCGTAGGCCCTTCGACGTACGCGCCGGTCCCGGGCTGATAGAAGGTCCATGGCCCCTCCATCATCATTGTCGGCCGGACTCGCATTGAAACCGGCAGTTCTACCTGCACCTGTGAGTGATACGAGCCCGCTGCGACGCTGATGCTCCAAATATGTCTGTCGCCAAACTGAGACTGCCAGTAGTAGCGCTGACACAATGCCAGTTCCTCCTGGAGGTGTCGGTGACGATACGCGGTTGCGGTCCCGCCTATCTCCAGTTTCACTTCGCTGGCGGAGCCGTCACCGGCCATCAGCTCGACGTCGAGGTCTCCGGTAAACTCCGCCGGGATGTCCACGGTCAGGGGCAACGCCCCCGCGGTTCCGTTGATCTTCCCGGAAATAGTCGCATCGGCGGACAGCTTCGCGGAGAGCGTCACCTTTTCGCCCGCCAGCGCAGGGGATTCGACCACCTGAACAATCGACCCCGCCGACAGGGTGAGGACGCCATCGGCCACGGTGCAGGTCGCCCCGGCGTCACCGGCCTTCCATCGGTCGTATCCGTATTCCCCGGCGTCCAGGGCTCCTCCTGCAAATTGCCGCTGGTTGATCACAAAGGCACCGTTTATCAAATAATTATGGGTCGCTGCCCGAGTGATCACCTCGCAAACTGCGGCCTGCACGTCGGAGGAGGACAGACCGGCGGACGGCGTGAAGCCGACCTGTCCGGCGACTACGCCGTGGGGGTTGTCGTCGCGGGCAATGTGGTCGTCCAGCCCGGCGAACAGGGCGGCATGCGCATCCTCAGAGGCATTGTGTTGCTCGATCTTGCCAGCCACATACTCCTGGCTCGCCAGGACCTTGGTCGTGTCCACGGTCAGGTTGATGTTGTCGGCGTTGGCGAACTTGACCGGGGCGGTGATGACCAGCTCGACCTTGTCCGGGGCCTCGGGGGCGGGTTTCCAGGTCTCGGGGTGGCCGCCCAGGGCCAGCAGCGTGTCGTCCGCGTAGAGGGCGACCTCGCGGATGTACCAGCCGCCCACCGTGATGGGGATGTGGCCCGTGAATTCGACCTCGCCGGATGCGGCCACGTCGATGCTTTGCAGCTCGCCCCGCCATGTTTCGTTGACCAGGGCCTCGGACGTGTCCGTGTGGGACACGGGCGCGCCGCCGCCGTCGCCCACGGCCATGTGGGTGGCCTGCAACTTGATGCCGGTCGCTTCGGACTGCGCGTAGGCGTTCAGCCCGGCTTTCGTGAGAATCAGAGACATTGTTTTCCTCCTTAGGCGCGGACGCGGGCGACGGTATGCGTGTACCCGCCGCCGTGAACCGCACCGTTGATGCGTATGGATGTCGTGCGTTCCGGGGTCAGCCGGACGCGGATCGTCGTGTAGGTGATGCCGCCCGCGTACACGGAACCCGGGACGGAACCGGCCACCTGGATGCCCGCCAGCTTTGAGCGGGCGGGCTTGGTCTCGTTGGCTATCCAGGCGATGCGCGGAAAGTCCTCCGCGTGAAGGCCGGAGGCCGGAACCGGCACCCTGGGCTTGAATTCGGCCCAGCGCTCCGGATCCTCGAACCGGACGTTGAGCATTGAAGTGCCGCGATAGCCGAAGTGGGCCAGGATTCGCGGCATGCCGAGTTGCCCGCCGCCAAGGCTCTGCCAGGCGAAGGCGCGGATGCAGCGCTCGCGGAACTGCGCGTCCGTCTCCGCGGCGTACCGGGTGATGCCCCGGCTTCCGGCGTGGGGCGGGATCATGTCCGGCCCGCAGGTCCACGGGTTGAACTGGTCGCGCAGCCGGATGACGTCCTCCCGGGCCTCGTCCAGGGCGCGGGCCAGCCCCTCCGCCAGCATGGCCAGCGGGCCGGGCCGATGGCTGAGCGGCCAACGCAGGGTCTTGAAAAAGTAGTCCTTGAATGCGCCCACGGCTTACTCCTCGCTCGCTTCGACTGCGGTCAGGGTGAGACTTTCCAGCGTGGCGAGCGCGTCCGCCGCCACGGCCACGTCGCCGCCCGGCGAGGTCCACTCGACCTTTTTCACGCCCTCCACGGCCATGACGGCGGCTGTCAGGCGGTCCAGGGTGACGTCCTCGCCTATCTGGAGCGGGGAGATCCCCTTGACCGTGGTCGGATCGGTGAACAGGGCGCGGAGGCGCTGGTCGGCCCCGGACCTGGCGCTGTCGGCATGAGTGCCGGGATAGAGCGTCAACAGGGCCTCGATCGCCAGCGGCACGGCCTGCGGACCGCGCACCTGCCAGTCGTCGTTGACCGGCGGCCCGGCCTGCACCTCCCCGGGCCTCGCGCCGGTGGTGACGGCCTGGCGGACATTTTCCAGCAGCGCGTCGGTGGGGATGCCCGCCGCGCCCTTGACGATGACGTCCACCGTGCCCTGGCCGCGCGGATGCTGGTCCAGGACCTTGACGGCCACGGTGCCGGTCACGGACAGCGCCCACGAGGCATAGGCGTACTTGGTCATGCCGTTGTTGCCCATCCAGCGCAGGATGTACCGGTCCCGGAGTTTCTCCAGCGGCTCGATGTCCGCGCCTTCCGAGATCAGCCAGTCGGCGTCGTTGGCCACGGCGTCCACGCCGGAGACGGCCGTGACCATTTCGGTGATCTGTCCTGCCGAGGCGTTCGCGGCCGCGCCGTATTCCTCGGCCTCCACCTCCACCGCGACCTCGTTCATGCCGTTGCGGATGACCGCGTCCTCGGCGGTGACGTAGCGGTAGACCCGCCCGGCCCCGTCCGGCTCGGTGCGGACGATCCTGCCCGCCGGAATCGGCACGTTGCCGGAGGTGGACACGCGGGCGAAGCGGACCAGGCCCCTGGCCTTGGTGGCCTGCTTGCGCGGCGCCTCCACCTGTTCGGCGTGCCACTCCATCCACGCCTCGTCGGTGGCGGTGAGCGGCGCGGCCTGCTCGAACACGGCGGCCAGGAGCTGGTAGAGCTGGTAGAGCCCCCAGCAGAATATCTCCAGGAGGCCGCGCACCACGCCCTTGTTCAGGTTCAGGCGGGCGGGCATCCAGCCCTTGGCCGTGTATTCCTCCTGCACGTCCTCCATGTGGCCGAAGACCATGGAGCGCACGTCGTCGAGGGTCTTAGATAACTGCGGGGTCGGCATCCTTGATCACCATTTCCTTTTTTGATTTGTCGACCGCGATGACGAGGTTTTGCTCGTGGTCGGTGTCGATGAAACGGAACGAGGCCTCGGCCCGCATGGACGCCGCATCCCATCGCGTGACCGTACAGGCCACGGTACCGGGCTGGACGCGCGGGTCCTCGTTCAAACGGCGCTTGACCTCGGCCGCGAAGCCGATCCGCGCCTCCTCGGTGTTCCCGGCGTAGACCCAATCGCGCAGGAGCGAGCCGAACCCCTTGTCATAGAACAAGGAAGCAAGGTACGTATCCAGGCGAAGGATGATGTCCTGCACGCCCGTATCCGGGCCGTCCGTGAGCACCAGCTCGCCGTTGGCGGCCACCCGGGCCTGCATGTCGTGGCCGAGAGCTATGTCCTGTCCGAAGATGTCAGTCATGTTTAAACCTGGTTGTTAAGGAGTTCCGATATGACCACTGTCGAGTACGCGGATGCGATTTTGGAGATGATCAACAACACCGATGCCGAGGACAATGACGGGTGGATCGGCAAGGAGGACATCGCCAAGGATCTCGATCCGGACTTGAAGGCAACAAGAGTGGAGAAGGAGACCTTCGAGGATGACTCCACGATAGATATGATAACGCCACTGCTCCCGGATACCGCATATGAATATGGCTCCGGGTTCTCCAAGGCGGTGCGGTACTGCAAGGAGAAAAAATGGGTGGAGGAACAATCCGAGGTGTGGGGAGACACAGTGCGCATCACCGCCGCCGGGATTGACCATTTACACGATTTACACAAAGGATAGAGACAGGTCTCATCATATCGCCCCTCCGCTCCGGCTTCCGGCATTGCTGTTGCCGGAGGTGTCGAGGTTGCCGTTGATCTTCACGCCGCCATTGACGACAAGCGGGCCGTCCAGGGTGAAGCTCCCCTCCTGCGCGGTGTGCGCCTTGCAACTCACGTTGCCTATCGCCCCGCCGGGGCCGGAGGACTGGACGTTGCCTTCCTGGATGATCAGCGGGCATTTCAGCGTCCAGACGCCTCCGATGGTCTCGGTCTTGTCGCCGCCCACCGCCACGGCCTTGTCGCCGCCGATCTGGGTCCGGGCGTTGGCCGGGGTGATCTCCAGGATGTTCCTGTCCGCGTCGATCTTGATGTACGTGCCGTCGCTGTGATGGATGACGTAAGCGCCGACCTCGCAGGCCGGCGCGCCGTTGCCGGCCCAGCGAAAATTCGAGATGCGCGGGAAGTTCGGGTCGCCGTCGTAGTACTCCAGGTCGCAGAGTGAACCGGCCAGCGGCGGGCAGACCACGCCGCGATTCGGTCCGGCCCACATCACGGGGATTTCCACGCGGGGAACGACCGGTTCCTTTTCATCCACGGATTCGTCGTTGCGCAGCGGCTGCACGTCGGCCCAGTAGCGGCCGTCCTCGGCCGGATAGGTGGCGACGATCTTGGCCTTGCGCACCACGCGGTAGTAGGCGCGGAGGTTGGGCATGGCGATTTCGACGACGCGCTTGAGGAGCGTTTTCAGTTCGGACGGATTAGCCATGTTCCCTCCCGTACCGGATGTTAGTTTTGATTCCCTCGGGCGTGACCGCATGGCGCACGTCCAGCGCCCTGAAGTCCCGATCGACGCCGAGGCGCGTGTCTACGAGCCGAAAACGGCGGGAATGCGACAGCCCCGGCAGCAAGGCGGTCTCCACCAGGTGGAGGCCGTCTTTCGCGTGGGCGGGCAGATGGCGGATCAGATTCTCGCCGGTGGCGATGACCGGAAGGTCGCCGGATTCGTCGAAATCGCCCAGGTTGAGGCCGTCGGCTCCGAGCCAGAGCGCGGTCCGGCGCATGTCGTGGCCGTAGGCGCGGCCCAGGGAGTGCAGCAGTTGCCGCACGGCCTGCCAGACCGGCAGCGTGGACACGGGCAGGCGCGAAATGACCTCGTCGGGGATGTCCACCCGGCCGAGGGGCAGGCCCGTGTGGCCGAGGATATGGCGGGCCACGAAAAGGCTCGAATCGTCCGTGTAGCACTCCGTGACAAAGGCGTCGGCCAGAGGCAGCGCAAGGCTGTCCGCTGTCAAACAGACCTGGTCGCGGGAGACGCGCTCCAGGGCGCGCAACGTTCCCTGCCATTCGGCGGACGCACCGCCGCGATAGCCGTATTCGATGCGCACCGGATCGCCGTGGGCGAACAGGTCACCGGCCGCGCCCTCGGGATCGGGGACGTGGACGCGGGCCATGTCGAGCGGGCGGTGCCGGACGGACAGGATCTCCAGGCGGGGGCAGCGCTCGATGACGTTGCCGCCGACTTCGATGTTCAGCCGAATGCCGGAAATCATCGCGAACGCTCCCCTATGGCCCGGGCGAGAGCGGGGCCGGGCGCGCCGATTCCGCCGGTCCTGCCGACACGCTTTTCCGCCTTGATGATGGGCGGGCGGTGCTCGGTGAACTTCAGCGAAGCCTGTATGACGTCGTCCTGGTCGGTCTCGGACGAATCCAGCCCGGCAAAGACCACACGCTCGATGCCCCGCGCCGTGACGTGGGCGTTGGCCACGTCCAGGACGCGGGGGTTGGCGCCATTGTCGTGGCCCCGGAACAGCGCATCCAGGGCGGCGAGCTTGTCGTAGCAGGAGGTCTCGTCCGTGAGCAGTTCCACGGTCAGCGAGATCGCGCTGTCGTCCCACCCCTTGGGCGTCTTGGTCTTGCCGGAGAGCCCGTCGCGCTCCGCCTCGGCGAAGACCACGGATCCGCGCACGCTCAGGCTCTTGAGGATGCCCGGCACGAGCTTGGAACCGAGGCGCACCTCGCCATGGGAAAAGGTCAGCATGCCGTCCATCAGGCGAATCCTCCCGACTCCGGACCGGAGCCGTCGTGTTGGGTTACAAGTTGCTGGAGCGCCGCCATGAAGCCGTCCGCGTCGCGCACGCCGGGCAGGGTCATGGAGAGGTGCTGGATGGTGATGGTGTTGCCCGACCGGTGGACCGTGGCCCGGTCCGGCGCAGGGGCATGCGCCGGAACCGGGGCCGGCCCCTGGATGGAAGAGGGGGCGGGGGGCGCGACCGCCAGATTGGCGGCCACGGCCACGCCCGCCAGGGCCGTGGCCGTGGTGGCGTGCAGATTCGGGGCGGCGGCGCGAATGCCGGAGCCCAGGGTGTTCATCACGGCCATGCCGGAATTGGTCAGGTTCGCGAGCGGACCTTCGTCCGCATCGGAATGCGCGAACAGGCTCCACATTTTTCCGAAGACCCCTTTGACCGCGTTGTAGGGAGCCATGGCCACGGCCTTGATGCCGTCCACCAACGAGAGGATAAGTTTGCGGCCCATTTCGGTCAGGTCCATGTCGA
The DNA here is from genome assembly GCF_001874525.1 of Pseudodesulfovibrio hydrargyri. Lineage (NCBI taxonomy): Bacteria > Pseudomonadati > Thermodesulfobacteriota > Desulfovibrionia > Desulfovibrionales > Desulfovibrionaceae > Pseudodesulfovibrio > Pseudodesulfovibrio hydrargyri. The sequence continues at coordinate 2,278,110 of NZ_LKAQ01000004.1, read as the reverse complement.
ACAAGGAGGTCAGTCGGTCCCACAACGCCCCGACGGCGTTGTAGATATCGGTGAAGTAATAGGCGAACACGCCCAGGACGCCCGCGCCGGAGAGGATGGAGAAGAAGTCGCCGACCGCTGATGCCAGGGCCTTGATCCACTCCCACACGGCGTCCATGATCTCCCGCACCTTGTCGCAGTTGTTGTACAGGGCGATGAGTCCGGCCACGAGGCCGACCACGGCCAGGACGATAAGCCCGATGGGGTTGGCGCTGATCATGGCATTGAAGGCCGCCCATACGGCGATGCCGGTCTCCACCGCCCCGGACAGGTACGTTATGGCGACGACGGCCGTGGCCATCGAAGCCACGGCGGACAGCAGGAATTGGCCCACCGGGCTGGCGGCGATCATGTTCAGGCCGCGCACCACCCAGGTGGCCGCCTGGGCCACCAGCCGCATGACGGGCAAGAAGAGCGAGCCGATGGTTATTTGCAGGGACTCAAAGGCGCTGCCGAGGGCCTTCTGGTCCCCGATCAGGTTGTCGTTCCGCCGGGCGGCCGCTTCGGCGGCGGTGCCCGCGGCGGTCATTTGGCGTCCGTATTCGGCGATGCCGCCCGTTCCGGCCTGGTCGAACAGCGCCAGCGCGGCGCCCATGGACTCGGTCCCGAAAACGGTCTCGGCAAAGGCCGCCTTCTGGGCGCTGCCCATGTTTTCGGTGGCCTGCGCGATAGCATCGAGGATGGCGGCGGGGCTGCGCAGGTCGCCCGTGGCGTCCGTGGCGGCCACGCCCAGGGCGGCCATTGACCTGGCGGCTTCGGCGGACGGCGCGGTCAAACCGTTGAGCACGCCGGGCAGCGCGGCGAGGTTCTCCTTGACCGAAAATCCGGCCAGGGCGAGGTACTTCTGCCCTTCGGCCACCTGCATGGCGGACCATCCCGTGGAGGCCCCCAACTCGCGGGCCGCACCGGACAATGCCCGCATCTCAATGGGCGTTGCCCGCGAAACCGCGCCCACATCGGACATGGCCGCTTCAAAGTCGGCCGCAGTGGCGATGTATGGCGTAAGGGCCCCAAGGACATTCCTGCCGGCCTGGGCGACGGGCAACAGCGATTTGGCCAACCCCAACGCCCGGGAGCCCAAGGCTCCGGCGGCGCCGGCGGCGGCTTTCATCTGTTCCACAACAATCTTTAATGAGGCGCTGATCATGTCCACGAGGAACATGGGGGCCGTGATGTTGAAAATATCCATGGCGCCAAGATAGCCGCATGGAAGTTTTCGTTCAGGAGGCTGTGCGAACTGTGCTTGTTTTCGGATGGATTCGCGCGACTACAATGATCGCCCGCCGGGAGAAAACAATGACAAGTAGGCCGCGAAGACTTCGCAGCCTACCATTTGAAGAAGGTATCGATGATGAAAAACAAGATGGAATGAGATGAACAATAGACGGGATGTGCTGTTTTTGGGGATCACTTTACCGTTTGTACTTTGCCTATGACGGGTCCATCGTCATTTTTCGCGTAGGCCGGGGCGAAACTCTAGCCCTTGTTGCCCGGATTATATCTTTTCTCCAACCATACGGCTTGCGCAGCCTGCCGGGCGAAGTCCTCGACCGACGGGGACGGCGGCTCGTGGAGCCAGTGCCTGATCAGCACGGCGTATTGAGTCATGCCGTCCCCGTCTATCTGTTGCAGGTTGCGCTGGATCAGTTTCCCAGATCACCGAAGCCGCACGAACCCATGAGCGCGCCGCCGAAGGTGGAGGCGAGGCCGGAGTAGTCGTCCAGGGCCGTTTTGAGCCGGTCCCTTTCCTCGGGCCGGACCGTTTCCATGATCAGGTTGCGGAAGGCCTGGCCCGCGTTCTTGAGCACGGTCTTCTGCACCCGATTGACCTGGGGCGTGGAGGGGCGCTTGAAGTGGAAGATGAAGCTCACGTCCTCGTCCTTGAAACGGTCGAAGAATTCGTGCTTCAGCTCCATGTACTCCGTCGCCTTGGGGGTGTTCTCTGCCATGATGTCCTCTCTTTCTCAGGTTGGATGTCCCGGTTTACAGAGCCGGGGTACCGCCCCACTTGATCGGGGCCAGGATGGTCAGGTCGTGCTTGATGGCCCCGGCGTTGTCGTCCTCCTGCCCGGCGCTGGTGTCGCTCTTGGTGATCTTGACCGCCGGGAGCGTGTCCGTGACCGTGGGCATGTCGTCGTTGCCGTAGCTGACCACGATCTGGAAGGGGGCGCCGTCGTAGACCGAGCCGCCCAAGGCCGCGCGCAGGGCCTCGGCCTCGTCGCGGTCCAGTTCCATGGAGCCCGAGGCCTTGTAGTTCTTGCGGCCATAGCCGCGCGGGACGCTGCCTTTGCCGTACCGTGCCTCGACGGGCCGTTCGTCGCTGTAGCTGATGCTGGTGATGCCCACGGCCACGCCGCCGGGCAACTGCACCTCGACGGACTCCCAGTCGTAGAGAATACCGTTTACGGACATTATGCGACCTCCTTCAGTCGCGGATCGAAGTTGGATCCGGCATAGGTGAAGTTGGAGAAGAGCTTGATCTTGCGGATGATGGGCACGCCGATCAGGGTCTGCTCCACCCCCACGCCGTTGTTGACGATGTCCTGGCCGGACGGGATGGCGACCACGTACCCGACCATCTCCCTGGGGGTGGCCTTGGTCATGGTGTCGAGGGCGTTTTCGATGCTGCCCTTGAGGTAGGCGAGGCCGGAGGCGTTGCCCTCCAGGGCCGGGTCGCCCGCCTCGTCGTACATGGACTTGAGGGCCGCGATGCGGGCGAGGCGGACCGCCTTGAAGACCACCCGGAGGATTTCCTCGTACCGGTAGTCGCTCGTCGGTTCGGCCAGGGTGCGGGAATCGCCCCAATACACGCCGGAAAGCCCGGCGTACATCTTGGCGGAGACGGCTCCGGCGTCCTCCAGGGCCTCATGGATGCCGTTCTCCACCCAGCCGTCGGGCAGCGTGCCCTGGCTGACGGGACCGTCCGAGACCCTGCCGGTGGCGCGGTGGACCGGGATGGACAGGACGCGTCCGCATTGCAGGCCGCCCCAGTTGCGCAGCCGGCGCAGGCCGGTGGAGTCCGAGACCTCGCCGAAGGCGGCGATGGACTGCACGAAGCGGTGCGAATACCTGGCCCGCTCGGTCTTCCAGGCCGCGACCCAGTCGTTCAGGTCCTCGCCGTCGTAGGGCAGCCGGAACTCGGTCTTGATGTACGTGGGCCGGTGCTGGTTCCACAGCTCGTCCGCGCGGACGCCGCAGGCGGCCCAGTCCACGGCGTCGCTGGGGCCGACGATGTAGACGAACTCGGGGTCGTACAGGGCGAGCGGGGTTTCCAGCGCGCCCATGACCGCCGTGATGGACGGAACCGGAGCGTTCAGGCGGCAATGGTACTCGGTGCCGAGGGTCAGGTCCTCGTCCGGGACGGTGACCGTCACGCCGGTCGAGGAGACCGGGATCGCGCCGTCCACCGGGATGGTGCGGACCGGACCCCAGTTGTCGCCGCCGTCCTCGGAGAGCTGGTAGGTGCCGACGTTGCGGCCTCCGGCGCCGGTGACCAGCAGGACCACTTCGGCTCCGGCCTTGACCGTGCCGGTGACGGTGATCGTCGGGCCCGCGCCGATCCGTTTGACCGGGCCGATGGGGCCGCGCACGGTGACGGCGTAGGCGTCGTTCTCGACGTGCGCCCCTTCGGCCAGGGTCAGGACCGCGCCGGACTCGCCCAGGATGATCTGTCCGTTGGCCGGGGTGGCCGTGGCGTTGCCCCACGTCTCACCGCCGTCCAGGGACAGCTTGTAGGTGGCGGTGCCGAGCTGGCCTGCCACCACGATCTGCACGACGGCGTCCGCATTGGCCCCGGCCACGCCGCTGACGGCCGCGTCCGGGCCGGAGCCGGTGTGCCCGACGTTGCCGATGTAGCCGCCGGGCAATCCTTCGACCGGCACGGCGATGACGGTCGGCTCCTGGCCGCCGGTGGCGAAGACGTCGCGCAGCCGGTCCACCAGGGGGCCGGTGCCGAGCCGCTCCGTCAGGTCGCTCCGCTTGCCGAGCAGGTAGGCCTTGCCGACCGTGCCCTTGGAGCACACGCCGACGATGACGGCGGAGCCGGACACGTCACCCGGGGCCAGCCCGCTGGTGCCGTCGATAAGGTATTCGATTACATCATTCATGGTTTCCTCCCTAGAGGGCGCCGCCGCCCTGCGGACGGGTGCGCAATCGGTTCAGGGCGTCGGCGAAGTCGCTCTCGGCGACCTGCTTGCCTTCCGCCCAATTCATGCCCACGCGAAGCGCGGCGAGTTCCCATGCGGGCACGCCCGCATTCCTGGCCAGATCCTCAACGGGGAACATCGGCCGGGCCTCAGTCTTGTTCTTGCTCATTGCTTGCCTCCCTGTATTCGGGGGTAATGGTTACGCTCGTGATGAGCGGAATCTCGTTCTCGGTGGTGATCATGCCGGTAAAGATGAGGTAAAAGGTCTTGGACAATGCCTGGCCGGTCGCATCGGCCTCGGCGGCGAAGCCGCCATACTCGGCCCTGTCCACGGCCACGCCGACGGCGTTGCCGTTTTCGTCCACCGTCCGTTTGGGCAGCGCGGCCACGAAACGGCGGGAAAATTCACTGAGCCACGCCTCGTCGTCGGTGTGGACCGCGGCCCGCGCCGACAGGCGGACGGACGCCCTTTCACGGGTCAGGGTGCGGTGGGTCGACTCCTTGCCGACCGTGGCCCGCTTGCGGATCGGGCGGCCCGTGCGGGTGTACTGCTCGTCAAGAAAGGCGATCCCGACGCGCTTGCTCGGCAAGGCGGCGCCGTCCCCGTCCGGTTCGATCATGACGGCGTCTTCGGGCAGGCCCGCCGCAACGGCGGCCGCCGTGATGACCTCTGTGGCGATCCGTCTCATTGTCCGCCCCCTTGGATGCGGGCAAAGGCGTCTTCGATTTCGCCGGGCACGTTTTGGATGGTTCTCATGGAGAAGCAGGACATCCGCCTCTCGGCGGCGGCCGGACATGCTCCGGGCATATAGTCGGTCAGGTTGGCGCTTTCGCAGTGCACAGGTGCCTCGTTTTCGTGTTTTGGACTGGTTTTGGACTGGTTCAAAGGTGTCCGCCCGCATATCGGGTCCTGCCGGCGGGTGAAACACGCCGGGATCCTCATATGGAACTCCGGCACCTTCACTTCCCTTTCCGTCATTCCGGGGCTCCGGTTTCGGATCGCCCGTCAGGCCAAGACCGCCGTACTTTCAGGCCTTATTCTTCCCGCCCCGTCCGGTTTTGTCCGTAAGCCATGCGAACTGTGCTTGCTAAAGACCGCCGCGTCCGCGCACTGACGGCCCGGCTTCGCCCTAAAGACGACAGGCCGCCTATTTCCCCCCGTTGAGCATGTAGTCTTCGTGACGGGTGACGACCTTTTCCAGGCGGCCCACGATGCGGCCCATGCCTTCGATCTTTTCGACGGCGACGCGCAGGTCTCCGCCAAAGCCGCGGATGGTCAGGGCCAGATCGTGGAGGGCCTCTTCGCTGGGGACGTTCTTCAGGCAGGCCTCGGCGGTGGTTATCCGCCTGTCGAGTTCGGCGAGCTGCCTGCGCTGGTCCAGCAGCAGCTTGAGCAGCATGCCGACGATGGGCAGGACCACGACTTGGACGATGCGCAGGGCGAGGTCTATGTGATGCAGCTCCACGGACTACCCCCGAAACAGCCTGATGGCCTTGTCCATGGCCGTTTCCGGCTGCATGCCCGCCTCGCCCAGCTTCTCCCGGGTGCGGTGCCCGGTGTAGGACCGGTACATCATCAGGAACGTGCCGGAGACCGTGGGCAGGGCCCACTTGAGCACGTCGATGATGAAGGCGGCCTCGTCCTTGTCGACGGACGAGAAAAAGGCGGAGATGAAGGCCACGGCCACGCACGAGAAGATGAGCAGGAAGGTGCCCTTGCCGTACCAGCGCAAAAGCTGGGGCCGGGTGCGCCGCACGTATTCGTCGCTGGAGGCGATCTCGGCCTTGGCGAGCCTGCGCCCGCCTTCGACGTCCTCCAGGTCCAGTTCCCGGAGCTTGACCGTGGTGGCCAGGCCCGCCTCCTTGAGGGCGAGTTGCTGCTCGCCGGTCAACGGCTGGGCATCGGCTTCCTTCAGGCCGTCCGTGATCATGGCCACGCCGTCCTGGATCTTCCTGCCGGTCTCGCCGCCCACGGCACCGGCTATGGTCGCCACGCCCTCCACGGCGGTGACGATCTGCCCGATGCCGGGGATGAATTTGAGCGCGCCGGTGAGCAGGCTACCGAGTCCCATCGTCCCACTCCCTCCCGGCCTCGCCGGTGGCGTCGATGATTTCGAGGTCGAAGCGGGTGCCGGGGCGCGGATCGCCGTCGGCGACGGCGTTCAGGAGTTCGGCCAGGGCGGCGCGGGAGCCGGATACGGCGGGTTGGCCGTCGAGCGTGGCGAAACGCAGGCCGGGCAGGATGCAGGCCTCGGAGTCGGACCGGCGGCCCGCCTCCACGTCGCCGGCCCAGTTGCCCGCGTGCATGCGGACGTGCGAGCGGCCCGGCACGCCCAGGACCTCGGGGCAAAGCCCGAAGTGCGGCGACTCGTTGATCTCGCATTCGTATTTCCCGGGGGGTATGCAGGACACGGCCGTGCGGTTGTCCCTCCACGGCGGCTCCACGCTGACGCGGTCCGCGCCGCCGGGCAGGAACATACGTCCGAACGTGCCGTCGAGGCCGTGATCGACCCGGACGACGATGACGCTTTTCTTGTGCATGATTTCTCCCTGTTTGGCGGGGCCGTTGCGGCCCCGCCGTTGTACGAGGTCCCTTGGGGCGGGACTGGCGAATACGGGGAGATACTATCGGGCCAACGAGGCCTTTGCGGGACGCCACGCGGACGCTGCAAACAAAAAGGCACCTGAAAACAGGCGCCTTTTTTGCTTGTTGCTTGGAGAACCGCGGATTTTATTTCATGTATCGCATGAGCGGCATGCACCAAGAAACATTTGAGCACGGAGCCACACTACGTCGATGTATAAACGGCGAAACTGGACAGGGACAGGAGAACGGGCATGACAACCCTCCCTATATATCGATGCGGTTCATCTCTTCCCTCACGCTTTCCACGGTGACGCGAAAGGGTTTGTCCACGTGGGCGACCAGTTTCCCCTCGGCGGCCATGGCGTAGACCTTGCGAGGGCTGACACTGAGGCAATAGGCTGCCTCGTCCGCCCGCAGAAAGGACTTCGCCCGCAACATTTCCGTTGGGGTCAGGGCAAAGGCTGGGCGGCGTTTTCCCCCCGCCGGTTCGGGCAGCATAACCTGGAAGCCCTGCGAGGACTTCGGGGTGCACCGTTCGCCGCAACCGAAGCAGTACAAGATCGGCCATTTGCAGATCCAGTACGCCTTTTTCGGGTCTCTGCACCGCAGTTCCTCATATACACCGGGCAGAATTTCACCCTGGTACGGACGGAACCCCTTGCCGTACAGGTCCGCGAATTCCTTCAAATGCCGTGTGGTCATGTCGTAACCTCCATGCCGGTCAACGTGAGACAAATTGGATGACGGCCCTCGCCTGGGCGGTGAACTGGTCGTCGCATCGGCCGCACCGGCCGGTGACGCCGCACCGCGCGCAGGCCGTGGCCTTGATCGTTTCCATGATTCGCCTTTCGCCGTCCCGTTCCTCGAGCGCCTCCCGTATGCGCCGAGCCTGACTATCCTGTCAGGCCGCGGCGATGTTGAGGGGCAGGGGTTTATATTCGCCGCTCTCGTCCCGTTCGTAGATGCGGACGTACTCCTTGCTGTCGATGACGCGGACGCTGTCCTTGATGGCCGCCATGGCCCTGCGCCAGCGGTCGTCGTCGATTTCCAGGCGGAGCAGGTCGAGGATGCGGTAGACGCTGATCCTGCCCTCGGCGTCCGCCTGGAAGGCCTTTTCGACGATGGTGCGCAGGTTGGGGTTGGCGCCATGCGTCCATTCCGCCATGCACTCGTTGATGAGCACCTCGGCGGCGACCAGTTCCTCGCCGAACTTGATCCGGTCCTGGATGTTGATCGTGATCTTGATGGTCCCGTCGAACGTGGAGAGGACGCGATTGCCCTTCCTGCCCCGCAGCTTGACCCCGTACTTCTCGGCCACGAGGGCCAGATGGGTGCGGATGTCGTCCAGGGCGTTTCGCTTGAACGTTGCCAGTTCCTCGTTGATGCGCCGGGCATCGGCGTAAAGCTCCCGGACGACCTCGTCCGCGAGCTTGTCGGATTCCCGGACGTTCCCGGGTGCGACAAGGTTGCCTTTGGCGTCTTTCCAAAAGCCGTTCGGGGTGATGTTGCCTTCCATGATATCTCCTAGCGGATGATGGTTTGTTCGAGGCCGTTGACGCGCATGGCCCCGTCAGCCACGGCGGACGCGATGCTGTTCGCCTCCACGCGGTCCTCGCCGGCGAGCCTGTCGGCCAGGATGCGGATGCGGGCCGCGCAGTTCATGATGTCTCCGCTGATCGCGCCGTCGCCCCTGACGATCCAGCCGTTATCCTTGTTGGTACGTGCGGTTTGGCTCATCGAAAGCCTCCTTTTTCGGTTCTGGTGTCAAAACGTTCCAAGATGGCCCTGCACTCTCTGACCACAACCTGCCGGGCCGGGTCGGAATACAGGTCTTCTTCAAAAAATACGCGGGCAAGCCGGGACATGGCGGCACGTTCATCGGCAAAGGGATCGCGGCGAGCAACGGGCGGATACGGCGTCTCACGCCGGTCGCGCCCCAAAGCGGTCGTGGAGTAAAGAAGGCTCGCCCCCCTCTTGCCGTTGCGCCGGACAAGCCCGAGTGAAAGCAAAAGCTTGAGGTACCTGCCGACCGATGGCGCATCCACATGCGACACGGCGGCGATCTCGGCGATGCCGAAAGTCCCGGTCGATGCCCGGACGGCACGCCACATGCGAATATGGCCTTCGCCCCGCTGCCGGGCAGCTCCGGGGTTGTAAGTGTAATGGCCGGGCCTGATGCGGGTCAGCTCGCTCCGGCGCGCCATGACGTCGAGCTGGCGGCGCACACGGGCCTTCTCGGACTCGGTTTCCAGGGCCATGGCCTGGAACACGAGGACGTTGCTGATTTCGTGTTTGCCGCCCTCGCTCAGGCCGAGGAGCACGCCGCGCAGTTTGTCCATGTCGGAAGGCGCCATCGTTAGGTCCTCCCGATGCGCAGGGCCTCAACGGCCCTGGCGTCGATGGCCTTGGTGTTTTGCGCCCTGGCGTAGTCCTCGAGGCGCAGGATGTAGCCGTAGACCACGCGGAAGCTGCCCTTGGCCAACAGGGCCAGCTTGTGGCTGGCCTCCGGCGAGATTTCCAGGGCGGCGGCCCGCATGGCGAAAAGCATCACGTCGTCGGCCTTGACGGGCTCGAAGTTCACCACGTCCACCACCCGGGAGTGCACGCGCTTGCGGGCATGGAGCTTCGGGTGGAATCCTTCCTCGCCGATCAGGATCACGGGGCAGCCCGTCATGTCGTGAATGTCCCGCAGATCCTCGATCCGGAGCATGAGGAGGCGGTCGGCCTCGTCGACGATGATCGGTTGCGGCGTTTCGGCCAGGGCCTCCATGATGCGGCTCCGGCACCGGCCGGTGTTGTTGGGCCGTTCGCCGGTGAGTTCAAAGGTCAGCGCCTGCAAAAAACCGAACTGGCTCCAGCCTTCGAGCACGCGCAGGAAGATGCCGCCGTTCACGGCGTGCCATTCCCTGGCCGCCATGGTCTTGCCGCGCCCGGCCTCGCCCTGGACAACGCCGATGCCGGGGCGGCCCCGCTCAGTATCGCTCAGGGCGCTCAAGGATTTGCGCAGCTTCGCCACGTTGCCGGTTTCTATGAAAATGTCTTGCCGCATGTATTACCTCGCTATGTTCTGTTGCCGGTAGAATTGCCTCAGTTGATCAAAACGTGCGCCCGTGGCGGTCTCGTACTCCCTGGAGGCCTCGTAGGCGGTCATGAAAGATTGGTATTCGCTCGGGAGTTCGTGGCCGTTCCTGACGGCTTGTTCGAAGCACCACTCGTACTTCTCCAACTCGGAGGCGAAGAAGTCCGGGATTTCCAGGGCGGACGAGGGAAGGCGCCTGACCTTGGCCCGGAGGGCTTCCAGACGCTCTCTTTCGGCGTCGTCCAGGGCGGGGTCGGCCTGGGCCTTCTTGGACTTGGGCACGGCCTTGAGCGGGGCACGCTCCTGCTTCATCCACGGCAGGGATTGGAGGCCGTTTTCGCCGATCTCCGCGTCGAACGCCTTCACGATCTTCATGGTGGCGGACTTGAGCTGGCGCTGGCGCTTGTTGGCTTCCCGCACCTTGAGGAGATCAAGCTCGTCGCCGAACATGCGGGCGAGCGGATGGAGGGCCTCCACGGGCCGGGCCGTGCCGATGCGTTCGCCGTCGAGGGTGTGCAGGTACACCTCGGCCATGTCGGACCAGCGGTACATGGCCATGAGCGGCTTATTCAGGCCGTACAGCGCGTCGGACTCAAACCGGACATTGCCGATGGTGAATCCGCACCGCTTGGGGTGGATTTTCTGCCGGAAGAGGAAGTGGCGGTCCAATTCAGTGAGGTCCACGCCGTCACCCAAACCGGCGTGCAGGACATCCAGGGGACGCTGTCCGCCGAGTTCGCCATGGGCCTGTCGGCCGTACCACCCGACATACAGCCTAAAGATTTCGGAGGCCTCGCGCAGGGTGGGCACCCATTCATTGTGCGCCGCCTCGTGATATTGCTCGTTCCGCTTCATCCAGGCGGGCTTGTTGTCTATACAGTTGCCCACATAGCTCGGCAGAAGCCGTTCGCACTGCGAATCGAAGGTGCGGAAAAAGCGCTCGACGATTTTGGTCCGGGCCTCGTAGGGGCGGCTGTACTGCACCGCGATGCCAAGCCGGGCATACAGGCCGTTGAGTTCCTCGAAATCGGCGTCCACGCCGCTGAAATACTTGGCGCGGAAGGCCTTGCCGTTGTCGATGTAGACGCAACGCGGATACCGGGCGAGGGTCCCGATGGCCATGTGCAGCGCGGAGCTGATGGCCACGGTATTTTCCGAGGGCATGATCTCCCAGCCCACCGGCATGCGGGACCGCCAGTCGTACCAGCAGATGAGCGTCGGACGAAACGGCTTGCCCGTTGTCGGGTGGATGCACTGGAAGTTGAGGACCTTGCCGTCACAAAAGAGGACGTCCCCGACAGACAGCAGCTTGTCATTGCGGGCGATGTACGGCCCAACCTTGTCCTTGAGCGCCTTCTCGCCTTCCTGCTTGAGGACGACCAGGTCGTGGTGATCCTCGTCGAAACGCCGGGCGAAGCGGACGACGGAGCGGTAGCTCGGCACCTTGATTTCGTGCTTGGCGAAAATGCCTTTCATGGTCTCATAGGCCAGGGCGATGCTCGGCCTGTTGGGCGTCAGCCAGCAACCGAGGAACACCTTTTCGGCTTCCGGCCCGAGTTGCCCCAGCCCCTTCCTGCCGCCTTTCGACCACCTGCCGCGCCGGTCGCACAGGATGCGGTAATCCTCGGCGTTGTCGCGCAGCCTCTTGTCCCAGCGGTAGAGCGTCTTGTCCGACACGTCGCCGAGGAGTTCATGCTCCTTGACGAGCATCTGCCCGGCGTTGATCCCAAGGAGAAAGGCCTCGGTCGCCCGTCCCTTGGGGGACTTGCTCTTCCCGACGAACTGCCGCCATTCGCTGACCAGCCGGAAACGGGCCATGCCCACCTGGTGCGCCCAGTCGGGTATGACCACATCCTGGGCGGGCAGTGCCGGAGTGCCGGAGCTCGCCTCATGCAGGGTTATCGCGGCCCGCACGTCTTCCGGGAGGCCGGTGACGATCCACTCCCTGCCGCCGCCGCGGCCCCGGCGGGCCTTGGATTGCCAGGATTCGCGCCTGGAGCGGCGGGAGACCGTCATGGCCGTTGTCCCCAAAATGGCAACAAGCTCTTTTGTCGTGTATGACTCTTTCATAGCTTTACGCTTTCATGTCCGTGGGCAGGGCCAACGCATGAACCGGGCACCCTTCATCCCGCAGATAGGCCAGCACGCGCCGGTTGTTCGCGCTGCCGAAGATCGTCCGGGAAACCACGGACTGGCTGATGCCCACCCTGTCGCGTATGTCGCCCTGGGTCAGCCCCCGCGCGAACATCCATTCCTTGATCGCAAAGGGCTTTCGGTCACGGCCGGCTCCAATCCCGGCAAGCACGTTCGTGCTCATGGTCATAGCTTCAACTCCAATGGCTTCTTGCGCCCCCTCCCCGCCTCGCATCCGTCCGGATCGCGTCGGCATGGTCGAGCAGTTTCTTGTTAGGTCGAATGTTGACCCCGTGGACGGCGTCATCTAAAGTGCATTTGGTAAATAGTATTTTTTATGACTGCCCACGGCCTCTAGTAACCACGATACTGATCATATTGCAACCACTTTTTTGCGTTAAAGTTCAGAATCGTAGTAATTAGAGTATTTGCAATCATATCAGTGTATTATCGATTGCCCGTGGTGTTAATGTTAGCGTTAACCTTTTGTCATGGGACTTTAACACTATGAGTATTGGTCAAAGGATTAAAGATCTTCGCGGGAAAATGTCCCAGAAGGAGTACGCGAACCAATTTGGTGTCGCCCTTAACACATTGAGAAACTACGAAAGTGGCGAAAGAACCCCGAGCGTAGATTTTCTATGTGCTCTGGCCGACTCAACCGGTGTGAGTATTCAGTGGCTTGTCACAGGCATTGAACCGTCGGGGCAGGACGAATCGGGAAAAGGCCCCCGCGTTTGCATGGATGGGACCGAGTTGGTCATGGTTCCGTTGGTTCAGGCCCGGTTGGCCGCGGGTTCCGGCTCGTTCGAATCCAGCGGCGAGGTCAACGGACGCTACGCCTTCCGCAACGAGTTCCTGAGCAGACGGGGGAATCCGGCGCAAATGGTTTTGATGCGCGTGGCGGGCGACAGCATGGAGCCCAAGATCGAGAACGACGACACCGTTCTGATCGACCAGAGTCAAAGGGAACCGCGCCCCGGTCAGGTCTACGCCATCGGGGTGGAAGACATGGTTTACCTGAAGATGATCGACACGCTGCCGGGCAAAATGCTGCTCAAGAGCTACAACCCGGCCTATCCTCCCATAGAGGTGGACATCGAGGGGGACCTGGTACACGGCGTGCGCATCATCGGCCACGTCGTCTGGGTCGGCCGAGAACTGCCCTAGCCCTGGCCAAAACGAACAGCCGCGTTTGGACGGACTCCTTCTCAGGTTGTCTGTCAAAACGCGGCTGTTCGTTTGAGTTCTCTCTCAAGTTGGAAAGACGCCCCCGTCAAACCAAGAATTCCCGGGAATCCCGCGCCCGTCCTTCATTCGTCCCATATTCGCCCGGATTCCCCGGCACCCTCTGCCTTCTCATCTTGGCTGTCCCCCTATAGCCGCCACAGGCACCAGCGCGAAAAAAAGAGGCCCGGCAAAAGCCGGGCCTCTGTTTTTTAGCGCGTCAGCGCCTGCACTCTTACAAGACGCGGAACTTTTTGACGTTGCCGGTCTTGTTGTCGATGACGTGCACGCCGCAGGCGATGCAGGGGTCATAGGAGTGGACGGTACGCAGGATCTCGACCGGGCGTTCCGGATCGGCGATCGGGGTGTTGTCCAGCAGGGCCTCTTCAGTGGGGCCGGGCAGGTTGTTGTCGCAGCGGGGACCGAGGTTCCAGGTGGACGGGACCACGAGCTGGAAGTTGTCGATCTTGCCGCCCTTGATGTCGATCCAGTGGCTCAGGCCGCCGCGGGGAGCGTTGACGAAGCCGACGCCCTGCGCTTCGGCGGGCATGTCCCAATCCTTGCAGATGTCGAGGTTGCCCTTGGCGATATTCTCCTTCAGATCGTTGACCATGTCTTCGGTCTTCAGGCAGGTGATCAGGCACTCGATACCGCGGGCGCCGGTGCGGCCCAGGGTGGAGAAGAGGGCCTCGGGGCCGACTTCCAGTTTGCCGAGCACGAAGTTGACGTACTTGACGAACTCGGGATGGCCCAGACCGTAGTTGACCAGGCAGGTGGCCAGCGGGCCCACTTCGGTGGACTTGCCGTCGTAGCGGGGAGCCTTCATCCAGGAGTACTTCGCCTTGTCGTCCAGGCTGGTGTACATGGGATCGGTGACGCCGGCGTAAGGATGCTTCGGGGAACCGTCCTTGTACCAGGAGTGTTTGACGTGCTCTTCAATCTTGCTCGGATCAAAGGCCTGGACGTCGGTGATCTTGCGATCGAAGATGACGCCGGGCTTGATGTACCGGGAGTTCAGGTCGGCCTCGCCGCCCTGCGCCGGGTATTCGCCGAAGCTCATGAAGTTGGTGGTGCCGCCGATGGAGGCCCAATCCTTGTAGTAGCCGGCAACGGCGATGAGGTCCGGGATGTAGCAGTCGAGGATGAAGTCCTTGATGTCCGCGTACAGGGCCAGGAAGTCGTTGATGTACTTGTCGGTCAGACCCTCGTAGCAGGACACGCCGCCCATGACGGTGAACTGGGTGTGCGGGTTCTTGGCACCGAACACCGCCATGGCCCGGGCGGCCTTGACCTGCAGGTGCAGGGCGTTCAGGTAGTGGTTGGTGGCCAGCAGGTTGACCTCGGGCGGCAGCACGTAGGCCGGGTGTCCGCCGAGGAAGTAGGCGTTGGTGAAGATGCCCAGACGGCCGGAGTCGACGATGCTCTTGACGGTGTCCTTGGTCTTCTGAAGGTCTTCCTTGGAGGTGACGATCTTGGGATCGGGGCGCACGGTCTTGGCGACGGCGGCGGCGATTTCAGCGGTCTTGTTGACGTCGGCGGACAGACAGCCGGTGACGTCGACGAAGTCCAGGGCATGCAGGTGATAGAAATGCACGATGTGGTCGTGCATGAACTGGGCGGCCAGCACCAGGTTGCGGATGATGGTCGCGTTGTGGGGCAGTTCCTTGTCCACGCCGACGGCATTGTCGACGCAGCGGACGGAAGCGAGCGCGTGCACGTAGGTGCAGACGCCGCAGGAGCGCTGGGTGAAGTGCTGGGCATCGCGGGGATCACGGCCTTTCAGGATGATCTCCAGACCGCGGAACAGCTGGGAGCTGCTGCGGACGTCCACGATTTTGCCATCTTCGACCACGGCCTCGATGCGCAGGTGACCCTCGATCCTGGTGACCGGATCAACTACGACATCGTGTTTCCCATGCGCCATCGGGGCGGCTTTAGGGGAGCAACCAGACATATTGTATCCTCCTTAAGAATTCTGATTCTGTCTGCGTTAGTTGGACGAAACCCTTGCGGACCGCCGACTACATGTCGGTGAGGTCGGCGTAGAAGTAGGTTTCGCCATCCCAGTCGGCGCCGTCCCAGAAATCGGGCTGTGAGCAGCCGATGCAGGGGTGGCCGGACTGGACAGGCCAGTTGTACTGGTTGAACGTGACCTTGGGGCAGTTGTTGAAGGTCTCGGGACCGCGACAACCGAGCTTACGCAGACACCAGCCCTTGCGGGCTTCTTCGGAACCGAAGGAAGGCGCGAATTCGTCCATGTCGAAATGCTCCTGCCTCGGGCAGTTGTCGTGCACCGTCTCGCCGAAGAAGAGGGTCGGACGCCCGACGTCGTCGAGATCGGGCATGCCCTTGGTCAGGAAGTGCACGATGGTGCCGACCAGGTTGTAGGGGTTGGGCGGACAGCCGGGCACGTTGATGAACGCCTTGCCCGGGAACAGCTCGCCGACGCCCTTGGCCGCGGTCGGGTTCGGAGCGGCCTTCTGCACGCCGCCGTAGGAAGCGCAGGTACCGTACGTGATCGTGGCGCTGGCGGCGTTGACGACCTTGGTGGTGGTCTCCAGCATGGTGTGGCCGCCGACCTTGCCGTACGCGCCCGCCTCGTTGGCGGTGCCGGCCGGAGCGGTCGGGACGCCGCCCTCGATGACGGCCACGAAGTTGCCGGCGTTGACCGTATCCCACAGAGCCTTCTCTGCGGCATGACCCGCCGCCGCCATGATGGTCTCATGGTAGTTCAGCGAGATGTAGTCCAGGATGAGGGCGTCGATGTAGGGCTCGACGGTCCTCAGGATGGATTCGGAACAACCGGTACATTCTGCGTTGTGCAGCCAAATGACGTCGGGCCTGTTGTCAGCTGTGAGGGCTTCGGCGACTTTCGGGGCGAAAGCCGGACCCATGCCCATCACTGCGGCCACGGTTCCGCAGAACTTCATGAAATCACGGCGAGAGACGCCGCGTTTTTCCAGCCGTTCCACGGCTCCTTCCTTGCCATGACCTACGGAAAATTTCATAGAACACCTCCGTAATAAAATGAGTCTGTTATGGCGGAGAACACCGTTATTCCCGTCATAACCGCCGGGCACAAGCCCGAACTCGGACCTAAACCGTCTCCTTGTCACGATTAACAAAAACGTGACACGAATAACATTCTTTTTCCGAGTTCGTGCTATAACCCCCCGGAAAAATTAATTAACAACGTCGTATCGCGCTTTACAAACAAAATCAATAGGCAACTTCAAAAAACTTTCAAGCGAATCGGCACGCTAGGCGAATTGACGTGAACACGTAATAGAAATTACGGAATGCCCTGCCCACGGGCATCGGCGGTCCCTTTTGGGCCCGATCAAGGGCTCCACCGCTTCGTATTTTCCCTGCCCGAAGCGGCCCGTTCCGGACGCAGACAAGCGCCGTCACAAACAATAATTGATACATTCTTCCACTCGGCCTAAAATTCGGCTAAAACAGGAGACGAATCAGCAATCCCGAGGAGGATCCCAGCAATGGCCGTCATCGTCGATCTTTCCATTTTCCCCCTGGACAAGGGCGGCTCCGGCCTGAGCGCCTACGTCTCGCGCGCCCTGAACGTGATCAAGGAATCCGGCCTGAAATATCGCCTCTGCCCCATGGGCACCAGCATCGAAGGCGAATGGGACGAGGTCATGGCGGTGGTTGACGCCTGCTACCGCGAACTGGAAAAGGATTCCGACCGGTTGTACATGACCCTCAAGGTGGACGCCCGCAAGGGACGCCGCGACGGCATGAGCCAGAAGCTCCACAGCGTGGAGAGCAAGCTGGCCTGAGGGCCGACCGCTCATGGCCGCGCCCCCGGAGAAACAGGCCGAAAAGGCCGCCGAGCACCTCCCCCGGCAGCCCGGGGGGATCAATCCCCGGTCCCTGATCTTCAAGTTCCTGGTGCGCATCCTGCCGCCCCTGCTGGTGGGCATCCTGCTGCTCATGCTCGTGCTCGCCCACTACGCCCGGCGCGACATCATGGACAAGATCGACACCGACGTCGGAATCTTCGCCACGGCCACCACCCGCGTGCTGGACGGCCTGTTGTGGAACTACCAGACCGAGGAGATGGTCAGCGCCCTGGCCACCATATCGAGCAACCCGGCCATGCTCGGGGCCGAGATCTACGACCAGAAAGGCGACCTCTTCCTGTCCTACGGCATCACGCCCGAAGACCGCGTGAGCGGACTCAAGACCCTGTGGCGTGACATCTACCGGCGCATGCCCGACGGCAGCCGCGTGGACATGGGCAGGCTGGCCATCCACTACACGTATACCTTTGCCGAGAAGCGGTTCCGGCAGCACTTCCTGTTGCAGATGTTTCAGTTCCTGCTGATCATCGCCGTCACCTTGAGCGGCGCGGTCTACGCCTTCAGCCGGACCGTGAGCCGCCCGCTCAAGGCGTTGCTCGCGGCCATCCGGACCACCGGGGAGACCGGCCGCTGGACCGAGGCGGACTGGCGCAGCGACGACGAGATCGGCGAGGTCATCGACGCCCACAACCGCATGCTCAGGCACATCGCGGGCAAGGAGGCGGCCCTGGCCGACAGCGAGAAGCGCTACCGCCAGCTCTTCGAGAACGCCTTGGTCGGCATCTTCCTCATCAGCCCCGAGGGGATCGTCGTCGAGGCCAACCGGAACGCGGCCAACATCATGGGCTACGAGTCCTCCGAGCAGATGGACAAGCTGAACGTCCTGCAACACTACGTCCACCGGGAAGACCGGGACCGCCTGTGGGAAACCCTGAAAAAAGACGGGGAGATCACCCGCTTCCGCATCGAGCAGATCAGGACGGACGGCTCGCGCATCTGGACCGAAGTCTCGGGACGGCTGACCCCCGACGGATTCTTCAACGGCATCCTGCAGGACGTCACCGACCTGGTGGAGGCGGCCCAGGTCATGAAGGAACGCGACGAGCTGCACCGCGCCTTCTTCGAGGAGAACAAGGCGGTCATGCTCCTGCACGACCCCCTGGACTCGTCCATCCAGTTCGTCAATCCGGCGGCCTGCCAGTACTACGGCTACAGCAACGAGGAAATGACCTCCATGACCATCCGCCAGCTGGACTGCATGACCGACGAGGAGCTGTACGAGGAGCTCAAGGAGGCGGCCAGGGAGCGGCGCGGCTATTTCAAGCAGGTGCACACCCTCAAGGACGGCACCCGGCGCGACGTGGAGGTCTTCACCGGGCCGGTCTCGCTGGGCCACCGCCAGCTCCACTACTCCATCGTCCACGACGTGACCGAGAAACGGCGGCTGGAGGCGCGGCTGCAGCGCATGGCCACCCGCGACCAGCTGACCGGGGCTCACAACCGCCACGCCTTTTTCCAGCGGGCCAAGAGCGAACTGGCCCGGGCCAAGCGGTTCGGCCATTCCCTGGCCGTGCTCATGTTCGATCTCGACCACTTCAAGGAGGTCAACGACTCATACGGCCACGCCATCGGGGACGAGGTCCTGCGCACCTTCGCCCTACGCTGCCGGGCCGGTTTCCGGCAGAGCGACGTGTTCGCCCGCATGGGCGGGGAGGAGTTCGCCGCCCTGCTGGTGGAGACCAGCGCCGAGCGGGCCGCGGAGGCGGCCGAGCGCTTCCGGCAGATGGCCGCGTCCAGGCCCATCCCCACCGACGCCGGGGACCTGACCGTGACCGTGTCCATCGGGGTGGCCTCCCTGGACGACGAGGATTCCATCAACGACCTGCTCAAGCGGGCGGACGAGGCCCTGTACAAGGCCAAGCAGTCGGGCCGCAACTCGGTGGTCCGGCTGTGACCGCCCCCGGGCATGAACCCTGCACAGGAGCTTAGAGAGGAGTACCCCCGTGGCCATGATCACCCAGCAGAACGTCCAGTTGAAGCAGGTCTCGCGCGGAAACTACCTGATGCGCAACGTGCTCAAGTACAACATGGTCTTCAACGAGGGCAGCAAAGGCGACGCCGCGTACATCCTGACCGAGGGCAAGATCGAGATCTCCGGGACCGTGGAGGGCCGCAAGAAGGTCTTCGCCATCCTCAAGCCCATCTCCATATTCGGCGAAATGGCCCTGTTCCTGGAGGACGGCGTGCGCACGGCCACGGCCATCGCCCTGGAGGACTCCAAGGTCATCGTGGTCACCCGCGACGACCTGGACGAGTTCATGCGCAAGTCCCCCAAGGTCATCGCCTCGATCATCACCGTCCTGGTGGGCCGCCTCAAATCCACCACGCGCAAGGCCATGAAGGTCCCGTCCGTGGGGCTGGGCGTGGTCCGCATCCTTGACCTCTTCTCCGCCTGCGGTAAGCTCGAACTGAAATACGACCCCACAATCAAGACCCTGGCCGAGACTTTCGTGACCACCCCGGACCGGATCGAACGGTACGTGCGGGAGTTGGCCGACCAGGATCTCCTGGCCGTTGGCCGCGACGTGAACGACACCCGAATCATCCGCATCCGCGAGCGGGACATGCTCGCCGCGGTCATGCAACAGCAGGAGTAGGCCACGTGAACGATTTTCTGGGCATCGAACTGAGCACCGAACGCTGTCGGCTGCGCCCCTGGCGGATGGAGGACATCCCCCTGATCCCGCCCGTGGCGAACACCAGAGACATCTCCTGGAACACCTCCTTCCTGTTCCCCCACCCCTTTGACGAGGCGGCGGCGGAACGGATGGTCTACTGGGCGCGGAAAGGCGCGGGCGAGGACAAGTGGCAGTTCGCGGTCCTGGTCGACGGGGAGCTGGTGGGCAGCTGCGGGACCATCCGGGGCACGGACGTGGAGGCGCACACCGCCCGGGTGGGCTACTGGCTCGGCCCGGCTCACTGGGGCAAGGGGCTGGCCACCGAGATGGTGGCCGAACTGGTCCGGTACATGCGCGACCATACGCCCATCGAACAACTCACGGCCAGCTGTTTCGGCTGGAACCCGGCCTCGCGGCGGGTGCTGGAAAAGACCGGCTTCAGGCAGGAGGGACTGCGCCGGGGCGTGGTCCGCAAGTGGGGGAAGCTGACCGACCTGTGGATTTACGGCCTGCTGCTCTAGTCCAGGGCCACCAGTTCCAGGTCGCCCCAGGCGGCCACCTTGGCGTCGTACTGGGCGAAGACCCCGTCCAGCCCGTGGGGAGCCAGTTCGCGGGCCCGCTTCAGCACCCTGTCCATATCCCTTTCCGAACCCAACAGATTGCCCAGGGCCGTGGCCGCGGCGTCGGCCAGCCTGGCGTCCCTGGCGCGCACGGCCACCAGGTCGCCGGAGCCGAGGCTCAATGAGTGGCCGATGGTCCCGCTGGACGCGCACAGGGCCACGGGAAAGGCGCCGGCCTCGATGCGCAGCCCCAGCGACGCCCCGGACCCGGGATCGGCCAGCAGGGCCACCACCCGCTCGCGCGTGGAGCGCAGATAGGTGTCCCCGCCGTTTTCCACCAGGATGTTCGGGCTGCGCGCGGCGAATTTATCGCCCACGGCCTGGGCCACCGCCCCGGCCACGGCGGCCATGGGCCCCACCCCGCACGACTCGGCGGCCGCCGCCATGGCCCGGACGACTTCGGGCGCGCCGTCCGGCACGGCCACGGGCACCAGGCTCTCGGCGAACTCCGGATGGAACAGGATCCAGTTCTTGATCTCGCCGCGCACCGTGGAGACGAAGGCGGCGATCTCGTCGCGCAGGTCGAGCTCGGCCACCACGAGCAGGTCGGTCTGCTCCACCCCCACCTGGAACCGGACCTCGCCCTCACGCGGACGGACCATGCGCCGGTATCCGCGCTCTGAGGAAAGATGTTTCCCGGTCATCGCCAGGCCCTCCAGAGCAGTGTTCCCAATACGGAACAGCATACGAACAGGTTTACGAACACCCTCTCCACATCAACCCCCGATACGCACAGACAACGCACAAACAATGAACACCTTTTCCACAGACAGCCCCGCGAAGCGGCGCAAAAAGTTTAGGAAGAGAGAGGGGATGGGCGGCCGCCCCCCCTAGAAGCCCTGGTCCTCGTTGATGAGGACGATCTTGATGCGTCCCTTGGGGAAGGACTTTTCGGTGATGGTCCAGGCGTTGCAGATGCGGTCCGGGGAGGCGCAGTCCATGCAGTAGCCGGTCTTGACGCAGGGGGTCTTCATGTTCAGGCGCATGGTGTTGACCGGGGCCACGTATTCCTTGATGCGCTCCATGGCCCGTTCCAGGTCGGGAACGACCTTGTTGCGGCCGACGAGCAGGACCACGTTGCGCGGACCGAAGGTGATGGCCCCGACGCGGTTGCCGATCATGTCGAGGTTGACCAGGTGGCCGTCCTCGGTCACGGCATTGGCGCTGGCGAAGAAACAGTCCACGAGCAGGGCCCGGCGGCGCAGCTCGTACTTCTCCTCGGCCGAGAGGGCCTTGTCCCAGGTGTCCAGGGCCTCGTAGTCCGGGTTGTCGCGCAGGTACTCATAAAGCCCGGACGCGGCCAGGGTGGCGGACCCGCCCCAGGACACGGTCTTGGGTTTTATCTCGGGGAGGATCTCGTTGACGACCAGGTCGCGCGCGCCGTCCAGCGAGTCGGCCATGCGCACGTCGAAGCCGTTTTTCTCGAGTTGTTCCGCCAGGTCGTTCAGATGCAGGTTCCAGTAGTTGTCCACAGGCTTGTCCATATGGCCTCCGATATATAATTCATTAATAGTGTGTTCTGCGGCAATTTGGAAAAGGGTCGATTTTTCACTCGCCAAGCAGTGAAAAAGCTTGTAGCAGAAAACCCGCCCGGCTGGAAGCGGACTCCTCGAAACCCGGGGAAAATACCGCTTGACGGGCTCAGGACCAACGGTTATATGCTTCCGTTCAACGCAACTTTCAGCAAATTTTACTCTTCAGGAGATCACAGATATGAAACGTACTTACCAGCCCAGCAAATGCCGTCGCAAGAGAACCCACGGTTTCCTGGTGCGTTCGCGCACCAAGAACGGTCGCAAAGTGCTTGCCCGCCGTCGTGCCAAAGGGCGTAAGAGATTAGCCGTCTAGCTTGGAACAAGGAGCGCCGGCTGCTCAGAAGCCCTGAGTTCACCGCTTGTTACGAGCAGGGCAAGAAGCATTTCACGAAGAGTTTCATCCTGTTCCTGCGCAAGCGCAGCACCCCTGACGGCGGCATACGCCTGGGGCTGACTGTCAGTAAGAAGATGGGGCACGCAGTGGCGCGCAACCGTATAAAGAGGGTGGTGCGCGAGTATTTCAGGCTGCATCAATTCGACTTTGATTTGCCTCTGGATATCGTCGTTGTTCCGAAGCGGAACCTTGAGGCCAAGCAGCTGACCCTCGCCCTCGCCACAGAAGAGTTTACCCCGCTTTTGAGCCGTCTGCGCTTGGAAGCGGCGGCCTCTTAGAGAGGAAATGATGCGCTCACTATTCCTGGCGCTCATTTGGTTTTACCAAAAACTCATCTCCCCCTTGCTGCCTCCGGCCTGCAGGTTCCATCCGACGTGCTCCGAGTACGCGAAGGAAGCCCTGTGCCGCCACGGGGCATTCAAGGGAAGCCTCCTTACGCTTTGGCGTCTCCTTCGTTGCCAGCCTCTATGCCGCGGGGGATTTGACCCCGTCCCGGCCGTTTGGCCCGATTCCAAAACCAAAGCGAGATTCACCCCATGGAGAAGAAGGAGCAAATCCGTCTTGTAATTGCCCTGGTCCTGAGCTTCATTGTCCTCTTCGGATGGCAATACATCACGGGTCCCTCGGCGGAACAAAAAGCGGAAATGGCCCGCAAGGCCGCCGAGGCCGAGCAGAAGACGGCCGCCCTCACCCAAAAAGCCCAAGACGCAGCCGTTGCCGCCACGGAAGCTGCTCCCGTTCCCGAATTCGTTCCCACCGACGGCGTGCCCGTCACGGTGGACACTCCGCTTTACACCGCCGTGTTCAACTCCCAGGGCGGCGTGCTCGAAAAGTTCATCCTCAAGAAGTACCGCGAGACCATTGATAGGGATTCCCCGTTCGTGGACCTGATCGGTGCCGACGCCTTTTCCAAGGGACCGCTCGGCTTGATCCTGACCCTGAACGACAAGGAATACCACACCTGGAAGCGCGGCAAGTGGGCCTTCACCGGTTCCGACCTGAACCTGGACCAGGGCGCGGGAACCAAGACCCTGACCTTCACCGGCCAGGTGGACGGCTACCACATCGAGCGGGTGCTGACTTTCCATGCCGATTCCTACCTCATCGACGAATCGGCCACGGTCACCAACCTGACCGGCACCGGCGCGGAAGGCGCCCTGTCCTTCACCGCCGCGGCCAAGTCCATGTCCGCCGAGGACGACCGCTACAACCAGACCCGCGTGGCCTACCTGACCAAGGACACCCGCAAGGAGCTGAGCGACCGCGACGACCTGCGCGAGGAAGGGTTGTCCGCCCCGGCCGACCTCAAGTGGGGGGCCATCGAGTCCAACTACTTCCTGTTCGCGGTCATGCCCAAGGCCGAGGACGCCTCCCTGTCCGCGGGCATGCAGGGCGACATCTTCCGCATGGCCGTGACCGACAAGACCACCTTCATGCCCAACGTGGCCAAGACCCTGCGGACCGCCTACTTCATCGGATCCACGGACCGCAAGATGCTGTCCGAGATGCCCAACGAACTGTCGGACGCGGTCAACTTCGGCTGGTTCGACTTCCTGGCCAAGCCGCTGCTGGTGGGCCTGAACTTCTTCTACGGCTTTATCGGCAACTACGGCGTGGCCATCATCATCCTGACCGTGATCATCAAGCTGATCTTCTGGCCCCTGTCCCAGAAGAGCTACGCGTCCATGGAAAAGATGAAGAAGCTCCAGCCCATGGTCGCCAAGCTGCGCGAGAAGTACGGCGACGACAAGCAGCGCCTCAACCAGGAGACCATGGCCCTGTACAAGACCTACAAGGTCAACCCCATGGGCGGCTGTCTGCCGATGGTCGTGCAGATTCCGGTTTTCTTCGGCCTGTACAAGGCCCTGCTCGGCGCGGTGGAACTGCGGCACGCCCCGTTCATCGCCCACCTGCCCTTCACCGACCTGCCCTGGTTGGCCGACCTGTCCGCCAAGGACCCGTACTACATCTCGCCGATCATCATGGGCGCGTCCATGTTCCTGCAGCAGCGGATGACCCCGAGCGCAGGCGACCCCACGCAGCAGAAGATCATGCTCTTCATGCCGCTGGTCTTCACTTTCATGTTCCTCCAGTTCCCGTCCGGTCTGGTCATCTACTGGCTCTTCAACAACCTCCTGTCCATCGGACAGCAGATGATGATCGCCAGGAAGACCAAGGCATCGGCCGCCGCGAGCAACGACTAACGCCACCGGGGGGCTTCATCACCCCGGCTAGAGAAGGATACGAGAATGAGTGACTTCAAGGAATTCCAGGGGAAGGACCTGGACGAAGCAATCGAAAGCGCCTGTGATTACTTCAATCTGCAGCGCGATCGGCTTGAAATAGAAATCCTGTCCGGAGGCTCTTCCGGCATCTTCGGCATCATGGGCGTGAAAAAGGCCAAGGTACAGGCCCGGCCCCGCGCCCAGGTAAACGCCTCCGACATCCTCAACGGCGAGGACAAGCCGGCCAAGCCCAAGCGCCAGGCCAAGCCCAAACGCGAGGCCAAGGCCCCTGCCCCCGCTGCCGAGGAAACCGTGGCGTTCACGGAACAGCCCGAGACCGCCGAGATCATCGAGGACGAGCCCAACGGCAACTTCATCCCGGTCGAGGAATACAACGACGTCAACGGCAACGTGGCCAAGCCCGAACCGGCCGACGACGCCCCGGCGCGCAAGCCCCGCGACAAAAAGCCCCGCCAGCCCAAGGGCGAAAAGAAGGGCCGCGAGCGCAAGCCGCGTGAACGCAAGCCGCGCGAATCCCGGGAGCCCCGGGAGCCGCGCGAACCCCGGGAACCGCGCGAGGAACGTCCGCGCACCGACATGTCCGAGTTCGATCCGGAACTCCTCGAGAACGCCGTTCGCGAGGTCATGGGCGAGCTGCTGACTCCCATCGTGGGCGAAACCGCCGTGGAGATCACCCTGGAATCCGACCGGGTCAAGGTCTTCATCGACGACGAGGAGAACTCCGGCCTGATCATCGGCCGAGAGGGACAGACTCTGTCCTCCATCCAGTACCTGGTCAACCGGCTGGTCTCCCGCAAGATGGAGGCCTCGGTGCGCATCCAGGTGGACACCGGCGACTACCGCGAACGCCAGGACGACAAGCTCAGGCAGATCGCCTGGCACCTGGCCGAGAAGGCGGACAGCCTGGGCCGGACCCAGTCCACCAAGCCCCTGTCCTCCTACCACCGCCGGGTCATCCACCTGGCCCTGCAGGACAACGAGACGGTCTTCACCCGCTCCAAAGGCGACGGTCCCATGAAGCGCGTGCTCATCGTCCCCAAGAGCCGCAAGAACGGCAACGGCCGCGCCCGCTACTAGGGCTGCGGCTCCCGAGAACGGCGCATTCGCACATTTTTCCAGGCACCCTTTCATTCTCACGTAGAAGGCTACGCCGCAGTGAAAGCCCACCTGGAGGAAATACACGGCTGCACCACTCTCTAACGCCTTGTGATTTTACGAAGGCCGCCCACATGGGCGGCCTTTTTCGTGCGTGAAACGGCTTTGCCATTCCAGGCAAGCTCCTGTAAGGAATCCTCATGCTCGACCCCAGGCACTCCCAGGACACCATTGCGGCCATCGCCACCCCGCCCGGCGACGGCGGCGTGGGCATCATCCGCGTCAGCGGCCCGCGCGCCCTCGACATCGCCCGCCGGATATTCCGGCCCGCGAACCCGGCCTTCACCGATTTTCTGCCCTACCGTCTGCACTACGGGCACATAACCGACGCGGACGGCACGGAGCTGGACGACGTGCTCTGCGCCCACATGCCCGGCCCCCGCTCCTACACCGGCGAATCGCTGATCGAGATCAACTGCCACGGCGGCCGGGCCGTGCTCGGCGCGGTCATGCAGGAGGCCCTGAACCTCGGGGCGCGCCTGGCCGAACGCGGCGAGTTCACCTACCGCGCCTTCATGAACGGGCGCATGGACCTGTCCCAGGCCGAGGCCGTTGCCGAGATGATCCACGCCCCGACCAAGGCGGCCATGCATCTGGCCCAGGTCAAGCTGTCCGGCCTGCTCGGAACCAGGATCTCGGAGCTGCGCGCCCGGCTCGAGGGACTGCGCGCCCAGATGGCCGTGGCCGTGGACTTCCCGGACGAGGAACTGGAATGCCTCTCCCCGGAGGAGCTGATCGACACGGTGGAGGGCGTGCGCGGCGAGATAGCCGAGCTGCTCAAGGCCGTTGACCGCACGCGCGCCTGGCGCGAAGGAGCCCTGGCGGTCCTGGCGGGCCGGGTCAACGCGGGCAAGTCGAGCCT
>NZ_LKAQ01000004.1:1941557-1951522 GCF_001874525.1 Pseudodesulfovibrio hydrargyri | reverse complement strand
AACGAAGACAGATATCTTTTCCGTCCCCTACCTCCTCCGCGAAGCGCCCAAAAAGTTTAGGAAAATATGGGGATGGGGGTCTGGGGGAAGGGGAAGGAAAAGCCCTTTTCAAAGGGTTTTCCTTCCCCTTCCCCCGGCCGCCGGAGGCATCATCTCCCCCTACAGCGATTCGAGGCCGGCGAGGACCTCGTCGATGAGCAGGCGGGGGGTGGAGGCCCCGGCGGTGACGCCGATGCGTTTGTACCGGGCGAGTTCGTCCAGCGGCAGTTCGTCCACGGTTTCGACGTGTTTGCAGGGCGTGCCCTGTTCGGACACGACCTGGGCGAGGCGGCGGGTATTGCCGCTGTTGTAGCCGCCGACCACGACCATGAAATCCACGTTTTGGGCCAGGTCCCGGGCCTCGGTCTGGCGCAGTTTGGTGGCGTCGCAGATGGTTTCGAGCACAGCCACCTCGATGTCGCCGCGCCCGGCCAAATCCTTTGCGATGGACTCGAACTGGACCCGGTCCTGGGTGGTCTGGGCGGCCAGGACATAGCGTTTGCCCGGGGTGAGCGCGTGCCCGGCCAGTTCCTCGGACGAGCCGAACACGAAATGGCCGCCCTGGGCATAGCTGACCAGCCCGGCCACCTCGGGGTGGTCGGCCTCGCCGTAGAGGAGCAGCTCGCCGCCGTCGGCGGTGTTGCGCTCGATGAGCAGCTGGGCCTTCTTGACCCGGGGACAGGTGGCGTCCTTGATCAGGACGTTGCGCGCGCGCAGGGACTCCTCGACCTGCCGGGTGATGCCGTGGGCGCGGATGACCACGTGCGCCCCGGCCGGGACCTCGGCGGGGTCGTGGACCATGACCACGCCCTTTTCGGCATAGCGCTTGAGGACCTGGGGATTATGGATGATCGGCCCGAGGATATAGATGGGATGACCGTCCGGCTCGCCGACCAGGTGGTCGAGCTTGGTCAGGGCCATATCCACACCCATGCAGAACCCGGCGGTTTCGGCTAAAATGACTTCCACTGACTGCGCTCCTTGCATGGTCCACCGTGAACCGCCGGTCCAGGGAAAACCCTTGACTTGCCGACACCTCTCGGGGATATAGGATTCGTCAAACATATGTTTCAAGCAATTCAGACGGCGTTTTTCGCGCCCGCAGGCTATTAATTATGAACGAATCCCCGGACGTCAACACCAAAAAAGCCCTTTTGCTCGCCGCCATGGAGGTTTTCGCGGACAAGGGCTTCGACTCGGCCACGGTGCGGGACATCTGCGGTCTGGCCAAGGCCAACGTGGCGGCGGTGAACTACCACTACGGCAGCAAGGACGGCCTGTACGCGGCCGTGCTCGAGGAAATTTTCCCCAAGGGCGAGGAGTGGATATCCGACGAGGACCACAACCTGCCCGCCGAGGAGCGGCTGCACCGGTTCGTCAGGGGGCTGGCCGAGGAGATCTACACCCAGAGCACCGGGCAGATCGCCCAGAAATGGGCCATCTTCCTGCGCGAAATGGCCAAGCCGAGCCACAATCTGGACCTCATCGTCCAGCACCAGGTCCAGCCGCGCGCCAACGAGCTGCGCGACATCCTGACCCTGCTCCTGGGCCCGGGCGCGCCGGACCAGACCCTGGCCTACTGCAGTTCGAACATCTGGGCGCTGATGCTGGACCACCTGCTGACCCAGCCCATCCTGGACCGGCTCACCCCGCACCGGCCCAATCTCGGTCTTGACGTGCAGGATTTCGTGGACCACGTGTTCCACTTCGCCCTGGGCGGCATCAA
Organism: Pseudodesulfovibrio hydrargyri; assembly: GCF_001874525.1. Lineage (NCBI taxonomy): Bacteria > Pseudomonadati > Thermodesulfobacteriota > Desulfovibrionia > Desulfovibrionales > Desulfovibrionaceae > Pseudodesulfovibrio > Pseudodesulfovibrio hydrargyri. Next base: position 1,949,757 of record NZ_LKAQ01000004.1, on the reverse strand, counting down.
TTCGGTTAAAAAACGCGCGTAAGGCGTACGGCGGCCGGACACCCTCCCAAGCAATCCGCAGGTCCGCCGCACCCTTCCTCCCGGAGCGGGGCGCGGCATCCCCGGATGTCCCGGCCCGCTCCGCCTTTTTTCAAGGAACGTCCATGCACCCGTTCAGATCCGTTCTTTTTCTGCTCCCGCTCCTGGCCGTGCTCGCCTGGCCCGCGCCAGCCGGGGCGCAGGCCCCGGTCATCCGCTGCAAGGTGATCTCGGCCCATCCCCACGACCCGGGCACCTCCACCCAGGGCCTCTTCTTTCACAACGGCGTGTTCTACGAATCCTCGGGCGGCTACGGCCGCTCGTTTCTGGCCATGGTGGAGCCCGCCACGGGCCGCCATCTGAAGACCGAACCGGTCGCGCCCGAGCTGTTCGCCGAGGGCATCGCGCCCCGGGGCGACACTCTGCGCATGCTCACCTGGAAATCAGGCATCGGTCAGGTCTACACCCTCGAGGAACTGAGGCCGGTGCATCCCTTCGCCTACCGGGCCACCGCCTCCGCCACCCAGGGCTGGGGGCTGGCCTATGACGGAGAACGGTTCGTCATGTCCACGGGCGGTTCCCGGCTGGAATGGCACGACGCCAAGACTTTCGCCAAGACCGGCGAGTTGCCGGTGACCGACGAGGGGTGCCCGGTGCCCATGCTCAACGAGCTGGAATTCGTGGGGAAATGGCTCTATGCCAACATCTGGAAGGCGGACCGCGTGGCGATCATCGACATGGGCGACGGCACGGTCCGCGCATGGCTCGACCTCCTGCCCCTGCGCGAGCGCCTGGGCCGGGCCTGCGGGGTGGCCAACGGCATCGCCTATGACGCCGCCCGGAACCGGCTATACGTCACCGGCAAGCACTGGGACCAGCTGTTTGAAATCGAAGTTCCGAAATTACGCTGACTTGCGATAGGCCCAAATCAACCAACCCGCGCCGAACAGAATCATGGGCAGACAGAGCACCTGGCCCATGGACATCCAATGCAGGGCCACAAAGCCGAGCTGGCTATCGGGCTCGCGGGCGAACTCCACCAGGAAACGGAACACGCCGTAGCCGAGCAGGAAGAGCGCGCCCACGCACCCCTTGGGCCTGGGCTTGGCCGAATAGACCCAGACGATGACGAACAGGAGCGCGCCCTCGAGTGCGGCCTCGTAGAGCTGCGAGGGATGGCGCGGCAGGCCGCCCGCGCCAGGGAACGGCATGGCCCAGGGCAGGTCCGTGTACCGGCCCCACAGCTCGCCGTTGATGAAGTTGCCGATGCGCCCGAAGAAGAGGCCGGGCGGGACCAGGGGGGAGACGAAATCGCCCACCTCGGGGAAGGTCATGCCGTGGGTCCGGCCGAACAGCCAGCAGGCGGCCAGCACGCCGAGGCAGCCGCCGTGGAAGGACATGCCGCCCTCCCAGACCGCGAATATCTTGAGCGGCTCGGCCAGGTAAAAGGACGGGTTGTAGAACAGGACGTAGCCGATGCGCCCGCCCAGGACCACGCCGAGGATGGCCCAGGTAATGAAGTCGTCCATGAGTTTGGGCGTCATCTTGTTCCACGGCTTGGCGGCCCGGTAGCGGCCCAGCAGCCAGCCGGACAGGATGCCGAAGACGTACATCATGCCGTACCAGCGCAACTGCAGCGGGCCCAGGGAGATCATGACCGGGTCGAATTGGGGATACGTGAGCATGGAGAAGGGGCCCCCTCGGCAAGGACTGTGTTTGTTTTCGTCAAAAAAACGGATATACTGAAGACAACGAACAGGGTGTCTTTTTTATCGCCACCCCGTCAAGCCCCAAAGCGGAACGTCATGCAGAAGCCACAGGAACTCGATATATTGGAGATGCCCGTAGAGGGGCTGGCCGCCTATTGGCTGTCCATCAAGAAGATCATGGACGCGCGCAAGGGCCGCGACATCCTGGACGAGGAGATCGCGACCGCCTCGGAGCCGTACATCCTGCATCTGCTCGAGACGGTCTTCTCCGCCCTGGACATCCCGCTGGTGCGGCGTCTGGCCCAGACCAAGCGGGACATCCTGATCGACGACTACCGAACCAAGATCGACCTCATGCGGCTGGCCATCTACGCCATCGCCTCGGGCGAGAACCCGCGCGTCACCCTGGTGCGCATGGACTCCAAGTTCGCCCATCCGCTGATGACCGAGGACCGCGCCTTCGACATGGCCACGGCCATGTTCGACGCGCTCAAGCCCCGGGGCGTGGACCTGGACATCCTGCTTTCGGTGGACCACAAGATCAAGGCCGACCGACTGCTGGTCAAGCTGCTCTTTTTCGTCATGTACGCCCGCCGCGAGGGGCGGCAGAATCTGGACCGCTTCATTCCGCATCTCGGCTCGCGGTTTTTTTCCGAAGGCGTATCCCTGGCCATAGACAACTTCGAAGCCGACTTCCTGGCCAATCACCTGGAATCCATTCGGGACCGGGTCATGGTCGAGACCGGCCGCAAGATGGACATGGCCCTGGAGATGGCCCTGGCCATCCGCTCCAAGGCCGCCTATGACGACATCTTCCGTATAGCCAGGACCTACATGTCCTGAACAAGGAGGTTTTTATCATGCGTAAATCACTGACAATAACAATCGCCGCCCTGCTCGTGGCGGCCATGGCCCTGCCCGTCATGGCGGACGCGGTCAACACCGGCGACCGCAACTTCCAGCGAGCCTGGCGCATGTACGTCACCCGCAACAACGAAAAGGCCATGGAATACTTCAAGGCCTCGGCCCAGGGCTACGCCGAGGCCCTGGGGCAGGACCCAGTGGGCAGGATCATGAAATTCCAGTCCTCCATGGACAAGGCGGGCATCGCCCTGTATTTCGCCGGGGAGTACGACCTGTGCATCAAGACCCTGACCGAAGCACAGGGCAGAAGGGACAAGATCTGGGACGCCGCCCTATTCATCGCCCTGGCCCAGGGGCGCAAGGGCGACAAGGAAGCCACGCTCAAGGCCTTTGACGCCTTCCTGGACGCCAACCCCTCCCAGCGGATGATCACCGCCGAGATGGCCAGGGTCCTGCCCGGGGTTCAGAACGGTACGGTCAAACTCTCGGACGCCATAGACGCCATCGAGAAGGAGACCCAGCAGCAATTCGTGCAGAACGTATTGCGGTACAACAGCCGCAACGGAACGGTCCCGTCCCTCGAAGCGTGCAACGGGTCCTACTGGTGGCGCTACAACAGCGCCCCCTGCTCACGCGGCCAGTTCGAAAGCGGAGGCTCGAGCAGTTGGTTCGATTAAGCGCCCCCTTCAAGGACGGCGAACAACAGCCCTCGGTTTGACGCCGGGGCGGAGGTGGATATCCCCTCCGCCCCGGCTCGCGCTTGATGGCCGACGGTTCCATGCCGGACAAAATTCCTGCACGGATGACGGTGGTTGCGGTAATCGAACCGTCGAGCCAAGGCGTTTTACAGGGAATGTCCCCGGTCCTTCACCTTGTGCTTGACGAAGTTGCGGGAATGTACAACGATCCCTCAAACATTAACGCACCCAAGCACATTAATGACCACGGACAGCCTCGACATCCCGCAACAGTACCTCCGGGCCTTCACCAAGGAAGAGATCAACGAGATGCCCCTTCGCCACTACGAGGGGGAAGTCGTCGTTGTCCGCAGCAAGTCCGACCTTGAACAAGCGTTGGAAGGCATGCGCGACTCCTCTCTGCTCGGCTTCGACACCGAGACCCGCCCCGTGTTCAAGAAGGGCAAGAAGCCCGGCCCGCCGTCCCTGCTCCAACTGGCCACCGCCGACTGCGCCTATGTCTTCCAGCTGGGCGTGCTGCCCCTGGACAAGGGAGTCTGCGACATCCTGGCCAACCGGCGCATCCTCAAGACCGGCGTGGCCGTGCGCGACGACATCCTCGGCCTGCAGAAGCACTCCCGGTTCAAGCCCAGCGGCTTCGTGGACCTGTCCGACATCACGGCCAAGTACAACCTCCAGACCCACGGCCTGCGCAACATGGCCGCCAACCTGCTCGGCTTCCGCATCTCCAAGTCCGCCCAGTGCTCCAACTGGGCCAAGGACAAGCTCACCCGGCAACAGGTCCTCTACGCCGCCACCGACGCCTGGATCAGCCGCGAGCTGTACCTGGCCCTGGAAGAACTCGGCCTGACCTAGGATCAGAATCCATAAACTGAGGATGGACTCGGATACCGGCTTTGAGCCCATGTGGCCTTCAATCCGGGTCCGGGACATGCAACCCCCTGCGAGACCCGGGGCGTGGAGGGAAGGCGCGCACATGCTTGAGGAACTCAAGGCGCTGAAATTGCGCTACCCCACGGCTGAAACGTTCAAGTTCGGCGATAGCGCCGCTTTATGCAGTGCGCTCCTTTCCCTGGTGCGCTCCGGAAAGAAAGTGGCGACCTGCGGCGCGTTGCGGGACTATCAAAACGGCGAACCCATGCCGGCGATCGGGCGGCGGGATATCGCGCTGAACTGGGACGGCACGCCGGCCCTTGTCATCGAGACGGTCGAGTTGATTCAGTGCCGGTTCGATGAGGTGACGGAAGCAATGGCCTTGGCCGAAGGCGAGGACGACAGCCTTAAGGGTTGGCGCGCGGGACATCGCGAATACTTTGAGCGGAATGGCGGGTTTTCCCCGGGTATGCAAATCGTCTGGGAACGGTTCATTCTCATTGAGGATCTGGGCTGAGAGCAAGGGCCGCCGCCAGCCTGCCAGGGGACTCGCCTCTCGTATCGGCCGCACCCAAGGCGGTCTGAACTCCAAGCTCCGCCGCCCTGGCGGAGCGCCATGCCTCGCCGCGACAGCCATCTTCCGGCTCGAATAATGAGTCCAGCCCTTCGACGCGAGGCTTGGCATATATCGTGCAATTTCCCCGCTGACGGGCAATTCATGCCTTTTGCTCGCTGTTTTTCTGACGGGCCGCTCTTTGATGCGGCTTTCAACGCTTAGAATACATTGGACTTATCCATGAAAGAGCAGTGCACTCCCAAAACCGCCGCCAAGACCGGCGAGCAGGCCGCCACGGAACGGATCTACCGCTTCAGCCCCAAGGTCGTGCTCATTGCGGGCCCGCCCGCCGCGGGCAAGAGCCACGCCGCCCGGAAGCTGGCCGACGAAATGGGCTACGACCTCATGCGCCTGGACGCCTTCACCCATCAGGTGGCCGAACGATACGGCGGGGACATCGAGACCGTCCGTCATCCGGGGACCTACCGCGATTTCAAGGAGATATTCCTGCCCCAGCTGCGCGCCCGACGCTACCGCGACATCGTCTTCGAAGGGTGCCGCATCAGCCACCCGCACATTCACCAGGCCTTCCTGGACGCCCTGGACGACATCTATTCGCCCTTCAGCATCGTCCGCGCCTTCTACCTCAATCCGGACCGGGACGTCCGTCTGCAGCGGTTCGCCCTGCGCCGGGTGCGCCAGACCAAGGAGGCGGTCAAGGCGGGCAAACCGCTCCCGGCCAACACGCCGTTCTGCGAGATTCTCGAACCAGTGCTGGAGGGCTACGAAGAGATCCGGGACTCTGACGACATCGTCCGTTGGGCCGAGGCCAACCGCGACGCGGTCCATCCGGGCGTGCCCGAGGAAGACCGCGAGGTCTTCAAGGCCATAGCCGAGGCCGACTCATTCAACCCCTTCTACCAGACCATCGAGTACCGGGGCCGCGTGCTCGTGCCCGGCTTCACCCAGTCCGGCCTGGCCTGGCGAAACATCCTCAAGCTCGGCGTGGAATTCCGGGGCAAGACCCTGTGCGACTACGGCTGCATGCACGGCTACTACACCTTCAAGGCCGAGGAGATGGGGGCCGCCGGGGTGGGACTGGACATGGACCAGGGGGCCGTGGACCTGGCCAATTACCTGGCCGGGGCCAAGGGGTCTGGCTGCCACTTCATGGTCTACGACATCACCACCCCGCTGAACCAGCGCTACGACATCATCCTGGCCCTGAACGTCCTGCACCGCACGGGCAAGTTCGAGCTGACCACCGAGATCATGTTCGCCCACTGCAACGAGTGCATCCTGGAAGTGGGCGAGAGCCAGCTGCCGGTGATCATCGCCGAGGCCACGCGCCAGGGGTTCAAGCTCATGCGCAACATCCCGTCCCACCGCACGCAGTCGTGCATCGGCCCCAGGCGCATCCTGCACATGGCCCGCAAGGAGCCCGGCCGGTGAAGCGGATCGCCTGGATCGGCGGCTACTACTTCCGGCCGCAGCACACCCGGGACACGGGGTTCGAGATCGTCAACATCCCGCTGGCCGGTCCCGAGGTCCTGACCTGGGAGGACATCGTCGAGCGCTGCGCAGGCGAGCCGGACATCGTCCTCTACGCGGACCGCTCCATCCCCCCGCCGCTGATCGGCGTGGAGTCCTATCCCTGCGCCACGGCCTTCTACGCCATCGATTCGCACATCCATTCGTGGTACCCCATGTACGCCCAGGCCTTCGACCTGGCCGCCGTGTCCCTGCGCGACCACATGCCCCGCTTCCGCCAGCGGCTGACGGGCGAGCAGGTTCTCTGGCTGCCGCCCTACCCCCTGCGCGAGGTGCGGCCGCCGGAAGTCCCCCCGGCCAAGGAATGGGACCTGCTCTTCGCGGGCAACGTCGACCGCGAGACCACGCCCGTGCGCTACGAATTCCTCAAGGAGCTCAAGGCCCGGCTGCCCAACCTCCATGTGACCAGGGGAGAGTTCGGCGAGCTCTTCCCCAGGGCTCGCCTGGTCCTGAACATCGCCGAGCGCGGCGACCTCAACTTCCGGGTCTTCGAGGCCCTGGCCTGCGGCGCCTGCCTGGTCACGCCCGCCATCGGCCATGGCCAATCAAAGCTGTTCACCGACGGCGAGCACCTGGTCACCTACCCGCCCGACGACATGGACGAACTGGTGCGCATCGTCTGCGGCCTGCTGGCCGCCCCCGAGCGGCGCGAACGCATCGCACGGGCGGGCAACGCCGAGATCGAGGCCCATCACCGGGCGTACCACCGCGCCGCCGCCCTGCTCGCGGCCATGGGCGCCATCGAGCCCGAAACAGTGCAACGTCGGCTCAAGGATGCGAAGTCCATCCACGCCAAGTATCTCAAGGTGATCTACCTGCACCTGGCCGAAGCCTATGCGGATATGGGATTGGGCGAGCGCTACCTCAGGGCCGCGCTGAATAAGGGCTAGTACTCCCCGCTGACGTCGGGCGGCCTGCGGTCCTGCTTGCGCCGGGCCGTGCGCTTCTTGCGCTCCAGCCGCTTGCGCTTGGCCGACTTGGGCACGCGGGTCTCCTTGCGCGGGACCACCGGCTTGAGCGCCCACTGCATCAGCTCCACGAACCGCTCCACGGCCGAGTCCTTGTTGGTCTTCTGGCTGCGGAACTTCTGGCTGGTCACCTGGAGCACGCCGTGCTTGTCCATGCGCCGCCGGAGTTTCCCCTTGATGGCGACCTTTTGCAGCTGGGTCAGGCTCGGTGAGTTCTCCACGTCGAACAGCAGCGTCACCCGCGTGTCCGCGGTGTTGACGTGCTGGCCGCCGGGCCCGGAACTGCGGCAGGCGGTGAAGCTCAATTCGGCCCAGGGAATAAAAACGGTTTCGGTGATGCGCAGCATGGACGCAGGGTGCCACGCCGGGCCGCGCGGGGCAAGCGCTTACTCATTGACAGCCGGGCGGTTTTCTCTACAATCCGCTGACCAAAACCAAGCGAGGTAACCCATGTCCAACCAATGCCCCTGCGGGTCCGGCCTGGAACTGTCCAAGTGCTGCTCCCCCTATATCTCCGGCGAAGCCCAGGCGCCCACCGCCGAAGCGCTCATGCGCTCCCGCTACACCGCCTACGTGCTCAAGGAGCTCGACTATCTCAAGGCCACCCTCGCGCCCGAGGCCCTCAAGGACCACGACGACGCGTCCGTGCGCCAGTGGGCCGAATCCGCCGAGTGGCTGGGATTGACCATCCACGACACCTGGGCCGGCCAGGAAGGCGACGAGGCGGGCATCGTGGAGTTCTCCGCCAAGTACGCCATCGACGGCGAGGAGCAGGACCACCGCGAGCGCAGCCGGTTCCATTTCCTGGACGGCAAATGGCTCTACGTGGACGGCCAGATGGTCGCCGGGCCGCCCATCCGCAAGGAACCCAAAATCGGCCGCAACGAACCCTGCCCCTGCGGCTCGGGCAAGAAATACAAGAAGTGCTGCGGGCGCTAGCGCGCCGCGGCCGGGGGAAGGGGA
>NZ_LKAQ01000004.1:1805405-1941547 GCF_001874525.1 Pseudodesulfovibrio hydrargyri | reverse complement strand
GTACGTACGTCGTACGTCTCCTCTCCCCTTCCCCCGGCCCCCCCATCCCCTCTCCTTTTTCCAAACTTTTTTGTGGCTCGCTTCGCTCGGAGGCGTGCGACATCGGTGGGCCGTGCGTAAACACGGGCCTTGCTGGCGTGCGTCCTGTTGTTGGAGAGGCGGGATGTTTTTTTCGGGACGAAGGGAGACTGTGAAGGTCTGATTCGAGAGGACTTGCGGCCGTCGTTGCCGGGCGGTTACCCGCAGAGCGTCCTGAGTGCCTGTTTGATGCCGTCCTTGTCGATGCCGAGCATCCGGCGCAGCTCCTTCTGGCTGCCGTGTTCCACGAACTCGTCCGGGATGCCGAGCCGCTTGAGGCGCTTGCCGTCCATGACCCCGCGTTCGGTGAACAGTTCCAGCACGGCCGAGGAGAATCCCCCGGCCAGGGAGTTCTCCTCCACCAGCACGATGCGGTCGAACCGGGCGGCCAGCTCCAGGAGCTGTTCCTCTGGCAGCGGCTTGACGAACCGGGCGTTGAACACCGCCACGTGCAGGCCATCCTCGACCAGCTCCATGGCCGCCTCCACCGCCGGGTAGACCCGCGAGCCGATGGCGATGACCGCCGCGTCCTCGCCGTCGCGCATGAGCTCGCCCCTGCCGACGGCGATCGTCTTCGGGTTGGCCGAGACCTTGGCCCCGACCCCGGTGCCGCGCGGATAGCGCACCGCGCAGGGGCCCTCATGAGCAAAGGCCGTGGCCATCATCCGGGCCAGTTCGGCCTCGTCCTTGGGGGCCATGACCACCAGGTTCGGGATGTGGCGCAGATAGCTCATGTCAAAGGCCCCGTGATGGGTGGCCCCGTCCTCGCCCACCAGGCCGCCCCGGTCCAGGAAGAAATTCACGTTCAGATTCTGCAGGCAGACGTCGTGCACGATCTGGTCGTAGGCCCGCTGCATGAAGGTGGAGTAGATGGCGACGGCGGGCTTGTACCCCTCGGTGGCCAGCCCGGCCGCGAACGTCACCGCGTGCTGCTCGCAGATGCCCACGTCCACGAACCGCTCCGGGTGGTTCTTGCGGAAACATTCGGTGCCCGTGCCCTCGGGCATGGCCGCGGTGATGGCGATGATCCTGTCGTCCCTGGACGCCAGCGAACACAGGGTGTCGCCGAAGACGGCCGTGTAGGACTGCAGGGCGGAGCCGGAAAACTTGCGGGCCAGGCCGGTCTCGGGGATGAACTCGCCCACGCCGTGGTAGTGGGACGGGTCGGACTCGGCGGGCTCGTACCCCTTGCCCTTCTTGGTCATGACATGGACCAGCACCGGCTTGTCCAGCTTCTTCACCTCTTCGAAGACCTTGACCAGGGTGGCCGTGTCGTGGCCGTCGATGGGGCCCACGTAGGTGAAATGGAAGGCCTCGAACAGGATGCCCGGGGTGAAGAAGGACTTGACCGAATCGCCGTACCGCTTGGCATACCCGGCCAGATCGTCGCCGATCTTGGGAATGGTCGCCAGCAGCCCCTCCACGTCGCTCTTGAGCCGCTGCAGAAACGGGGTGGTCATCTTGCGGCTCAGAAACTGCGACAGCGCGCCCACGTTCTTGGAGATGGACATCTCGTTGTCGTTCAGGACCACGACCATCTTGCTGCCCAGGTCCCCCGCCTGGTTCAGCCCCTCGAAGGCCAGCCCGGCGGTCAGGGAGCCGTCGCCGATGACCGCCACCACCTCGTGGTCCTCGCCCTTGAGGTCGCGGGCCATGGCCATGCCCAACGCGGCCGAGATGGAGGTGGACGAATGGCCCACGCCAAAGTGGTCGTAGTGCGACTCGGCCATGCGCGGGAAGCCGGACAGGCCGCCCTTCTGGCGCAGGGTGTGGAACTCGTCGGCGCGGCCGGTGAGCAACTTGTGGGCGTACGCCTGGTGTCCCACGTCCCAGACCAGCTTGTCCCGCTCCAGGTCGAAGGACCTAAACAGGGCGAGCGTCAGCTCGATCACGCCCAGCGACGGGGCCAGGTGGCCGCCGTGGGCCGACACCTGGCTGATGATGATGTCGCGCAATTCCTGGGCCAGAATGTCGATCTGGTCGCCTTCCAGGGCGCGGACGTCACCGGGCTTGTGGATCTTGGACAGGATGGCTGTCTGTTTGGGGTCTTTGATCATGGAAGCGAAATCCTAGTGCAATCAATACACCCTGTCTACTATGTATCGGGCCAATTGCCATAGGAACTCCTGTTCCGACCCGAAATAGCCCGACAAATGCGTCAACGCCTCGTCCACGTACTCCCGGGCCAGGGTTTTGCTCCTGTCCAGCCCGATGAGCGCCGGATAGGTGGTCTTGCCCATGGCCTCGTCGCTGCCCGCGGGCTTGCCCAGGGTCGCGGTGTCGCCGACCACGTCGAGCACGTCGTCCACGATCTGGAAAGCCACGCCGATCTTGCGCCCGAACTCGCGGGCGTTGTCGATATCCGTCTCCCCGGCCCCGGCCAGGATCGCCCCGCACTCGCAGGAGGCGGTCAGCAGCGCCCCGGTCTTCATGGCGTGCATCTTCTTGAGCTCCCCCAGCGGCACGCCCGTGCGCCCGGTCAGCTCCATGTCCACGGTCTGGCCGCCGACCATGCCGCCCGCTCCGGCCGCCCGGGCCAGCACGGAAACCGCCCGCAGCACGCGGTCGGCGGGCAGCCCCTCGACCAGGGACGCGGCGGCCATCAGCCCGAAGGCCTCGGTCAGCAGCCCGTCGCCCGCCAGGATGGCCGTGGCCTCGTCGAACTGCTTGTGGTTGGACGGACGCCCGCGCCGCAGGTCGTCGTCGTCCATGGCGGGCAGGTCGTCGTGGATCAGCGAATAGGTATGGATACACTCCAGCGAGGCGGCAAAGGGCATGGCCTTGGCCGCTTCCCCGCCGAGCAGCCCGTTCCAGGACAGGACCAGCACCGGCCGCAGCCGCTTGCCCCCGGCCAGCAGGGAGTATTCCATGGACTTGAGCAGCCGGTCCGGGATGCCCTTGTCCCGCAGGCAGGCGACCAGATAGCCTTCCACCTCGGCCGCGCGGCGGCCCAGATCGTCTTTGAAGGTCACTGTTCGTCCTCCGTTTCCGAGGTCAGCGCCTCGAGCGCGTCGAACTCGCGGACCAGCCCTTCGGACACGAGCTTGACCTCGTGCCGGGCGGTCTCCAGCTGCTTGCCGCACGCCTTGACCAGTTCGAGCCCCTCCTTGTACAGGGCCACGCCCTCCTCAAGGGGCAGGTCGCCGCGCTCCAACTGCTCGACCACGAGCTTGAGCCTCTCCAGACGGTCTTCGAAGCTTGTCGTTGCCATGTCTCTCTCCATATTCCCGTGCTCCGCAGGGTGCGAATCTTCAGGTTCCGGAAAATCCGGACGATCGGCGCGACCGGGACCGGCTCTTCCGTGTCCCGGCCACGGTTGATTTGTTCAGCCTATCTACTACTATTCAGATTAATTCACTTTTCATTACTTTCAACCAAAAACGTCCCATCGAAGAACGGCGCCGGATCGACCACCGCCCCGAGCACGAACACGGCCAGGTGCAAATGGGCGCCGGTGACGCGCCCGGTGGCCCCGGACAGGCCCACGACCTGCCCGGCCCCGACCATATCCCCTTCCTTCACCTTTGTCTTGGACAGGTGGCAGGACATGGAGAAAAAGCCGTTGCCGTGGTCGATGAGCACCGTGTTCCCGCCGTAGTAGAGATTGCGCGTGAGGACGACCTTCCCTGCGGCCACGGCGTGGATGGGCGTGCCGAGCCAGGCCCGGAAGTCCTGGCCGGTGTGCCGGGACGCCACGTTGCCGTTGAAAGTCCGGTACAGCCCGAACCGGCTGAGCATCTTGCCCTTGACCGGCCGGAAAAGGGGCGCGGTCCAGTAGCGCTCGGGCGAGGCCTGGGCCAGGGCGGCGCGCATCAGCTCGCGGTCCTTTTCGATGCGCGCCTGCTCGGACGCGGGCGGGCGGACCATCTTCGGGGGCACGGACAGAGTCTCGGTGCCCCACTCGGATTCCCCGACCTCGACGGTCCGGGAGAAGCGGCGCTCATGGCCCCAGATACGGGCGACCACGTCCAGCGTGTACGTCCCGGTCTCGCCGCGCAGGCCCACGCCGAGCAGCAGCACGGCCTCGGACCGCTCGCCGTCCTGGATCACGGCCGGGTGCACGCTCCTGCCGTTCCAGCGCACCTCCAGGTCCTCAAGCGGGTACCAGGTGGAGATGCGGACCGCGAAGGCCTTGCCCCGGCCCACGGCGTCGGGGGCCTGGACATCGACCATGCCGCCCGCCAGGGCCAGGCCCGGCAGGCAGAGGCAACACAGGAGGGTCAGACAAGGGAACAGCGGCCAGGGCCGCTTACCGAAAAGTTTGCGATTCTTCATGGCTATCGATCAACCAATGGTCATTGCAGCATGTTGTCGGCGGTCGTGGAGAACAGCGGCGCGGGATCGACCAGATCGCCCAGGACCGACAGGGAGAAGTGCAGGTGCGGCCCGGTGGCCCGTCCGCTCATGCCGGTCAAACCCACGGTCTGGCCGCGCTTGATCTCGTCGCCCTCCTTCACCGTGGGCTCGGACATGTGGAAATACATGGAGACCACTCCGTTGCCGTGATCCACGTAGACGGAATTGCCCGCGTAGTAGTGGTCTCCCACCAGGATGACCCTGCCGTCGGCCACGCACTTGATCGGATTGCCCATGGGCGAACGGAAGTCCAGCCCCCGGTGCGGGTTCTTGGGCTTGCCGTTGAGGATGCGCTGCGCGCCGTACACGGACAGGACCTTGCCCTGCACGGGCCGCTCGAGCGGCAGCCGCCACAGGCGCATGGCCGAGACCGTGTTCTTGGCCTCCGTGGTCTGTTTGCCCTCGGCCTCGATGCGCGCATACACGCCCTTGGGCGGGGTGACCATCTTCTCGGGCAGTGTCAATTCCTGTTTCGGATAGTCCTCCGGGGTGATGCGCACGGTGCGGCGCAAGGAGCTTTCCTTGCCGTCCACCGAGGCGATGACCACCAGCTCCTCCTTGCCGGGCCGCTCGGTGAGCACGTCCGTGCCGAGCATGGCCAGGGCCACGTGCCGGTTGTTCCAGACCGAGATGGACGGAACCACCTCGCGCCCCTGCCAGTGCACGGAAACCGACTCCAGCGGCAGGTCCGAGGTCAGTCGGACCAGGAACGGCTTGCCCACCCCCGCCTTGCTCGGCGCGGCCAGCACCAGGGCCGGAGCCGACTGGACCGGCGCGGGCTCGGCCTCGGCCGCAGCCGGGGCCTCATCCTTGGTCACCAGGGCGGGACTGTCCCCCTCCTGAAGCCCGAAGGCCGGGGCCTGTTCCTGTGTCTCCACCTGATCCTGGACCGGGGCCTGATCCTGAACCGGAGTCTGATCCTGGGCCAGGGCATTCAAGGGAAAACCGAGCAGGGCCGTCAATATCGCCAGCAGAAAAAACCGTTGCATAAACCTCTATTCCTCGTTGGGTCGGGTGTCCGTCACCGTGGCCGCCACTCGGCCGTCACGGACCGTGATATCAAGTGCGTCGCCCTTCGTCACCCTTCTCGGGTCACGTAAAAATTCGCCGGTCCCGGCCACGCGCACCAGGGCGTATCCGCGATCCAGCGGCCCCTCGGGGTCCAGCCCGCGCAACGCGGTCTCGAGCACGGCCAGCCGCTGCGTAGCAGTCTCGGCCGCGCCCCGTCCGGATTTGTCCAGCCTGCGCCCGAGCCCGTCCACGGCCCCGGCCAGCCCGTCCACGCGCCCCGGCCCAAACGCCCGGTCCAAACGGTGCGCCAGCCCGGCCGCGTCGCGCGAAAGCCCGTCCAGTTTGTGCGTGCCGAATGCCCGGGACAACCCCTCGGCCGCCCGCGCGCCCTGTTCCGCGCGCTCGAAATAATGGTCCAGCCCCGCGCCCTGCAACCGGGACATGAGCGCGGAAAAACGGTCCTCCATGCGCTCCAGCCGCCGCTGGGGCGACAGCCAGACCAGCGCCTTGCGCAGGTGCTCGAAACCGCCCTCCTTGCCCGACAGCCAGGCCGCATACGCCCGCGCCAGCCCCAGGTCCAGGACGTCCACTTTCTGGGCCAGGGTCTCGCGCCGGGGCCACAGCTCCTGGGCCGCATGGGACGGGGTGGCCGCGCGCTTGTCGGCCACGAAATCCGCGATGGACACGTCCGGTTCATGGCCCACGCCGGTGAGCACGGGCAGCCGCGCCCGGTAGATGGCGTCCGCCACCTCCTCGGTGTTGAACGCCCACAGATCCTCCAGCGACCCGCCGCCGCGGATGAGCACGACCACCTCGGCCCAGCCCTCGCCGTCCACCTGGTCCAGTGCCGCCGCGATCTGGGCCGGGGCCCGGTCGCCCTGGACCAGGACCGGATAAATCCGTATCTCCGCCCCGGTGCCGCGCGTGTCCGCGATGCGCAGGAAATCCCGGATGGCCGCGCCGGATTTGGAGGTGACCACCGCCACCCGCTTGGGGTCGCGCGGCAGCTCCAGTTTGCGGTCCTCGTCGAAATATCCCTTGGCCGCCAGCTTCTTCTTGAGCGCCTCGAAGGCCACCGCCAGGTCGCCCACGCCCCGGGCCTGGACCAGTTCGGCCACCAGCTGGTACTGGCCACGCGGCTCGTACACGTTGAGCCTTCCCGCGCACAGCACCTCCATGCCGTCCTCCAGCCCGGAGCCGGTCAGGGCCGTGCCGCCCCGCTCCTCCTCGATTTCGCCGGTGAGCGGATTAACCCGCTCCCCGCCCCGGTCCACGGACTCGGCCGAGGCCTGCGACGACTTGAACCAGACCACGGACAGAGCCGCGTCTCCGTCGGTCAGCGTGAAGTACACGTGCCCGGACGCCGGACGCGCCAGATTCGAAACCTGCCCCCGCACCCAGACGAACGGAAACTCGGCCTCCAGCAACGCCTTGACGGACTTGGTCAGTTCGGAAACGGTCAGTATATTGGACAAAGAATGCCTCCGGCGGCCGGGGGAAGGGGAGAAGGGAACCCTTTGAAAAGGGCTTCCCTTCTCCCCTTCCCCCGGACCCCCATCCCCTCATCCTTCCTAAACTTTTTATTGCCGCTTCGCGGTGGGGAGGGATCGGGGGTCCGGTTTATTTCATGTTTATTCAGCTTACTCCGAAGCAATGGCTACGCCCGCGCCGATCATGATCGTGCCGGCCGTGCGGTTCATGGCCTTCCACAGCCGGGTCGAGCGGATGGCGTGGCGGCCGCGCGCGGCAAGTGCGGCGTAGATCAGCGGGACCGTGGCGATGATCGGAACGATGATGGACATGACCAAAATCACATCGGAACCGGTCAGGGCCCGCATGTCCACGAAGCCGGGCAAAAAGCCGCAATAGAAGGCGATGGCCTTGGGGTTGCCCAGCGTCACGCACAGCCCGGCCAGGAAGCTGCGTCCCGGACGGACCGGCAACGCGCACTCGGCCTGCTCAATATTCGGTCTGGCCCGCCAGCACTTCACGCCCATGTACACCAGATAGGCCGCGCCCGCCCATTTCAAGACGACGAAATACGGCCCGATCCGCGAGGCCACCCAGCCCATGCCGAACAGGGCGGTCAGCAGGTAACACACGTCGCCCAGAGCCAGCCCGCAGGTGAACCCCGCCCCGGCCTTGAAACCGCGCGCCAGCGACTGCGCCACCACAGCCGAAATGCCCGGCCCCGGAATGCACGCGAACACCAGCGTGGCCAAGGCCAAGGCAATGCCGCTCTCGATAGTCATAGTCTTTCTCCCATATGGTTTTCCCGGCCGATCACAACCTACCACCCCCACCTCCACGCTTCAACCGGAAAGCGCGGAGGGGAAGAATGCCTCCGGCGGCCAGAGGGAAAACTTTTGAAAAAGTTTCCCCTCTGGACTCCCCTTCAAAACTTTTTAGCGCCGCTTCGCGGGGGCCGTGCAAACGCCGCTTGCCGTGCCTCAAAGGCAACAACTCGCCCTCCCTCAATCCGCCACCCCCGCGAAGCGCATAAAAAGTTTCGGAAAGGATGGGGATGGGGGGCCGGGGGCAAACAAAAAAACTCCCCGGCGCGATTCCGCGCCGGGGAGTTTGCAATGTCAACGAACGTGCGGAATCTAGGGGGTTTGGAGGCCCCAGTTGTTCCAGATCCGGTTTCGCCAAGCGGTGAAGGACTCGGCGAAGGTGTCGAGCGGGAGCTCGATCTTTTCGCCTGTCTTACGGTCCTTGGCTTCGATGATGCCGTTCTTGAGGCCCTTGCCGCCAAGCACGAGCTGCATGGGGTAGCCGATCAGGTCGGCCTCGGCGAACTTGACGCCGGGGCGCTCGCCCCGGTCGTCGAAGGCCGCGTCCACACCGAGTTTTTGCAGTTCGGCGTAGAGTTCCTCGGCCTTGTCGGCCACGTCCTGGTCCTTGCCGCCGAGCGAGATCAGGCAGACCTCGAACGGGGCGATGGACGGCGGGAAGCAGCAGCCGTTGTCGTCGAAGTTCTGCTCGATGGCCGAGGCTACGATGCGCGACACGCCGATGCCGTAGCAGCCCATTATCATGTATTGGGACTTGCCGTTCTCGTCCAGGAAGGTGGCTTCCATCTTCTTGGAGTATTTGAGGCCGAGCTTGAAGACGTGGCCGACCTCGATGCCCTTGGTGAATTCGATCTCGCCGCCGCATTCCGGGCAGACGTCGGTGGGCTCGATGACGCGCAGGTCCGCGTATTGGGCGATCTCGCAGTCGCGGCCGAGCGCCAGGTGCAGCACGTGGGTGTCGCCCTTGTTGGCTCCGGCCACCCAGTCGGTGGCACCGAGCAGTTCGTGGTCCGCGTAGACGGGCACCTCGGGGTCCAGCCCGGCGGGACCGGCGAAACCGACCGGCGCGTTGGTCAGCTTCCTGACCAGGGCCTCGTCGGCCAGCTCGATCTCATTGCCGCCCACCAGGTTGCGCAGCTTGATGTCGTTGAGTTCGCGGTCGCCGCGCACCAGCCCGGCCACGGGCCGACCGTCGACCACGAAAAGCAGGGTCTTGACCAGCTTGTCCGGGGAAATCTTGAGGAATCCGCAGACCTCGTCCACGGTGTGGGCACCCGGGGTGGCGATCTCCTCCATGGGCGGCACGGCGGCTTCGTCGATGGACGCGTTCTCGGGCGCGTTGACCCTGGCCTTTTCCAGATTGGCCGCGAAGTCGCAGGACAGGCAGGAGGCGATGGTGTCCTCGCCGGTCTCGGCCAGGACCATGAATTCATGGGAGAAGTCGCCGCCGATGGCCCCGGAGTCGGCCTGGACCGGCTTGAAACGCAGGCCGATGCGCGAGAACGCGGCCTTGTAGGCGTTGAACATGTCCCAATAGGACTGCTCCGCACCCGCCTCGTCGCGGTCGAAGGAGTAGCCGTCCTTCATGATGAACTCGCGGCCGCGCATGAGCCCGAACCGGGGGCGGATCTCGTCGCGGAACTTGGTCTGCACCTGGTAGAGGTTGACCGGCAGCTGCTTGTAGGACTTGATCTCGCCGCGCACCAGGTCGGTGATGACCTCCTCGTGGGTCGGTCCGAGGCAGTAGTCGCGGTCGTGGCGGTCCTTGAAGCGGAGGAGTTCCTTGCCGTAGTACTCCCAGCGGCCGGTCTCCTTCCACAGGTCGGCGGGCTGGACGGAGGGCAGAAGGACTTCCAGCGCCCCCGCGCGGTCCATCTCCTCGCGCACGATCCGCGCCACCTTGTTGATGGAGCGCAGGCCGAGCGGCAGATAGTTGTAAATGCCGCTGGTCAGCTTGCGGATCATGCCCGCGCGCATCAGGAGCTTGTGGGAGACCACCTCGGCGTCGGCCGGGTCCTCCTTCAGGGTCGGGATGTAATAGCGGGAAAGACGCATCTAGTCGGTTCTCCTTTCTTCCAGGAATTTATCGATTTCTTTCATGAATTCGGGCAGCAGGTTGGCGTTGCCCCGGACCTTGCGGACCACCTCGCCCTTGCGGAAAATGATGCCCAGGTCCCGGCCTCCGGCGATGCCGATGTCGGCCTCCCGGGCCTCGCCCGGACCGTTGACCACGCAGCCCATGACGGCCACGGTAAAGACCTCTTCCACGCCCCGAAGCGCCGCCTCCACCCGCTCGGCCAGTTCGATCAGGCCGATCTCGGTGCGCCCGCAGGTAGGGCAGGATATAATCTCCGGGCCGCGTTCCCGCAAGCCCAGGGAGCGGAGGATTTCGTAGGCCACGCCGATCTCGGCCACCGGATCGTGGGTCAGGGACACGCGCATGGTGTCGCCGATGCCTTCGTGCAGGAGGATGCCCAGCCCGACCGAGGACTTGACCGCGCCGCGCACGAGCGTCCCCGCCTCGGTGATGCCGATGTGCAGCGGGTAATCCACCTGTTCGGACATGAGCCGGTAGGCCGCCATGGTCTTGAGCACGGACGAGGTCTTGAGGGAAATCTTGATGTCGTGGAAACCGCGCGCCTCGAGCATGCGCACGTGCCGCAGGCCGGACTCGACCATGGCCTCGGGCGTGGGGCCGCCGTATTGTTTCAGCAGGTCCTTTTCGAGCGATCCGCCGTTGACCCCAATGCGGATGGGCGTGGAGCGCTCCTTGGCCGCCCGGACAACAGCGTCCACCTTGGCCTCATCCCCGATGTTGCCCGGGTTGATGCGCAGGCCGTCGAAACCCGCGTCCAGCGCGGCCAGGGCCAGCCGGTGGTCGAAGTGGATGTCCGCGATGAGCGGCACGGGCGACTGTTCGCGGATGGCCGCAAGCTTCGCGGCCGCCGCCTCGTCGGGCACGGCCAGGCGCACGATCTCGCACCCGGCCTCGGCCAGTTGGTGAATCTGTGCCACCGTGGCCAGGACGTCGCGCGTGTCCGTGTTGCACATGGACTGGACCCGGACCGGGTTGTCCCCGCCGATGCCCACGCCGCCGATGTTCACTGTTCTTGTCCGCTTCCGCTGCATAAGGACACGCACATTACGCAATTTCCCCGGCCAAGCCAAGTGGCGCGGGCACGCCGGCCCCGGGCGGCTGCCCCACTCCGGGCGCGGACTCGGCGTCGGGCACGGACGAACAAGTGATCCCGAGCGCGAAACGCACCTGTCCAGTTCCCAATGATAACACGGCGCTCCCGCTCTCTCCAGCCAAAGCCTTATCACCTTTTCCCCCATCGCGGCCTTCCTCTCCGGCGGCCGTCCCGGACAAAAATGGACCGCAACAGTCCGTTTTCATTTCCCTCTTGACGCCCTTCCCGGTTTTATTTAGGAAGTTTATGGTGTTACATTTCATATATTCGTAGCAATCAATAGGTTGCAATTACCATTTCGTATGCCATGCAAGGTGTTCAAATGAAAAAGCATCGTCTTCTTTGCGTCGCTCTCATCTTCTTCCTGGCCGTGCCCGCCATCGGGGCGGCGCGCACCCTGACCGACTCGAACGGCCGAGTGAACGACATCCCGGACACGATCGATCAGGCCATCTGCTCCGGCTCCGGCTGCCTGCGGCTTTTGACCTACCTCGGTGCCCAGGACCGCATCGTGGCCGTGGACGATATCGAGGCCCGCCGCCGCAAATTCGACGCCAGGCCCTACGCCATCGCCAACCCGCAGTTCAAGAAGATGCCCATATTCGGCGAGTTCAGGGGACACGACAATCCCGAACTGATCCTGACCCTGGAGCCACAGCCCCAGGTCATCTTCAAGACCTACACCTCGTCCATGGGCTACGATCCCCAGGAGCTCCAGGACAAGACAGGCATCCCGGTGGTCGTCCTCGACTACGGCAACCTGGGCAACAAGCGGCCCGCCCTGTACAAGAGCCTGCGCATCATGGCCCAGGCCATGGGCAGGGAACAACGCGCCGAGGAGGTCATCGGGTACATCGACGGGCTCATAGCCGACCTGAGCCACCGCACGGGCAACGTGCCGGGCCAGGAACGGTCCACGGTCTATCTGGGCGGCGTGGCCTTCCGGGGGCCGCACGGCTTCCAGTCCACGGAACCGGCCTATCCGCCGTTCCAGTTCGTCAACGCCATCAACCTGGCCTATGAGGCGGGCAAGGCGGGCAAAAGCCTGGCCCAGTCCGACATCGCCAAGGAAAAGATCGTCGAGTGGAACCCGGACGTGCTTTTCCTGGACCTGGCCACCCTGCAGCTGGGCGACGACGCGGGCGGGCTGTTCGAACTGCGCACCGATCCGGCCTACCGCATGCTCTCCGCCGTGAAGGAAGGCCGCGTCTACGGCGTGCTGCCGTACAACTGGTACACCCAGAATTTCGGCTCCATCCTGGCCGACGCCTATTTCATCGGCAAGGTTCTCTACCCCGACCGGTTCTCGGACGTGGACCCGGCGGCCAAGGCGGACGAGATATACACCTTCCTGGTGGGCAAGCCGGTCTTCAAGGACATGGACGCCCTGTTCCACGGCATGGCCTTCAAGCCGGTCCCGGTGAATTAGATGCACTTCTCCGATGGCCAGGTCCCGGCCGAATACCGGCGGTACATCGGCGTCAAGCTCGTCGTGGTCTGCCTGACCGGCGGGCTGCTGGCCGCGGCCCTGGTGGTCTCCATCTCCCTGGGCGCGGCCAACATCCCGGTGGCGGACGTGGCCAGGACCCTCATGGGCTGGGCCGTGTCCAAGCGGTTCGACGTGATCGTCTGGAACATCCGTCTGCCCCAGGCCCTGGCGTCCATCGTGGCCGGGGCCGGGCTGGCCGTGGCCGGGGCGGTCATGCAGTCCATCCTGCGCAACCCGCTCGGCTCGCCCTTCACCCTGGGCATCTCCCACGCGGCGGCCTTCGGCGCGGCCCTTTCCGTGATGGTCCTGGGCGGCGGGATCATGGGCTCCAGCAACGCGGACGCAGTGAACGTCACCAACCCGTACCTGACCACGGGCGTGGCCTTCGTCTTCAGCCTGGCCGCGGCCGGGGTCATCGTCGGGGTCTCCCGGCTGCGCGGGTCCTCGCCCGAGATCATGATCCTGACCGGCGTGGCGCTGGGCGCGCTGTTCACCGCCGGGACCATGTTCCTGCAATTCTTCGCCGACGACGTGCAGCTGGCGGCCATGGTCTTCTGGACCTTCGGCGACACGGCCCGGGCCTCCTGGACCGAGTTGGGAGTCATGGCCGGAGTGACCCTCGTCACCTCCCTCTATTTCCTGGCCAACGGCTGGAACTACAACGCCATCGACGCGGGCGACGAGACCGCCCAGGGGTTGGGCGTGCGCGTGGACCGGGTCCGGCTCTTCGGCATGCTGCTCGCCTCCCTGCTCACGGCCGTGGTCATCGCCTTCCTGGGCATCATCGGCTTCGTCGGCCTGGTGGTCCCGCACATGGTCCGCCGGGTCATCGGCTCGGACCACCGCTTCCTGCTGCCGGGCTCCATCCTGGCGGGCGGCCTGCTCCTGCTCGTCTCGGACACCGCCGCCCGGCTGGTCCTGGCCCCGCACATGCTGCCGGTCTCGGTCCTGACCGCGTTCATGGGCGCGCCGGTCTTCATCTATCTCATCATAAGGGGGCAGCGGCGATGATCCTTTCGGTCACCGATCTCGACTTCGCCTACAACGGCACCCGCGTCCTCCGGGACGTGCGGTTCAACCTGGACGGCGGAGAACTCATGGCCATCCTCGGCCCCAACGGCGTGGGCAAGACCACCCTGCTCAAGTGCATCAACGCCATCCACGCCCCAAGCGCGGGCAAGGTCATGGTCGAGGACCGCGACGTGCTCAGGATGCGACCGCACGAGATCGCGCTGGGCATCGGCTACGTGGCCCAGCGCAACGAGGCCGCCCGGCTGACCGTGTTCGACGCCGTGCTCATGGGCCGCAAGCCGCACATCGTCTGGCGGGTGGGCGAAAAGGACCTCAAGATGGTCGACTCCGCCCTGAAACGGCTGCACATGACCCACCTCGCCCTGCGCCACATCGACCGCCTGTCCGGCGGCGAGCTGCAAAAGGTGGCCATCGCCCGCGCCCTGGTCCAGGAACCGCGCCTCATGCTCCTGGACGAGCCCACCTCCAGCCTGGACCTCAAGAGCCAAGTGGACATCCTGACCATGCTCCGCCGGGTGGTGGACGAACACCGCATCGCCGCGATCATGACCATGCACGACCTGAACACCGCCCTGCGCTACGCGGACCAGGTCCTGTTCCTCAAGGATGGACGCATCCACTCCTCCGGCCCGGCCTGCGAGGTCACCTCGGCCGTGGTCGAGGAGGTCTACGGCCTGCCCGTGCACATTCACCACGTCCAGGGCCACCCCATGGTGGTCCCGGCCGCCTAGCCCCGAACAAAAGGAGAATCCCCATGCCCTGCTCCATTCCCCAGGATAGGATCGACGCGGCCATCGCCTTCCACGGCCACCACTGCCCCGGCCTGACCATCGGCGTCCGCGCCGTGGAACTGGCCCGGCGCGAACTCGGCGACCTGGACGCCCTGGACCTGGTCGCCGTGGCAGAGACCGACATGTGCGGCGTGGACGCCATCCAGTTTTTGACCGACTGCACCCTGGGCAAGGGCAACTTCATCCACCGCGACTACGGCAAGCGCGCCTTCACCTTCTTCGACCGCACGTCCGGCAAGGGGTTCCGCGCCGTGCTCCGGGATTCCGCCATGGGCCGCCCCGGAGAGACCCGGGAAGCGGGCATCGAACGCTTCATGGCCCTGCCCCTGGACGACATGTTCGCCGTCACCCCCCTCGACTGCCCCGCGCCCCGCCCCGCCGCCGTGCTGCAAAGCCTGCGCTGCGAACAATGCGGCGAAATGACCATGGAATCCCGCACCCGCCGCTATGGCGGCAAGACCTACTGCATCCCCTGCTTCAGGGACATCGACCAGAAGCTGTGACCCCCGCTTCCGGCAACCGCCCCACTGCTTGAATGCATGCAGCCCCGGCTCGAACGAGCCGGGGCTTTGCTTTCGCCCGTCCCGAGAATACGCCGACGTGCACTTGACCCGCCCGACCACTTTCTTTTGTTAAAAATGTAAACCCGCATTGACAGAAAACAGATCATGGGCAACAGTGCGCATATATTCATATCTATACTCTATAAAGTTTAATCAATTTATATACCAAGGAGGTTGGTAATGCGAATGACGGACAGACCCATTTATCCGGCCCTGCTCTTACTGGCCGTGCTCGCCCTGAGCCTTATGGGGTGCGGAATTGATGTACAGGAATCACGGTACTACGCAGCCTACAACCCCTCTGGGGAGGTCAGCGTCTATCGATTGGACATCAAAGCGAACGCACAATTGACCGAAGGCAAATACGCCTCGGGATGGTACCCCCGGGCCAGCGTTGACAGCCTTACCGGTGCCGTCAATGCCGACCAGATTCTCAAGGACCTGAAAACCCGCATCGCCATAGAACAGGAGATCGACAAGAAGGTGCTCGCCGCCTACAAGGAATGGCTCAAAATAGCCGCAAATCCAGCAAGCGACCCGAAGGACCGGCAGAAAACGCTCGACACGCTGCGCCTTGTTCTGTCCTACCCCACCACGGAGAACTTTCAGCGCGAAGGCATGTGCTATATCGAATACCAGCCAACCGAAGGCATTGTAATGCGACACGCGGACGAAAAGATGGTCTTCCTGTTGTCATCCGACCCGACCAAGGTACTCAACGCCATCAACAACTTCACCCAATCCACCGAAGCGGCGCTGAATATCAATCAACTCTCCGATCTCTTCAATGCCCAGGCCCTCGGGGAGCATGGAACCCTCATGGCCTCCATGCATGCCACTCGCAATTACGGGCACCTTATCGAAGGTGAGCTTGACGCCCTCGCCACCAGCCCCCCCACTGACACCGCTTCCCAAAAAGCCACCATCAGTGAAATGACCAAACTCATCGAAATGCTCCAGAGCATGCCCTAGAAGGAGGTGCGAAATGAACGGATTAAGAATATTCCTGATCGCCTCCCTGGCCCTTCTCGGCTTCGGCTGCAGCACGGCCAGCATGACTCTTCAGCTGTCTATGTACACCGGAGAAACAAACGAGCCCGAACGGCCTGTCCCCATGGACGAATATGATCTGCTTAAGGTCCGGAGTCTCCTGGACAACTACAAAGGGCAGGCCGAGGAGATAAAACAGCGTCGGACAGAGCTGGCGGACGATCTCCTGGAGCTTCTCTGGCTGCAATGTCTGGTCAAAAAACAGGCCGCCAGCAAAAAGAAGGATGCGGTCCAAGAAAAAACGGACACATCCTGTGCCATTTACAAAAGTCCCGGTGGCTTGCAACCAAGACGGAAGAAAGTTTTTATCGAAGCACTCGATGCCAGGTACGATTTGCTCACGAAGGCCATCGCTCTTGTTGAAACGAACGTTGAAAACTACAGGCAGAACCTTGAAAAAGTTCCACCCGAGACTCTCACGGCGACCTTGGCGGACAGATCCCAAGTCATTGTCAACGGGTTATTCAACATAAAGGGACAGCTGGAAGAATTGGGCGGCAACCTTGGGACGGAATACGAGAAGTATTTCACCGAAAATATTAAGTCCATCACGACTCATGCCCTGGAACAAGACAAATCGGTCGGCGCCTATTCCCAACTCGTAGAAACAGTTAGAAAGATCAATCGCAATTACCTATTAGATGATACCCCGCCAGACAAAATTTTCGAACAGATGACGGCCCGCTGGGAAGGGACTGCGCCGTTACAGGTGGCAGCGTCCGACCTTGGGACGGAAACCCTGACGCGACTCACGCGCACGGTCAACATCCAGAACACTCAAATCTACCGGATGCAGGACCCATCCGACCCTGTCTGGAAAAAGGTCATCAGTGATGAGGACCCCAAAAACTGGAAGCTCATGAGAGACAAGACCTGGGCCAGTGCCCAGGGCAAGGCCGAGATCATCATTGTTCAGGACACGCCCCTGATGAATCGAATCCAGCAAGTGCATGGCGACCCTTCCGACATGATAGCGAGCCAGTTGATGATCAGCAGGGCCGTGACCAATACGGCCATCAGTATAGCGGGCAAGTACGCGGGAATAGATTTGGACCTCGACAACACCGCACCGGCCGGCCCCGGCAATACCGGAGCCCTATCCTCGAATGTTGCGGCCAAAGCTCGGCTGGACATGCTCAAGAGCGACTACGACACGGCCAAAAAACGCCTGATTGCCAAGTTGGAGGCGCTGAAGGCGAAGCTGGAGGGCGCTTCGGGAAAAAGCAAGATCACAACCGTGGGAGAAGAGATCGTAGGAGCCGTCAAAGGGTTCAAGGCCGAATTCAAAACCATCGCAGGCAAGGAGAAGCCAACAACTTCCGAATAAAATAAGCCCCGGCTCGTACGAGCCGGGGCTTTTCTTATCGATCGCAGGGAGCGGAACGCGGCCTACTTCTCTTCCTTTTTGTCCGCTTTCGCCTCGGCCTTTTCCTCGGGCTCGGCTTTGGCCTCGGCCTTGGGGGCGGCGGTCTTCTTTTTCGGTTTGGGCGGATTGCCCTGCTCGATCCAGACGACCTTTTCGGTGACCGGCTTGCGGTGCGTATCTTTCATGGACAGGCACTTGGTCGGGCAGTTGTCCCGGCACAGGCCGCAGTAGACGCAGGCGTGCGGGTCGCACTGCCAGGTTCCGGCGTCCTTGTCCACGGTGATGCACTGGCTGGGACATTTGCGGGAGCACATGCCGCAGAAGATGCACTTGTCGATGTCGATGACCAGCTCGCCCCGGTAGTTGGGAAACGGCTCGCGCACCTCGAAGGGATAGTTCCGGGTGGCGGGCTTCTTGAGCAGGTTCCTGATGACTGTGGGTGTAAACAGCATGCGTCCTCCTAGCGTTCGGTGCAGCTGATGCACGGGTCAATGGACAGCACGATGACCGGCACGTCGGCCAGCTCGCACTCCGGCAGCATGGCCAGCAGCGGCGGGATGTTGGCGAACGTGGGGGTGCGGATGCGCAGCCGGTCGAGGTGTTTGGTGCCGTTGCCCCGGATGTAGTAGACGCACTCGCCGCGCGGCTGTTCCACCCGGCGGTAGGCCTCTCCCTCGGGCGGGTTGCCCTTGACCTTCACGGCCAGCTCGCCCTCGGGCAGCTTGGCGATGGCCTGGCGGACCAGGTCGATGGACTGTAGCACTTCGCGGAAACGGACCGTGGAGCGCGCCCAGCAGTCGCCGGCGGTCTCGACCACGGGTTCGAAGTCCAGGAACGAGTAGCCGCCGTAGCCCTGCTGGCGCATGTCCTGGGCCACGCCCGAACCGCGCAGGGTCGGGCCGGCCGCGCCGAGTTCCCAGGCCTGGGCCTTGGTCATCACGCCCACGCCCACGGTGCGGGTCTTGACGGTGTAGTCGTTCATGATCGTTTCCTGCAGTCCCTTGACCTCCTTCTCGACGATCTCGATCTCGGACAGGATCCAGCGGATCTGCTCCGGGGAGAGGTCGGCGCGCACGCCGCCGATGACGTTGACGGACACGATGACGCGACTGCCGGTGGTGGCCTCGTTGATGTCCATGATGCGCTCGCGGATCTTCCAGAACTGCATGAACAGGGACTCGAAGCCGAAGGCGTCGGCGAACAGGCCCAGCCAGAGCAGGTGGGAGTGGCTGCGGTGCAGCTCGCTCCAGATGACGCGCAGCAGCTTGGCGCGGTCCGTGACCTCGATGCCCATGAGCTCCTCGACGGTCTCGGAGTAGCAGGTGCCGTGGATCATGGAACAGATGCCGCAGACGCGCTCGCAGACGTTGATCATCTGGTGGAAGTCGCGGATGTCGGCCAGCTTTTCCAGGCCGCGGTGGACGTAGCCCAGGGCCGGAATGGCCTCCTTGACGATCTCGTCCTCGACCTTGAGAGTCAGATGGACCGGTTCGGGCAGGACGGGATGCTGCGGGCCGAAGGGTATAACGGTGGTTGCCATTTCAGCCCCCTATTTCTTGGGCTCTATCTTGACGTTGGACACCAGGGGAACCTGGGTGACCTCGGGATCAAGCAAGAGCGTACGGTTGAAGTCGAGGACCAGGCCGTCGAACTTGACGTTCCACTGGTCGCGGATTTCGTTTTCCACCAGCAGCGCGGCGAAGTAGACGCCGGACACGCTCGGGATGGGCTTGTCCATGTCGGCGACAAGCCGCAGGTGGGTGGTCTCCAGGTCCTTGTCGAAGTGGTAGAGGATGCCGAGCTTGTCCCCGTCCTGGTAGGCGGAGTACGTGACCAGCCTCTGTCCTTCGTTCTTCATGTTCATGACCTCGCCGACAAGGGTGTCGAGGGTCACGTCGATAACTTTACCTTGCATTATGTACCTCGCGTGAAGCTACTTGGCTTCTTCCACTTTCTGGGCGAACTTGGCCAGTCCCGCCACGACGCCGTCGATGATGGCCTCTGGCTTGGCCGGGCAGCCGGGGACGTAGACGTCCACGGGGATGACCTTGTCCACGCCGCCCACGACGTTGTAGGCCTCGCGGAAAATGCCGCCGGTGTTGCCGCACGCGCCGATGGCGATGACGGCCTTGGGCTCGGGCATCTGGTCGTAGATGTTCTTGAGCACCTTCTTGTTCCGGTGGTTGACCGTGCCGGTGACCAGGAGCACGTCGGCGTGCTTGGGGTTGCCGACGTTGATGATCCCGAACCGCTCCACGTCGTAGAGGGGGGTCAGGCAGGCCAGGACCTCGATGTCGCAGCCGTTGCAGCTACCGCAGTCGAAATGCATGATCCACGGTGACTTGGCGCGAGATTTCTTGATGAATGATCCAAACATGATTTACCCCGCGTACAGCCAGATGAGGTTAACGACGGACATGCCCATGCCGAGCAGCCAGACGCGCTTGAGCATCCAGCGCCAGGTCATGCGGGCCATGGTGTTGTCCACCAGGATTTCGAGCAGGTAGGTGGCCACGAGCAAAAGCGCCATCCAGGCCACGTTGGTGTGCCAGAAGAGCGCGCACAGGGACAGGACCAGGACGGTCTCGTACCAGTGGGCGATCTCGATCAGTCCCAGGTAGGGGCCGGAGTACTCGGTGAGCACGCCCTTGACCAGTTCCTGGTGTCCGTGGTGCGAGGTCGAGAAGTCGAACGGGGACTTCCGCAGCTTGATGGTCAGGGCGTAGCCCAGGGCCAGGTACAGAAGCGGCATCCTGGCCAGCAGCGGCAGGTCCTGCGCCCAGATGGCGTCGATGGAGAAGCTGCCGGTGACCATGTAAAAGCCCACGAAGACCAGGATCAGGATCGGCTCGTAGGCCAGGATCTGGAGCAGCTCGCGCTGCGCGCCCACCTGGGAGTACGGGGACTTGGCGGCCATGGCGCCCATGACCAGGAAGACCGCGCCGATGGCCTGCACGAAGAAGACGAGCAGCAGGTCGCCCTGGGCGAAGAACAGGGCCACGGACACGGCCGCGGCGATGAGGTACACCCAGGCGCAGAGGATCTGCCACTGGTTGACGACCATCTTCTCCTTGCCGAAGAGCTTGGCCACGTCATAGAAGGCCTGCATGATCGGGGGACCCTGCCGGGATTGGAACCAGGCCGTGACCCGGCGATCCAGACCGGCGATCAGACCGCCCAAGAGCGGCGCGGCCACAAGTCCGATGATGACGAGAATGAGAGTTTCCATTAGAGCGCCCCTCCCAGCATGAGGACGATCAGCGCGACCGCCAGTGCGTTGAAGATGGGCGTGAGCTTGGGTTCAGCGAACATCTCGCCCAGGTACAGGTTGCCGGTGGAGAACGGCACGTCGCCGTTCATGGGACCGACGTAGGCGCCGTCGCCGGAGGCGGAGTTGGCTCCGCTCACGTAGGGCGGCATGATCTTGACCCTGCGGTAGCCAGAGGCGGCCCTGACCGCATAGAGCAGGCCCAGGCCGAGGACCAGGAACAGGGGCACGACCACGAAGGTGCCGTGCGCGGATTCCAGGGAGCCGAAGCCGACCACGAAGGGTGCGGAGCCGATCCAGGGGGCCAGCATGGAGTTGTAGATCCACGGCGAGGCCAGGGACAGGACCACCGCGCCGAGGCACAGGGTCATGAGCGGAAGCCGGATCAGCATGGGCTGGGATTCGGCCCTGGCGCCCGGCTTGCGGGAGCCCATCATCGAACCGGCCCAGCGGGCCAGGTACACGACCATCATGGCCGAGCCCATGGCCAGCATGACCACGACGAAGATGTTGGAGTCGGCCGAGGCCTCCATGGCCATCCACTTGCCGAGCAGCACGCCGAACGGCGGGAGGATCATGGTCAGGATGCCGACGATGGTGATCAGGGCCGTGCGGGGGTTGGAACCGTACAGGCCGCGCATGTCCTCGATGTCGCGCGAACCGATGGACTGCTCGATGGTGCCGACGCACAGGAAGAGCAGGGACTTGGAGATGGCGTGGAAGAGGATCAGGATGATCGCGGCGGTCAGGGCCAGCGGGGTGTTGATGCCCGCGCAGCAGATGATCAGGCCGAGATTGCCCACCGTGGAGTAGGCCAGGATCTTCTTGCCGTTGGACTGCCCCACGCCCAGAGCGGCGCAGGCCAGGAAGGTGAACGCGCCGCACACGGCCACGCCCGTGGACAGGAAGGTCCCGGCAAAGGCCGGGGCGAACCGCAGGACCACGAACACGCCCGCCTTGACCATGGTTGAGGAGTGCAGCAGTGCGGACACCGGGGTCGGGGCGACCATGGCCCCGAGCAGCCAGGACTGGAACGGGACCTGGGCGGCCTTGGTGAAGCCGGCCAGACAGAGGAAGGCCAGCCCGGTAAGCATGACCGGGGCGGTGGTTCCCAGAGCCAGGATGGCGCTGATGTTCAGGGTTCCGGCCTGGGTGTAGACGAGCATCATGCCGATGACGAAGGCCAGCCCGCCCAGGGCGTTCATCCACAGGGCGCGGACCGCGTTTTTGGTGGCGATCTCGGTGGCGTCGTGGCCGATGAGCATGAAGGAACAGAAGGTGGTCACTTCGAAGAAGAAGTACATCCACAGGATGTTGTTGGACAGGACCAGCCCGTTCATGGCGCCCAGGAAGATGAGCATGAAGAAGAAGAACCTCGGCTGGCGCGTCTTCTTCAGGTGCAGGTGCTCCTCGTGCTCCTTCATGTAGGGGAGCGCGAAGATACAGATCAGGGAGCCGACGATCGAGATGACCAGGACCATGATCAGGGAGAGCTGGTCGCCCATCATGGCCGGGACAGCCTCATGGCCGACCATGAAGAACTCGAACCAGGCGAGCAGGACCACCTGGGCCAGGGTGAATCCCTGGATGAGCAGGCTCTTGTGTTTGTAACCGTAGAAGTAAATGACCCCGAGCAGGACGAAATCCAGGACCGTGACCAGGAAGTCGCTGCCGATCCCCAGGAATGAGCCGACCTCGGTCGGCGCAAACGTCCCCTGCGCGAGCAGCCCCAACGCCGAGAGCGTCAGGATGCCTCCGGTGGCGAGCACGGTCAGCCTCCGCACGGCCATGGACCGCACGAAATAGCAAACCAGCGCCGCCGCCGCAGGCAGCAGGATGAGAAGCACTAACAGATTTGACATGAAGACCTCGTTTCAGAAGATGAAGAACGAGTACAGCAGGCAGCCGACTTCCGGTTCACCTCCAACCGAAAGCCGATGCGAATGCACTTTACCCTTAGCCTAGTAAACATTTGTCCTTAGGGGAAGTTGACCCCCAGGTCAAGACCCCAATCGGACTTTTGCCCTATCCTTTTTTCGGATGCAACTCACTGTATCTTCACACGTTTTTACACCGAATGACATTTTTGGAAAAAGAGAGACCAGAGAAGTCCGGAATATTGTGAAGGAAAAGACAAGGCCCGCTTGGCGGGGCCTCCGGGGAGTTCACCGAGTGAACATTTTTGGGGATTAAAAATATCCGAGTCCAGTTAAAGCGGACAAAACCGCTTCCTTGCTCCGGGCCCTGCCGGACCGCTCGCCCCCCTGTCCGTCCGGCAGGGTCGTGCAGGGTTTGCAGCCCAGGGAACGGTAGCCCCGGTCGTACAGTTCGCAATGGGGCAGGCCGAAGCGGGCGTGAAAGGCCCAGATGTCGGTTTCGGTCCAGTCGAGCAGCGGGTTGACCAGGGTGTGGTCCGGGTCGGTCCGCGCCTCGGACTCGAGCCGCCCGGCGCGGTCCGGATGCTCGTCCCGGCGGATGCCGGTCAGCAGGTGCGTGGTCCGAGTGGCCCGTAGCGCCTTTTTGAGCGGCTCAACCTTGAGTTCACGGCAGCATCGGAGCGGGTCGACGGCCAGGGGATACCCCTCAAGGGAGACCTCGGGCCGGGCGATACACAAATCCACGCCCCATTCGACGGTCATGCGGTCGCGGAAGGCCAGGACCTCCGGGAACTTGCATCCCGTGTCCAGGGTCACGGCGCGGACCGGCCCGGCCCCGGCGTGCTCCACGAGCATCTTCCAGATGAACAGGGCCACGGTGGAATCCTTGCCCCCGGTCCAGGCCACGCGCACGCGCGCCGGGCCGTCCCCGGCCAGGGCCTGGTCCAGCAGGTCGGACAGGAGCTTCTCGCTGTGCAGAATTTTTTCGTCCAGGGTCGGCATCGTATTCAATTCTTTATAATGGCGGACCGCCTGAAGTTGCCGTAGACCAGTTCCATGAGCAAGGAAAAACTGCGTCTCATCGACGACCTCATCACCCGGGAAGAAACCTGCGCGCTGGCCACCTCCGACGGCATCCGTCCGCACTGCGCCCTCATGTACTTCTTCGCGGACCACGCGGCCATGAAATTCTACTTCTTCACGCCCGGCTCCTCGCAGACCTGCCGGAACATCCGGGAGCACCCCCACGTATCCCTGCTGATCGACCGGCGGGAGGAAGGAGTGGCCCTGAGCATCCAGGGGGTCCATTCGCCCATCAAGAAGCGGCAGACCACCGAGGCCATCACCCGGCTCTTCCTGATGAAGTTCCCGCAGATGGCCGGTCTGGCGGACCAATCCGACGCCATGCTCATCCGCGTCAACGGCGTCGAGGCGTGCCTGGCCACGGGGATGGACGACCTCTTCACCACCAAACTGAAAAATTCCTGAAAAAATCCCTTGACGTGGGCCACGCTTGGGCATAGAC
The DNA here is from genome assembly GCF_001874525.1 of Pseudodesulfovibrio hydrargyri. NCBI lineage: Bacteria > Pseudomonadati > Thermodesulfobacteriota > Desulfovibrionia > Desulfovibrionales > Desulfovibrionaceae > Pseudodesulfovibrio > Pseudodesulfovibrio hydrargyri. The sequence goes on along the minus strand of NZ_LKAQ01000004.1, from coordinate 1,917,656 downwards.
ATTCACTTCGTTTGCGCGCCCGTGGCTCAGCTGGATAGAGCATTCGGCTACGAACCGAAAGATCGCACGTTCGAATCGTGCCGGGCGCACCACGATAGCAAAGCCCCCTTCAGGCCCAGCCTGCAAGGGGGTTTTTCGTTGTTGCCGATCACCCATTGACTCCGCGGCCAATGGACAGCATCCTTAGGGGGAACACCAAGGAGGCGACAATGAACCTACCCAAAGTATACGTCACCCGGCAGATTCCCAAACAAGGCCTCGACCTGCTCCGCCAGGCGGCCGAGGTGGAGGTCAACCCAGACGACGCTCCGGTGCCCCGCGAACGGCTGCTCGAGATCATCAAGGACTGCCAGGGCGTCATCGGCCTGCTGACCGAGAGGATCGACGCCGAATTCTTCGACGCGGCCCCGAACCTCAAGGGGTACGCCAACTACGCCGTGGGCTTCGACAACATCGACGTGCCCGAGGCCACCCGGCGCGGGCTGCCCGTGACCAACACCCCGGACGTATTGACCAACGCCACGGCCGAGTGCGCCTGGTCCCTGCTCTTCGGCGTGGCCCGGAGGGTCGTGGAGGCGGACGCGGTCATGCGCTCGGGCTCCTGGGCCGGCTGGGGCCCCATGCAATTCATCGGCGGCGACGTGACCGGCAAGACGCTGGGCATCGTGGGCGCGGGCCGCATCGGCACGGCCATGGCCCGCATGAGCCGGGGCTTCGACATGCCGGTCCTGTACACCAGCTCGTCCGGCCGCAGGAACGAGACCCTGGACAAGGAGTTGAACGCCCGCCTGGTCTCCTTCGAGGAACTGCTGGAAGAGTCCGACTTCATCTCCCTGCACGCCCCGCTGAACCCCGGCACCCGCCATCTGTTCGGGGCCGATGCGTTCAAGCGCATGAAGAGGACCGCCTACATCATCAACACCGCGCGCGGCCCGGTCATCGACGAGCAGGCCCTGCTCGAGGCCCTCAAGGCGGGCGAGATCGCGGGTGCGGGGCTGGACGTGTACGAAAACGAGCCCGCCCTGACCCCGGGCCTGGCCGAGCTTGCCAACGTGGTCCTGCTGCCGCACATCGGCTCGGGCACGGAGTCCTCGCGCACGGACATGTCCATGCTGGCCGCCCGCAACATGCTGGCCATGCTCAAGGGCCACAAGCCCGAGACCTGCCTCAACCCCGAAATCTACGATTAGACCCGAGAGAACATGACCGCTTACGCCGAGAAAAAGGCCCGCCTGCTGCGCATCGTCGACGGTGCGCTCCAGGCCGTGGCCCCGGATCCCGCCCTGAGGGCGGCCGTGAAACGAGAGGGGAACATCCTGGCCGTGGACGGCCGGAAGTACGATCTGGACGACTACGACCGGGTGCTCCTGCTCGGCGCGGGCAAGGCCTCGGCGGCCATGGCCGCGACCATGGAGGACATCCTGGGCGACCGGTTGGACAGCGGACTGGTGGCCACCAAGTACGGCCACGGCCTGTCCCTGGCCCGGACCGAGGTCATGGAGTCCGGCCACCCCGTGCCCGACGAGGCCGGGGTGCGCGCGGCCGGTGCGCTGCTCGAACGCGCGGCCGACGCCCGGGAGCGGGACCTGATCCTGTTTCTCCTGTCCGGCGGGGCCAGCGCCCTGGCGCCCTCGCCGCTCGGCGCGGTCTCCCTGGCCGACAAGCAGGAGGCCACGCGCAGGCTGCTCGAATGCGGCGCGGCCATCGGCGAGATCAACGCCATCCGCAAGCACCTCTCGCGGTTCAAGGGCGGACACCTGGCCGAGACCCTGGCCCCGGCCACGGTCGCCACCCTGATCATCTCGGACGTGGTCGGCGACCGGCTGGACGTCATCGGCTCCGGGCCCACCGCGCCCGACGACTCCACCTTCCCGGACTGCCAGGCCATCCTGGACAAGTACCGACTGTGCCACCGCATGCCGGACAGCGTGGTCCGGGCCGTGGCCGACGGCTGCGCCGGGCGCGCCCCGGAGACGCGCAAGGCGGGCGACCTCTGCTTTGCGCGGGTGCGCAACTCCATCGTGGCGGGCAACGCCATGGCCGTTCACGGCGCGGCAACGGCCGCCCGCGACCTGGGCTACACCCCGGTGGTTGTGGACCTGGCCATGGAGGGCGAGGCCCGGGACCAGGCCGCCCGGCTCATCCGGTTGGCCGGGAAATACAGTCTCGGCGGGGGCGAAACACGGCCGCCCGTCTGCCTCCTGGCCGGAGGCGAGACCACGGTAACCATCAAGGGCGGCGGCAAGGGCGGCCGCAACCAGGAATGGGCCCTGGCCGCGGCCCTGGAGATGACCGCCCTGGGGGACGCGGGCGAGCGGATTTCGGCCATGAGCCTGGGCACGGACGGCACGGACGGCCCCACGGACGCGGCCGGGGGCATGGCCTTCCCGGACACGGCCTGCGGCGAGCGATCCGAGGCCGCAGGGCGAGCCCTGGCCGAGAATGACGCCTACCACTTCCTGGACGGCGCGGGCGCCCTGCTCAGGACCGGCCCCACCCGGACCAACGTCATGGACGTGGCCGCCGTGCTGGTGGACCCGGCCTGACCGGGTACGCCCGAAACGTCGGAGCATAGGAGAAGGCGGACCATGCGCACCACCCTGATCCGGACCGGATGGGCCGCCCTTGCCCTCGGAGGGCTCATCATCGTCTGCTATCTTTTCGTGGACCGGCCCGCGGCCGAGGCGGCCCTGAGCCTGCGCGGCACTGCCTGGCACGCCGCGGCCAAGGGGTTGTCCCAGGTGGCCAACCACCTGTTCTTCAACGTTCTGGTCGCGGCGGGGTTGATCGCTGGGGCCGTGGACGGGCTGGCCAACGGCCTGACGAACCGCTCGCGCGGCCTGCTCTATCTCTGCCTGTCCGTGGCCTGCGCCATGCTCGTCGGCGACGTGTTCAAGGAGCTCTTCGGCCGGGCCCGGCCGCCGCTGCTCTTCAACAAGGGCGTGTACGGCTTCTTTCCCCTGGCGGGAGGAGGCATGCATGCCTCCTTCCCCTCGGGCCACACCCTGCGCATCTTTTCGGCCATGACCGCCCTGGGGGTGCTCCTGCCCCGGCTGCGCGTGCCCGCCCTGGCGCTGGCAACGGCCGTGGGTATAAGCCGAGTGCTCGCCCTGCGGCATTACCCTTCGGACGTACTCTGCGGCGCGTTCATCGGTGTGACCGCCGCCCTGTGGGGCTGGCGGTTGGTCCGCAACGGGACCGGCCGACCGGCGGCTGGCCCCATTCAACCGGAATAAAATGATTTTCTTGAACGACAAACCATGGTAACCCCCTGCCCATGAAGTGCCCGATCTGCGGTGCGGCCGTCCGGCCGCACGCCTCCCGATGCCGCAACTGCGGCCGCCCCCTGGCCCGGACCAACGACGCCCTCAAACGGACCATGCCCCTTTCTCCGCGCCTGGCCATGCTCTGCGGCGCGGGGCTCGCGGTCGCCGGAGGCCTGCTCCTCCTGTACGGGGCCGACGAGTTCGCGACCGTGCTCCTGGGCCTGGGGTTGCCCCTCGCCCTCATCGGCCTGCTCATGCGCTGACCACTCCGCCCGGTTTACGCGACAAGCCCCCGCCGGAACGCATCCGGGCGGGGGCTTGTCGCGTGGACCGGGTGGCACGGGCCGTTCGTCTACCGGCTGGCCAGCCCGCTGGCGGTGAAGGTCATGGTCCCGATGTCGCCGAAGGTGGTGGCCTGGCGCACGGTCAGCTTGAGCGGAGCGCCATAGTCCACCTTGAAGGACTGGCCCTCGTCGAGGGGCCTGTCCCCGGTCGTGGCCACCAGCTTGTCGTCCGGGCCGTTGCTCCAGGCGGATTCGAACACGTACTCGCCCTCGGGCAGCCGATAGCTGCCCCCCGCGTTCCAGGGAATGAGCAGGTTCTGGCCGTGCCTGTCGCCCAGGCGCAGGGCCAGGACCGTGCGCGGCCGGATGTCCACGTAAAAACTTGCCTCGGGCGCGCCGGGCGTCTCGCGGACCACCCGGAACCGGGTGGCCCCGGGATGGTCGGATTTGAGCGCGTAGTGGGACAGGAAGTTGTCCGGGTCCAGGATGATCTCCCAGCCCAGATCCTGGCCGTTGTTGGCCCAGGGGATGGCCACGAACCCCTTGAGATTGATGACTTCCTTGAGGTCGCTGCCCCACATGCCCTCGAGGATGAGCTGGTCGCCGAGCACCGCGTTCAGGGTCTCGCCGTCGCGCACGAAGACCGGGTTGCCGTTGAGCCAGCAGACAAACACGGGGGTGTCGTCGCCCGGGGCGTTGGGCAGTTTGCCGGTCCAGCGGATCTTGGTCTCGGCCACCTTGCTGCCGTCCGAGCGCAACTCCAGCTCCGAGAACGGCTCCAGGACCATGCGTCGGGCGTTGATCAGGTTCACGCCGGGCCGGTCCGAAGCGAACAGGGCCAGTTCCGGGGAAAATTCGCTCGGCCCCGAGGATACGGACTTGACCGCCAGAGTCGTGCCCGGAGCCAGGTTGATGATCCCGTCGCTGCCCAGCGTGCGGCCGTTGACCGTGACCTTGATCCCGGTGCGGGCATAGGCCCGGACGTCCTCGTCCGTGAACTCGGGAGGGGTGACCTCCACGCCGAGCCGGTGCAGGAGCATGCGCGTGGCGGTCAGCTGCTGGCGGACCTTCCAACCGATCTGGCGGATGGACTTGGAGACCTCCACGGCTATGGCCGGGATGTTGTGCTCGGCCAGGGCGTAGCAGGTCAGGGATTTGCGCATCTCGGGATAATCGGTCCCCTGATCGAAGGTCCGGGTGTTGAACAGCTGGAACTTGTAGTCGCTCATGCCGATGTGGTCGTTGAGCTCATCCAGGACCGGGTTCACGGTCCGGGCCAGGTCGATCTGGTTGTAGACCAGGGTGTCCACGATGATGGACTGGCCGTACCGCTTGGGATTGCGCAGGTTGTCCACGTAGGTCGGGTTGTAGAACCCGCTGCCCTCGTGGAGATGGATGAAGGCGTCCGCCTGGTTGAGCAGAAAGCGGATGACCCGGGCCACGCGGTCCTCGTAGAAGCGGTTGTAGTTCTGGTCGAAACGCCGGTTCATGTCCACGTTGATCTGGCGCTTGCACAGATTGATGGACGGCACGTTGGCGCGCGGCAGGACGATCAGGTTGCCGCGCAGGACCTTGCCCTTGGACAGGAGCTGGGCCGTGATGTAGCCCGCGGACTCGTCGCCCTGGATACCGCCCTGGACCATGACCGTGGGGCCGGGCTGTTCGCCCTGCAGATAAACGACCCGGAGCGGATACTGGGTGCCCGCGAAAAAGGAGTGCTCCCACGACCCGGCCAGGGCGGGGGAGGCGGCGGACAGGAGGATCAGGCTAAGAAGCCAGAATGTGATAGAAGGGATATGTTTCGGCAAAAATGACATCGCCATCCTTTCCCTTGATCTCAAGGCGCAGCCCGAAGAGGTCCTTGCGCTCCATGCCCTCGGGCAGGAGGAAGGTGGTCCGGATGCGCTTGAAGCGTTGAATCTGGAACGACAGATCGTCCTTGTTGGTCTCGGCGTCCTCGGCCTGCCCGCCCTTGGTCAGGTAGATGAAGTCCGCCTGCCCGGCCATGGACTTGGAAGCCTGCAGATTGTTCAATTCGAAGGAGACGGTCAGCTTGCGCCCGGTCAGCTTGGCCTGCATGTTCTCCACGCCCACCTGGCGGGTGTCGGTGCGGGTGAAGATCTGGTTCAGGTTGATCTCCTCGCGCGGCTCGGGCTGCTGCTCGACCTCGGTCGTGGCCGCGGACAGCAGGGACTGCAACTCGGCCGGATCGTAGGATTCGAGGATCTTCTCCATGTTTCCCAGCCGCTCCAGGCGGACCTCGGCGTCCACCAGCCGCTGCTCCAGATCCTTCTTCTGGGACTGGAGGGCGGCGTTGACCCTAAAGCCGCGCACGCCCATGTAGATGCCGCCCGCGGCGCAGAGCAATAGAAAGACCTGGCTGAAGACGAACATCTTCAACCAGAACGGGCTGAGGCGATACCGGGTCACGTCCCGGTCGTCGCGCATGAAGAGCACGCTGTACTTGGAATCGCTCATCTCATCCGTCTCCACTGCTCGCTGTCGATTTTCCAGGTATCGCCCTCGGGCACCAGGATCAGGGTCTTTCGTCCCCGGTCCGAGTAGCCGCTGGCGTCGGCGAACTCCTGGTCAAAGGCCACCTTGAGCCCCATGGGATGCAAAGCGACTTTCAGATCATCAACCTCCAGTCTAACAGGAGGCTTCTCCTCCCACAACGTCTTTTTGTATTCTGCGATGTTCGCCGCACCCTTGCGGCCGCCCTGCTCGGCGTCGTGTTCGTAAAAATTCTCGTAGGCTTCGGCGTTCCCGGCGAGCCACGCCTCGCGCCACTTCTCCACCAGCGCCCTGGCCTCGCCCGCCTTGGAGGCCAGGTACTTGGCGTCCAGCTGTTCCGAGGCCGGGACGTACTCGCGCCCGGCGATGCGCCAGCCGCCCTGGTCGTCCTGGACCCAGTAGAACCGCTTGCCCGTGGTCGAGGCCATGCCCCTGGTGCGGTAGTACTGGTCGAACCAGGTCACCCAGTAGCCGGGGCCCGGGACGGCCCGGACGTTGCCGACCATGACCTGTATCCAGGGCTGGGAGGCGAAGATGTTGCGCTTGTGCTCCTCGAACCCCTCGAAATCCAGTCCCTCGGACAACTCCAGCATCGGGCCATCGTAATAGGAGAAGAACTTGTCGTCCTTGGCCCCCCAGTCGCGGGCCCAGGCCTCGAGGGTCTTGGCCAGGGTCAGGGCCGTGACCTCGCTCTCGCCCGGATCGGCGGACCAGCTGACGTCGTCGGCGATGACCACGGGCGTGCCGTAGGAGGCCTCCAGGGCCACGTCCTTCATGTCCGGAACCTTGAGGGCCACGCAGCCGAGCGTGTCGCGCGGCAGGAAGGTCTTGCCCCGGCCGTGCAGCCAGATGCCGGACCCGGTCTTGCCCTTGATGCGGTCGATGGGGTTGGGATAGTTCAGGGAGTAGGCGATGTTGCCGTACAGCCCCCAGTCCAGTTTGCGGTTGATGCGATGGCCCACGAAGTAGACGCCCTCGGGAGTGCGCATATCGCCCTCCACGGCCTTGTCGCCCATGGACTGGCCCGTGGTGCAGGGGAAGCGGCGCACCTCGTGCAGTGGAGACTGCTGTTCGAGGACGATCAGTTCCTGGGCTTCCTTGTCCACGGCGATGATCCGCTTCGGCCCGTAGGTGTGGGAGGAGAGCAACGGCGTCCAGCCCCCGGCCAGGGCCGTGGTCGCGGACAAAACGATTGTCAGGACGATGAAAACTACCCGCATATACTCTTACTACCGCTCCTGGTTGCCCCCGAACCGGACCTCGCGTCTCCCCGGCGAGCCCTATTTCCCCGCCGCCAGCAGTTCCTTGCGGGTGAAGATGGCGTTGAGCTCAAGCCCCGCCTCCTTCAACCGCTCCCGGCCGCCCTCTTCGCGGTCCAGGACGGCCAGGACGCCGACGATCTCGAGCTCGGCGTCGCGCACCCGCTCGGCCGCCGTGATCAGCGTGCCGCCGGTGGTGCAGACGTCCTCCAGCAAAACGACCTTGTCGCCCCGCTTGAAGTTGGCCAGTCCCTCGAGATACTGGTTGGTGCCGTGGCCCTTGGATTTCTTGCGGATGATGAAACCGGGCAGAGGGCGTTGCTCCAGAAAGGAGACCACGGTCACCGAGGTGACCAGCGGGTCCGCCCCCAGGGTCATGCCGCCCACGCCCTGCACAGCGTAGTCTTTGAGCATTTCGACGAACAGCCGGCCGATGAGGTAGCCGCCCTCGGCATTCAGCGCCGTCTGCTTGCAGTCGAAATAATAGTCGCTCTTTTTCCCCGACGTCAGCGTGAAGTCGCCCTCCTTGTAGGAGAGCTTGAGCAGGAGCTTGGCCAGCCTTGATTTGAGTTCCGTCATCCTAGTTTCCCTCGAAAACGCGGTCGAAAACCACATCCTCATACCGTTTGTAATACGAAGGGTCGAAAGCTTCGTCAAGATCGTTAGAAGCGAGATGCTTGTTTACTTCCGGGTCGTTACGGACCTCGTCCTCGAACTGGACGCGGTTTTCCCAGCAGCGCATGGCCACCTTCTGGACCATCTCGTACGCCTCCTGGCGCTTGAGGCCCGTGTTGATGAGCTTGTTCAGGACCCGCTGCGAGTAGAAGAGGCCGAACGAACTCAACAGGTTGCGCTCGATGACGTCCTCCTTGACCACCAGCCGTTCGAGCACGCCCGCCATGCGGTGGAGCATGTAATCGACCAGCGCGGTGGAGTCCGGCATGATGACCCGCTCCACCGAGGAGTGGGAGATGTCGCGCTCGTGCCACAGGGCCTGGTTCTCCATGGACGCCACGGCGTTGCCCCGGATGACCCGCGACAGGCCGCAGAGGTTCTCGGCGGAGATGGGGTTCTTCTTGTGGGGCATGGCCGAGGAGCCCTTCTGGCCCTTGGTGAAGCCTTCCTCCACCTCGGAGACCTCGGTGCGCTGCAGGTGCCGCAATTCCAGGCCGAGGCGCTCGATGCCCCCGGCCAGCATGGCCAGGGCGGTGAAATACTGGGCGTAGCGGTCGCGCTGGACGATCTGGGTGGAGTGCGGGTCGGGCGTCAGGCCGAGGAAGGCGCAGGTGCGCTCCTCCAGCTCGGGGCCGGAGTGGGCGAAGGTGCCCACCGCGCCGGACAGCTTGCCCACGCGGATGTTTTCCAGGGCGGCGGCGAAGCGTTCCCTGTGCCGGGCGAACTCGGCGTAAAACCCGGTGAACTTCAGGCCGTAGGTGGTCGGCTCGGCGTGGATACCGTGGGTCCGCCCCATGCACAGCAGCCCCTTGTGCTTGAAGGCCAGCCCCTTGAGGACCTCGAGCAGACGGTCGATGCCCTCGGCGATGATCCCCCCGGCGCGGGTCAGGAGCAGTCCGTTGGCCGTGTCCACGATGTCCGAGGAGGTGCAGCCCAGATGGATGTAGCGGGAGCTCGGTCCGACCTTTTCCTCCACCGCGGACAGGAAGGCGATGACGTCGTGCTTGGTGGTCTCCTCGATTTCGAGGATGCGGTCCACGTCGAAATCCGCCTTGCCGAGAATCTCGTCGCAGGCGGCCTGGGGGACCTCGCCCATTTCGGTCCAGGCCCGGACCACAGCCAGCTCCACTTCCAGCCAGACCCGGAACTTGTTCTCCAGGGTCCACAACGCCCGCATCTCGGGACGGGAATACCGTTCAAGCATCGTCTTGTCTCTCTCCGTGTTAAGGGGTGTTCGGCCGCGCGAACGGCATACTATGGCAACGGTGCCGCAAAAACTCAAGGGGCGCGAACCCATAAAAAAAGGCAGCGGGTGCTGCCTTTGGCGCGTGTCTAGGACGCGGACCCCGCGCTGGACGTGTCCGACTTGGCGGGACAGGTCGAGGCCGGGGCCGATTCGGGCTTGGCCGGTGTCGAGGAACCGGCGTCCGCGGCGGGCGTCTGCGCTTCGCCGGGCTTGTTCCCGGCGCTCTTTCCGCCGTAGCCGTCCGCGTACCACCCGCCTCCCTTCAGATGAAAGGAGGAATGGGAAATAAGCTTCTTGGATTCCCCGCCGCATTCGGGGCAGGGTACTTCATGGTCCTGGAAACCGGACTGCCACTCCTCGAAGATGGCGTGGCAGACTTCGCATTGGTACTCGTAGATAGGCATGACGTAACAAATTCCTTCGACGGAAAAGGCGAATATTCTCTGCGCCTCATGCGGGGCGCGATTGCAATCCGGAGCCGCGCGGCGGCGGCCCGGTGACGCGATGCGCCGCCGCAAACGCGGCGCACGCGAACGACTGGCTAGGCCGCGGCGGCCTTGGCTTCCCTGATGCGGGCCTTGATGGCCTTCTGACGGCGGTGACGCTTGCGGTCCAGTTCCTTCATGCGTTCGTGCTTCTTGTGGCGTGCCATGATTGTCTCCTTAGATATTTCGGCCCGGTAAGGGCATTTCTTTCTTGCGAGCCGCACTTCATATAACAACTGCATCCCGTTTGTCTACCCCCCGGGCGCCCGATTTCCCCTTGACTCCAAACGGTATGATGTCCATATTCCCGTCTCCAAGCCCCCATTCCAAAGGATCGGTACAATGCTCAGAAGCGTCAGCGTGAAAAATGCGATCAAGGATGCCGTCGAAATCTTCCAGTTCGACCAGTGGCTCCGCTTTTACTTCGTGGTCCGGAAGGACGACAAGTTGTGGATCGAAATTCCGGAGGACAGGCTGAAGCGGATCGAGGAAGACTTCCCCGGCCTGTTCCGGTTCGCGGACATGATCAACGACGCGGAACTCGACTACCAGCGTTCCCAGGACAACGTCTGCACCTTCGTGGCCGCCCGCCTGGATGGCCAGAAGTACGAGGCCTCGATCCTGCCCCAGGTCTTCGACGACGCCAAGTTCAAGGTCGAGATGTACCTGTTCAACGTCTGGCTGAAGATGCACGAGCCCCACCTGGACGAGGCGTTCATGGAGTTCGGCGAATGGCTGGAGATGTACGAGGGCTGGAATTCCCTGGACGAGGTCAAGGAATACCGCACCAAGCTGCTCGAAAGCGGCACCGACCCCCAGGTCCCGACCTGCGGCACCGCCCAGTAGCCCGTCCGCCTGCGGCGCGCAAAAAGCCCCCGGAACCGATGGTTCCGGGGGCTTTTTGCGCGGGCCGGTCAGCGCTGCGGCTTTTGGCGCGGCCGCCTGTCCGGCTCCCGTTCCACGCCGGTGACCTTGCCGCCCTTGCCCTTGATGATGACCGTGCCCGGCTTTTTTCCGCCCCTGTCCTGGCGACCGTCGTTCCGGCCCCGGTCATCCTGTTTGGAGGCCACGAGCAAAGAATCCGCCGGGAAGCGGACGTCCGCCGCCCGGACCGGTGAGAGCATCAAGAGAGTGATGACCGTTGCCAGGATAATCTTCTTCACTCGGGCCTCCTACACCGCACGAAGCAAGGGGCGTGCCGCCGTCAAACCACAACGATTCCGGCAAGCTGCCCCCGTCCGTGCGGAACGTGCGCGCGCAAAAGTGCGCACCGGGAACCATCCGTTCCCGCCTGATCCGATGGTATCCGGCCCGCTCCCGCGCGTCAACGCTCGGCGGCAAGGCGCAGCCTGTCGTCCAGGTAGACCGAGAGCACGGCCTTGTCCACGGCCTGCCGGGTCTCCCGGTCGGCGGGGTCCACGAAGGCAGTGAAGGCCAGCATGCCCTTCCGGGTGTAGACGATATAGGCCATGCTGAGCACGGCTCCGCCGCTTCCCGCCACCTCGGTCTCGATGCGCAGGGTCTTCCGGTCCCGGAAATAGGTGGCGTCCTTGAAGACCGTCACCGGCTCGCCGGGCAGCCGGACGTCTTCGCGGATGGACCGGGCCAGGGAGCGGACCAGGAAGCTGTTGAAGTTGGAGATGTCGGCGTCCCGCATGGTCCGGCCGGGCTTGGCCTCCACCAGGAGGGCGCATGTCCGCCCAGGGCTCGGGTGGACGTAGCCCGCCCGCCAGTCCGGGGCGACCGTGCCCCGCACAGGCAGGGCGCAGCCCGCCAGCTCGTGGGCGTTCAACGAATCCGGCGGAGCCTCGTTCCAGCTCTCGGGCAGCCAGATGGTGTAGCCCAGGTCGGCATTGTAATAGGGCAGCGACGCCCGGGCCGGGACGGAAAGGACGATCATCGCCAGGACGGCGACGACGAAAAACAATATGCGCATGGGAATTCCTCGCTTCACGGGTGCGAAGCGCTCAGAGCAGGACGACACCATACAGCAGGCCGCCGGGACAGGCAACCGCAAAGGGGGCTATTTTCCTCATCTCCCACCCTTTTCTCTTTGCCGGTTTTACTGTATATTATAGACAAAGCGGAAACATGAAATCGGAGGTTCATCATGCTGAGCTACACATGCGTCGTCGAAGGAAAGGTCACTGGCGGCAATTTCCAGTCCTGGGTCCAGAGCACCGCACAGCTCCTCGGCCTGAAGGGCTGGGTGCGCAACGTTGCCGACCGCAAGGCCGAAATTCTGCTTCAGGGAGATGCGGCGAAGTTCACCGCCTTCCGCGAACACCTCCTGGCGGAGGCCCCCATCGTGGACCGGGGTGAGATAACGTGCAATACCATCGAATACGACAAGGTTTTCGACGTCTTTGAAATCCGGGGCTGATCCAGCCGTCCCGGACCCGTCGGCCTGCCCGCCGCGCCGTTGGCGTGACGGGCGGGATTTTTTTGGGTGCCCGGCCCGGTTTGCCCGGCCCCCGGGAATGCGGTAGGATTCGCGCCATGCCCAAGGCCCGCCACCTGACCATCGCCGCCAAACTGACCGTCTGGGCCTGCGCCCTGATCGTGGTTTTTTTCGCCACCTCGGCCTACCTTTTCCAGCAGGTCCGGAAGGACGCGGAGATCGCCGGGCTCATGGTCACCGAGAACCACGACCTGGACTCGGCCATCCAGCGCATGCTCGAGCGCCTCTACAACGTGCAGAACAACATCCGACGCTACCGCATCCTGGGCGGCGACCAGGCCGCCGTGGGCTTCATCGTCGAGGATCTGACCCGGTTCGGCGAGATCCTCAACAGGACCATCGAAAAGCACCCCCGCTACGCCGACGAGTGGAGGGAGCTGACCTCGGAGTACCAGATCACCCTGGACCCGGCCAACACCCCGGGCGAGAACCTGACCCCGGACGACACGGTCAGCGACTGGACCGATATCCTGGAGCAGTCCCTGCTGGACAACCAGGCCGACACCGAGGCGCGCCTGACGCAGCTTCGCGACGCGGGCCGCCACGCGGCAAACGTGGGCATGTACGGCCTGGCCTTCTGCCTCGTCGTGGGCGTGGGCGGCAGCCTGCTGCTGGCCTGGACCCTGAACCGCTCGCTCGGCGAGGTGCGCCGGGGCATCCGCGAACTGGGCACCGGAGCCACGCCCCGCGACGTGCGCATCCTGTCGCGCGACGAGCTGGGCGAGCTGGCCCTGGCCTTCAACGCCATGGCCGCGCGGCTGCGGCGCGAGGAGCGCATGCGCGCCGACTTCATCGCCATGCTCTCCCATGAAATCCGCACCCCGCTGACCTCGGTGCGCGAGGCCGTGGACCTCATCGGATCCGGGACCTTCGGCGCGGTCAACGAGAGGCAGAAGCGGTTCCTGGACATTGCCGAAAAGGAGTCCGGTCGCCTGTCCGGCCTGCTCTCGCGGCTGCTGTCCGTATCGCGCATGGAGACGCAGGAACTGGAGCTGAACCCGGAGCGCGTGGACGCGGCCGGGCTGGTGGACGCGGCCCTGGAGCGGCTCGCGCCCACGGCCAGGGGAGCCGACGTGACCCTCGAAGCCGAGGTCGGGCCCGGGCTGGCCGTGACCGCCGACCCCGCGCACATCAGCCAGGTGCTGACCAACCTGGTGGGCAACGCCGTCAAGTTCTCGGGCCGGGGCGGCAAGGTCCGGGTCAGCGCCGAGCGCAGCGGCGACGAGGCCCTCTTTTGCGTCCGCGACAACGGGCCGGGCATCCCGGAGGACGAGCGCGAACGCATCTTTCTCAAGTACTACCGCGAGCCCGGCGTGCGCGACTCCATAGACGGGGCCGGGCTGGGCCTGGCCATCTCCCGGCGCATCGTCCTGGCCCACGGCGGGCGCATCTGGGTCGAGAGCGAACCGGGCCGAGGCGCCACTTTCCGTTTCACCCTGCCCGCAACCGCCTGACGAGGAAAATCATGAGCAAACCGGACATTCCGACCATCCTGGTGGTCGACGACGACGAGAGCATCCTGGAGGTTCTCGAGGCGCGCCTGCTCTCCGCGGGATTGAGCCCGCTGTTGGCCGACCGGGCCGAGACCGCCCTGGAGATGCTGGCCGACGAGCCCGTGGACCTGATCATCTCGGACGTGAAGATGCCCGGCATGGGCGGCCGGGGGCTGCTCAGGGAGGTCATGGAGAACTGGCCGCACATCCCGATCATCATGCTCACGGCCCACGGGACCATCCCGGACGCCGTGGGCTCCATCCAGGACGGGGCCGCCGACTACCTGACCAAGCCGTTCGACGGCAAGGAGCTGGTCCGCCGGGTCCGCGCCCGGCTCGAAGCGCGCGGGGAAACGGCCGATCCGACGGACGCTTCGGCCCCGAGGCCCGCTTCCAAGCCGACGCAGCGAACCGCGTCCCAAGCCGAGCGAGGCCTGATCGGCGGCCCGGCCCCGGCCATGGCCCGTTTCCTTGAACGGCTGGACCGGGTGGCCAAATCCACGGCCACGGTCCTGCTCTTCGGCGAATCGGGCACGGGCAAGGAGCTGGCCGCGCGCATCCTGCACGAGGAAAGCCCCCGGTCCGACGGCCCGTTCGTGGTCGTGGACTGCGGCTCCACCCAGCCCACCCTGCTCGAGAGCGAGCTGTTCGGCCACGTCAAGGGGTCCTTCACCCACGCGGTAAAGGACAAGAAGGGGCTCATCGAGGAGGCGGACGGCGGCACCCTGTTCCTGGACGAGATAGGCAACGTCTCCCCGGACATGCAGGCCCGGCTGCTGCGCTTCCTGCAGGAGGGAACCATCCGCCGGGTGGGCGACAACCGCGAGCGGACCGTGTCCTGCCGGGTGGTGGCCGCCACCAACGCGGACCTGCCGAAGATGGTCGCGGAGGGGAAATTTCGAGAGGATCTCTACTACCGCCTCAAGGTGGTCACCCTGACCATCCCGCCCCTGCGCGAGCGGCGCGAGGACATCCCGGCCCTGGCCGACGGGCTGCTGGCAAGGCTCTGCGCCCGCCAGCAGCGGCCCTGCGCCGGACTCTCGGCCGAGGCCATGCGCCTGCTCGAATCCCACCCCTGGCCGGGCAACGTCCGGGAGCTGGAAAACGCGTTGGAAGCGGCCCTGGTCTTCTGCGCCGGGGACGTCATCGAGCCCGGCGACCTACAGCTGGAGACGCCGCCCGTCAACTCCCCGGCCGCCGGGACCAGCCTGTCCCTGGAGGACAACGAGCGGGAGACCATCCTCCGCGCCCTCGAGGCGGCGGGCGGGGTCAAGAAGGACGCGGCCGACCGTCTGGGCATCAGCCGCCGGGCCATCCACTACAAGATCAAAAAGTACGGCATAGGCGGGGAATAGCGAGTATTCCGCCGCGATTTGCCGCATGCCCGGGGTTGCGCCCGGCAAACCGCTTGTATATGTTCGGGGTCACCATACCGTCGGGCACGCGGAGGCCCCTGGAGAAACCTGTTCATGAGCGAAACCAAGATCCTGTTGGAATCGGGCACCAATGAGCTCGAGATCGTCGAGTTCTATCTCGACGAATCGCGCACGGGCGGCGGTTACCGGGGCTATTACGGCATCAACGTGGCCAAGGTGCTGGAGATCATCCAGATGCCCGAGCTGACCGAGATGCCCGAAGCGGCCCATCCGTCCGTGCTCGGCGCCTTCAACCTGCGCAACGAGATCATCCCGCTCGTCGACCTGGCCGGGTGGCTGCGCAAGAGCCGTGTCGAGACCGAGCCGCCCAAGGTCATCGTCACCGAATTCAACCGGACCAAGAGCGCCTTCCTGGTCTCGGGCGTGACCCGCATCCACCGCATCGGCTGGCAGGAGGTGGAGGCCCCGACCAACTACGTCTCCTCCCTGACGGTCAACTCCATCACCGGCGTGGTCAAGATCGCCGGCAGGATCACCTTCATCCTGGACATGGAGAAGATCTGCATGGACCTGAACCCGGGCGGCGAGCCGGACCCGGAGGCCACGGAGAAGGTCCGCGAGGCCATCGCCCACAGGAAGTACCGGGTGCTGCTGGCCGACGACTCGGCCATGGCGCGCAAGATGATCGCCAACATCCTGACCTCGGCCGGATTCAAGGTCCACACCGAGGAGAACGGCGAACAGGCCCTGCAATACCTGCTGGGGATCCAGAGGCTCGCCGAATCCGAGGGACGCCCCCTGGAGGACTACGTCAACCTGGTGGTCTCGGACGTGGAGATGCCCTCCATGGACGGCCACACCCTGACCCGCCGCATCAAGGAAGACAACGGCCTGCGCCATCTGCCGGTCATCCTCTGCTCCTCCATCGTCACCCAGACCCTGCACCACAAGGGCATCGCCGTGGGCGCCGACGCCCAGATATCCAAGGCCGAACTGGGCGAACTCGCGCCCAGGGCGCTGAAACTGCTCGAAGAGCAGGCAGGCTAGGCCCCGAAAGCCAAAGGCAAAGAACCCATGAAATCCTCAGTTGCCAAGAAGTTCTTCGCCTATCTGGCCAAGCACTATCCGGTGATGTGCGCCTCGGGCGCCTTCCCGCTCATGCCCCCCGTGACCGACGCCTCCAGGTGGCTGGACCGCCTGGACGACCTGTCCGGCCGGTCCATCGCCCGGCACGTGGCCGCCCTGACCGCCTTCCGCAACAATTTCCTGGCCGAAGCGGACAAGGCGACGGAACCGGCCGACAAGGCGCGGGCCCAGGCCCTGGCCTTGAGCGCGGGCGGGGTCATCGCCGAACTGGACGGCATCCGCGCCTGGGAACACGCCCCGGAACTCTACCTGCAGGTGGCCTTCACCGGCCTGGAGCAGGCCGCCGACCTGCCCGCCAAGAACGACCGGGCACGGCAGAAGCGGTTCATCAGCCGCCTCAAGTCCGTGCCCGCCATGCTGACCCACGCCACCGAGAACATCGAGGCCGCCAGCACGGCCAGCCGGTCCACTTCACAGACCATGATCCGGGACTGCGCCCGCTACCTGACCGAGCTGGGCGGACAGGAGCTGGGCCGGGCGGGCAAGGCCCCCCGATTTCTGGCCGACGCCCTGGCGGCCCTGCGCGAATACGACCGTTTCGTCACCTCCAGGCCCGAGATCCCGGACCCGGACGGCCCCTCCTTCCGATACGCCGCCGAGCACGTGCTGGGCACGGACCGCTCCATGGAGGAGCTGCGCGACCTGGCCGAAACCGAGTTCGAGGCGAGACTGACCACGTTGGACCGTCTCCAGGCCGGGATTGGCGGCGGGACGTGGCGCGAACTGTACGAGGGATACGAGGGACCGCCCACCGACGGCCTGGCCCCCCTGGACCTGATCATCCGGGAAATCCACCGGCTGCGCGCCTTTGTCCAGGAAGGCCCCCTGGCGGGCGTGTTCGCGGACTCCGGCCTGCGCATCGACCCCCAGCCCCGGCACCTGGCGTCCACCCTGCGGCCCATCCACCACGACCCCGTGCTCGGGGCCTGGGAGAACGAGCCGTCCCGGTGCTATGTCAGCCCGCACATATTTTCTGGCAACCGGTTCCGCGACACCCCGGCCCACCTGGCCCGCATGCGCCGCGAATTTCCCTTCCTGGCCGCGGCCCAGACCTATCCCGGCCGCCACCTGCTCGACTCACAGCGCCGGGCTCTGGCCGACCCGTGCCTGGGTCAGGTGACCAATCCCGTGTTCACGGCGGGCTGGCTGGCCTTTGCCGAGCACCTGCTGGACGAGCTGGGCTACCTGGAAACCGATCTGGACCGGCTGGTCCTGCACGTGCGCGGACTCAGGCGGGCGGCCCTGGCCCGCATCGACACCGAACTGGCCGTGGGCGGCCTGGACCAGGACCACTGCCTGGACATCCTGGACCGCGCCGGGTTCACCCGCGAGGAGGCATTGAGCGAAGTCAGGCTCATCCGCACGGCCCCGGGCCACCGGACCATGCCCGTGCTCGGCCTGCACGAGCTGACCGAACTGCGCCGCCAGTGGCGGCTGGACCTGCCGCTCTTCTGCAAGGCGTTGTTCGCCGAAGGACAGATGCCGCTTTCCGCCATCGCCCGGCGCCCGGTGCGCTGAATCCTTTCCGGAATGTGAGAATCAGAGACTGGACAGGTGGCCCAGGGACGACAGGTGCGTGGCCTTGGTCACCTTGACCTGTTCGGAAAGCATCTCGATGCTCTCGATATTGCTCAGGAAGAAGCTGGTCAACTCGCTGTCCAGTTTGCCCTCCTCCACTTCCCGGCCGAGGATCTTCATGGCCTCGCTGCGGGTGTAGGCGGGCTTGTAGTGGCGTTCCTGGGTGACGGCGTCATAGATGTCCACGATGGCCATCAAGCGGCTCTGGAGCAGGATGTCCTCGCCCTTGAGCCCGTCGGGATAGCCTGAGCCGTCCATGCGTTCGTGGTGCTGGCGGATGATGGTCAGGAGGTCTCCGTAGCCGTCCTGCATGGGGATGTGCTGGAGGATACGCTCGCTCTCGGCCGGATGGCGCTCGATCTCCCTGCGCTCGTCCCGAGTCAGGTTGCCGTAGGCCAGCAGCAGGTTCTCCAGTTCGTCGTCATAGAGATAGCGCAGGCTGGTCCCGTTGCGGCGCAGGACCCGGTCGCCCAGTTCGCGGACGAAATCCAGGGCGGACGCGTCCGGGACCATGGCCTTGTTCACGTCGCACAGCCGCTCGAAGGCGTGGCCCCAATCGAAGTCGTCGAACTGGCCCAGGAGCTGGAAGCGCGCCCGGACCACGTCCATGCGCCGTTTCGGCAGCCGGGTGCGCTTGGTCAGGACGTCCTCCTTGATGCCGATCTTGCCCACGTCGTGCAGGATGCCCGCGTAGTAGATCTCGCGCAGCTCGTCGTCGCTCAAAACCCTTCCCCGGTAGCCCCCGGCCTCGTTCAGGGTGTGCCCGAAGGCCACGGCCAGATGGGCCACGCGCTCGGAGTGGCCCGCCGTATACGGGTCCCGCGAGTCGATGGCCTCGGCCAGGGCCTGCATGATGGCGTCCATCAGCTTCTGGATACCCTCGAAGTTGAAGGCGTTGGAGACCGAGATGCCCGCCACCGAGGCCAGGGTGGTCAGGCTGCGCCGGTGGGCGGCCTCGAACACTCCGGTGTTCCTGGAGCCCAGAATGAGCACCCCCTCGCAGCGGTTGGGCGAGTTGATGGGGATGAGGATCATGGACCCCAGGCCAGGCAGCTCGTTGTCCCAGCGGGCCTCCTTTTCCAGGTCGTTGACGATCTCGCCCCGGCCCGAGCAGGCCACTTCCTGGAACAGCGCGCTGTCCACCATGGGCTGCAGGTAGGTGCCGAAGGGAAAGCCGAACTGCACGGCCAGGCGGAAGACCTTGCGCGACGGTTCCAGCAAAAAGATCATGCCCAGCTCGCCGGGGTAGTTTTCCAGGCGGCATTCGTCGATGAGCGCGTTGACCACGTCGCGCATGTGCAGGGAGGTGTTGATGTTCGGCACCGAGCGGTGGAACAGGGCCAGTTCGCGGTACTTGGCCAGGGCCTCTTCGGCGATGGATCGCCGGGCGTACTCCATGTCCACCAGTTCCTGAATGGAATAGGACAGGAAATTCAAGAGCCTGCCGCACTCGTCCCGGTCGTCTGGCCGGTCCGCGAGCAGGAACAGCCGCCCGGAGTGGACCTGGTCGAACCGGATGGGCACGCTGCTCACCCCGGGCCCGCCCTCGACAAAGGCGACCTCGGGGGCCGGCCCCTCGACGATGCAGACCTCGCCCTCGAAGCTGATGGCCAGGGAGCAGCGGCCGTCGGCCATTTCGGCAGCCTTGCGGAGAAGGTTGCGCAATACGCCGGGCCGTATGTATTTTTTCAAGGGTGTCATGCAGAGGGGGGCGGTCCGGGAGCGAATCCGTTTACAGCTCGAGAAGCTCCTTGGAGACGCGCAGGATCTCGTCCGGATCAAAGGGCTTGGTCATGTACATCATGGCCCCCAGCTCCAGTCCCTGCTTGCGGTCCACTTCCTGTCCCTTGGCGGTCAGCAGGATGATCTTCACGTCCTTGAGGGACGCGTCGTCCTTGATGATCCGGCAGACCTCGTAGCCGTTCATCTTGGGCATCATGATGTCGAGAAAAACCAGGTCCGGACGCTTGCTCCGGATGAATTCCAGTCCCTCCTCGCCGTCCGAGGCCGTATACAGGTCCACTTCGAACTCGTCCTCGAGCTCCTCGAGCGTCTGCTCGAGCAGCATTTTGATGTGGACCTCGTCATCAACTATGAGGATCTTCTTGGCCATCAGTCATCTCCTTGAAGCATACCTGTTGAATATGGAACACTATCTCCTCCCCCATTGGCACGACCATGCCACAAGAGGGCGGGGTATCGCAATTGGAATAACACAATGGTTCCTCATCCCTTGCAGGCGAAGGGCGGCAGGATGACCACCGACACCCCGCCGAGCGCCGAAAGCCGCTCCAGCTCCATTCCGCCGACCACTTCCGAGGAGATGAACACCGTGCCGCGGAATCCGTCCTCCACCAGAGGCCAGAACTCCTCGGCCGTGGCGAAGGTCACCTCGCCCGAGCACAGTACCCGCATGCCGTTGAGGTCGCATTCCCGCCCGCCGAGCACGATGCAGGCGCCGCCGCAGGCCTGGCCGCGCAGCAGCGATTCGGCCGCCCGGATCACGGTGGCGTCGTCCACCGGCTTGACCAGGGCCATGTCCCCGGCCTCGCCCTCGGCCCCGCCCAGGGCGGTAATGACCAGGATCGGGATGGCCCGGGTCTCGGGCAGGGCCCGCAGCCGGGCGATGACCTCGTGGCCGTCCATGCCCGGCATCATGATGTCCATGGTGATCAGGTCGGGCAGCACGGACCGGGCCGTGGCCACGGCGTCCGGACCGTTGGCCGCCTCGCACACGGCGTATCCCCGCTCCTCGAAGACCTGGGAGAGGTACTCGATGAGGGCGGGATCGTCATCCACCACCAGGACCAGGGGCGAGGTCCGGGTCCGTGCGTCCGGGACCTCTCCGCCTTCGGGCGCGCGGCAGGAGGGTTCTGCGTCGCCCTCCCCGGCCCGGGCCTCATCCTCGGCCAGGGGGATGGTGAAAGTAAAGACGCTGCCCCTGCCGGGCTCGCTCTCGACCCAGATGGACCCGCCGTGGCGCTCCACGATCTGGCGGCAGATGGGCAGCCCCAGGCCGGACCCCTCGGGCTTGCCGGTCAGGGTGTCGCCCACCTGCTTGAACTTGTCGAAGACCATGCGCAGATCGGCCCGGTCGATGCCCGCGCCGTTGTCCCGGACCGAGACCCGGACAAAGCCGCCCTCGCGCTCCGCCGAGCAACGGATGGGACCGACCTCGGTGAACTTGACCGCGTTGGACAGCAGGTTGACCACCACCTGGACCAGCCGGTCGTGGTCGCCGCGCACGGGCGGCAGGTCGTCCCCGACGTCGATCTCGACCGCGAGCCCCTTGGCCTGCCACAGGCCGCGCGTGGCCTCCACGGACTGACGCAGGACCCCGGCCACGGGCACGTTCTCGTCACGCCACTGGACCTCCCCGGCCTCCATGCGGGCGATGTCCAGGACGTCGTTGATCAGTTCGGTCAGCCGCTCGGCCTCGGCCACGATGATGTCCATGTTGCCGCGCACCTGGCCGATGGGCTTTTCCACCCCCCGATCCCCGGCAAGCAGCGGGAAGACATAGCGCTCCAGCTTGTTGCGGATGATCTTGGAGAAGCCGAGCACCGAGGTCATGGGCGTGCGCAGCTCGTGGGAGACCGTGGAGATGAAGTCCGTCTTGAGCTGGTCCAGCTCCTTCTCGCGGGTGATGTCGCGGACCAGCAGGACCCCGCCCAGGCACTGGCGGCCCGGGGTCTCCGCGAAGATGGTCGAACCCACGGCCTTGCCGGTCCGGCCGCGCGCCAGGGGAATCTCGGCTGACAGCACCTCGGTGGTGCACCGCCGGATGCGGTCGGCCAGGCCCGTGACCTCCACGGGGAAGAGCCGGGCCGGGGACCGTCCCTTGCACGGGGTGTCGCCCAGGTCGAAGAATTCGCGCATGGCCGGGTTGATGACCGACACGGCCCCGGTCACGTCCACCACCAACAGCCCGTCGGCCAGGTTGTCGATGATCGCCGCGAGATAGGCCATGTGGTCGCGCAGGTCGGCGGTGGCCTTGCCCACCTCGTTCTCCATCTCGGAGAAGAGCAGGGCCAGCTCCTGGCCCATGGACATCATGGCCCGGCCGAGCACCTCCAGCTCGTCCCGGGTGCGGATGTCGATGGCGGCCGAAAAATCGTGGGCCGCCAGCTTGCGGGCGTAGTCGGTCAGCTGCCCCAGCGGCCGCGAGATACGCCGCATGACCAGGTAGAGGATGCCCACGCAGCCCCAGAAGATGAAGAAGAGCAGGATCTGCATCTTGAGGACCACTTCCCAGAAGTAGGCCATGATCAGCTCCTTGCCCATGCCCACGTGCACGAACCCGGCCAGACCGGCCAGGACCGGCGCGCAGATGTCGATGACCGCTCCGTGGGGAGGAATATCCAGGGAGGAGACGGCGATTTCGTGCTTCAGCCCCCGGACGTCGTGCAGCATGGGCGGAAATTCGGGCACAAATGTGTGCGAGACCACCAGTCCGTCGCCGTCCACCACGAAGACGTAGGCCACGCCCTCGATCTCCAGATACTGGTCAATCACGGACTGGACCGTGGCCGCGTCCCGGTTGAGCAGGATTTCCTGGCTGGCCCCGGCGATGGACTGGGCGATGGCCGTGCCCTTGCTGACGTATTCGCGGGTCATCAGCCCGTACAGGGTCCAGGCGGTCATGGCCGAGGTCGCACTGGCGATGACCCCGAACAGGCAGAAGGCGATCAGGCCGGTCTTCTTGAACAGGGACATGCCCTTTATCGCTGCCATGCCCGCCACTGCCTTTCGTCCATGGGCACGAACCTGCCGTCCCTGACGGTGGTGAAATAGACGCGGTCCAGGCCCTGGTGCCGGTCGGGGCCGAAACGCAGGGGCACGTCGATGCCGATGTCCGCCTCCGTGAGGGACTCGGCCGCGGCCCCCAGCCCGGGCGTGAGGGACGCGGCATAGGCCTCAAGGATGCGGACCATGGCCTTGGCGTTGAGGAATCCCTCGAAACTGGTGAAGCTGTAACGCACGGGGGCATACTCCCGGGCGGCCATGGCCGGGGCGTTCGGCGCGTAGCGGTCCATGAGTTCGCGGTACTCGCGCACCGCGGGCAGGCTCAGGTCCTCGTAGCTCGGGACCACCTGGGAATTGACCAGATTGAACGTGTAGTCGCGGCCGTTCTCGCGCTCGGCCGCCAGCAGCAGGGAGAGCAGCTTCTCGCTGCCCACGAAGGAGACGTTGGCGATGGGCACGTTCAGCCCCATGTCGCGGGCGTCGCGGATCAGGGCCGCGCAGGCCGCGTACGAGCCGATGGACAGGACCGCGTCCGGGTTGGCGCGCATGAGGATCTCCACCTGCCGCTTCATGGACTCGGCGAACCGAGCCCCGCGCCGGTAGGTGGCCTCGCCCACCAGGGCGTACCCGTGGGACTTGAGCGCCCGGTGCGCCCCGTCCCAGCCGCTGCGCCCGAAGGCGTCGGCCTGGTAGAAGACCGCCAGCCGCTTGCGGTTCAGGGCCAGGAAGCGGTCCACCAGACCGGCCAGCTCCTGGCGGTAGGAGGCGCGCAGATTGAAGACGAACCGGTCATAGGGCGGCTCGCGCTGGGGTTCGGCTCCGGAAAAGGGGAAAAAGAGGAGCTTGCGCCGCCCGCCGTACCCCTTGAGCAGGGGCAGGACGCGGGTCACCGTGGGCGTGCCCACGTAGCTGAACAGGCACAGGGGCTCGTCGCCCTCCAGAAACCGCATGGTGTTGTCGATGGCCGGGCCGGGCTGGTAGCCGTCGTCCAGGATGCGGATGGAGACCGTCCTGCCGTTGACGCCGCCGTGCTCGTTGACAAAGGTGAAGTAGGCCATGGAGCCCCTGTAGAGCTCCACCCCCAGGCCGTCGCTGGGACCGGTGAAGGCGGCGGACATGCCGAGCGAGTATCCGTCCGAACCCGCCCGGGCGCGGGAGTCCGGACACGCCAGGCTCGCCAGGCACGCCAGGCACGCCAGGCACAAGACCAGCGGAATGAACCGCCGACGCGCCCTGCAGGACATCATGCCGCCCCCCTTCGTTTCGCCATGTTCCTCCACGATTTGACCAGGAATTTGAGCGAACCATACCATGTCCATTACATATTGAAAAGATTGTTCTAATCACTTTTTCTATGCAAAACCGCCCGACCCATCGCATTTTTCGAAGCCCCGGCCCGGCTCCCGGCCGCGCCCTTGCCAAGGGCCACCATGTACAGTAATTCAGGACGCGGGCAGGATGCCCGGCGCACCATGTCATCCGCGCCGCCCTGCCGCCCTAGATTGAAACCATCCACCAGGAGTATACGACCGCCATGTGTGGTATCGCCAGTTTCTTGAGCAATAAAAAATGGTTGGAAACGCCGGACACCGGCTGGCTCCTCACCCTCGAAAACGCCTTCTCCGCCGTGCGCGAGACCCCGGACCTCCTCGCGGCGTCCAAGCCGCTGAATGAGCTGGCGGGTCGGTTTTATGATCTGATGTCGTTCGGGGTGCACATGCGGCTGGTGGGGGATGCGGAGGCGCTGGGGGCGTTGTCGTCCATCCGGGACACCATCCGGGCGTTGCGCAAAGCGGCGGCCGTGAAGCTGGAGCAGGGGCCGCGCACGGACGAGTTGGAGTCGCTGCGCGAGGCGTTGGACGACTATCTGTGGCAGATCGAGCGCGAGGTGCTGGTCAACGTGGACCGGACGCTGGCGCTGATGCCCAAGGACCTGGCCGGGGACGTGGATGCGCGGGACCGGCATTTTCTGGCCTGGGGGGCCGAGCAGGTGCTCCAGTCCATCGACAAGCTCGAGGTGCGCGGCCGCGACTCGGCGGGCGTGGCCCTGGCATTCGTCCTGCCCGAGGGCGTGGACCCGGAGGCCGGTCTGACCGCCGCTCAGAAACAGGAATTGGCCGACCGCTCGTCCATCGGCAACGCGGACACCCGCCAGGTGCTGGTGCGCAAGCTCGCCGACGGCCGGACCGCCTGCCGCTTCCTGTACAAGGTCGCCCAGCTGGTCGGCCAACTCGGGGACAACGGCGCGGCTCTGCGCGAATTCATCAAGCATGACGAGCTGTTGTGGACCATGTCCCAGGGGCTGCGGACGCTGAACATCATCGCCCACACCCGCTGGGCGTCCAACGGGATCATCTCGGTGCCCAACTGCCATCCGGTGGACGGCCTGGTCGAGGGCGACATGTCCACGGGGCTGGAAAAGACCATGTTCGTGCTCAACGGCGACGTGGACAACTACCGCACCCTGGTGGAGGAATCGGTCCTGTCCAAGGGGGCGCACATCCCGTCGGCCATCTCGACCGACGCCAAGATCCTGCCCGTGCTCTTCCACCTGGGCGTGGAGGAGAGCGACGACGCCGAGGAGCGGTTCCGCAACGTGCTCAGGCGCTGCGAGGGGTCCCTGGCCGTGGTCATGCAGAATTTGAACGACTTCGACTCGCAGTTCCTGGCCCAGAAGGGGTCGGGCCAGTCCTTTTACATCGGCCGCACGCAGGACGGCTGGCTGGTGGCCAGCGAGGCCTACGGCATGGCCGCCCGGGCGCGGTCGTCCTTCCCGGTGGCCGTGCACCGCCAGGGCGGGGTGTCCGTGGTCCTGCGCGACACCGACCCCGCGGACGCCGTGCCCGTGGCCCGCTACCTGGACAACGGCGAGCCCGTGGCCCTGGCCGAGGAAACGATCGAGATCTTCTCGCGCGACATCTTCCGGGGCGAGTACGCCCACTACATCGAGAAGGAAATCCACGAGGCCCCGGACTCGGTGCGCAACACCCTGCACGGTAAATATCTCAAGAAAAACGGCGGCGTGGAGTTTCTGCCCGAAGGATTCGGGCGCGGCCCGGCCCTGGTCGGGCGGTTCCGGGACAAGACCCGGCCCATCCGGCGGATCATCTGCGTGGGCCAGGGCACGGCCGCCGTGGCCGCCATGGCCGTGGCCCGGCTGCTGCGCCGCACCCTGGCCGACACCGGCATGGCCATCGAGTCCTACACCGGCAGCGAACTCATCGGGTTCATGGGCGACGAGGGCATGGACGACGTGTTCCTGATCCCGGTGTCGCAGTCGGGCACGACCACGGACACCAACCGGGTGGTGGACCTGTGCCGCGACCGGGGCGCGTGGGTCAACTGCATCGTCAACCGGCGCAACTCGCCCCTGGTCCAGAAGTCGGACTCGCACATCTACACGAGCAACGGCCGGGACGTGGAGATGGCCGTGGCCTCGACCAAGGCGTTCTACTCCCAGATCGCGGCGGGCAAGCTGCTCTCCCTCTGGCTGGCGGACATCCTCGGGACCATGGACAAGGGGGCCATCCTCAAGGAAATCGAGGCGTTGGAAGGACTGCCCGCGAGGATCGACAAGGTCCTGGAGAACAAGGAACAGATCGCCGAGGTGGCCCGCAAGTACGCGCCCGTGCACCGCTACTGGGCCCTGGTCGGCAACGGCGCCAACTGCGTGGCGGCCCAGGAGGTGCGCATCAAGCTATCGGAATTATGCTATAAATCCATCCCGTGCGACGTCACGGAGGACAAGAAGCACATCGACCTGTCCACCGAGCCCCTGACCCTGGTCATGGCCTCGGATTTGCCGGAGATGGTCGTTACGGACACGGTCAAGGAGACGACGATCTTCAAGGCGCACAACGGCTCGCCCATCGTGTTTTGCGCCGAGGACGAGGACCGCTTCGACCGGGTGGCCGAGGCCACGGTCAAGGTGCCGCGCGCGGGCGGCGGCCTGGATTTCGTGCTCGAGACCGTGGCCGGGCACTGGTGGGGCGTGTCCGCCGCCAAGGCCATCGACGGCCACGCCGAGCCGTTCCGCAGGGCCCGGGTGCTCATCGGCGGGATGCTCGAGGGCAACACCACCTTCGATCGCGAAAAACTGCTCATCGCCCTGAACGAATGCGTCGAGCGCATCGCCTCGGGCGCCACGGACTCGGCCCTGCCCGCCCGGGTGGCCGCATCCCTGGCCAACTACATGCTCTGGCTGGTCAACCAGGCCCGGGCCATCCAGGCCACCGAGGCCCGCCTGCCCGACATCCTGACCATCCTGAACAAGGCCATCGAGGAAATGACCCGCCCCATAGACACCATCCGCCACCAGGCCAAAACCGTCACCGTCGGCATCAGCAGGCCGCAGGGCTAGGCAACGCGGGAAGCGGCCGGAGCCGACGATGCCCGCACGTTCGGGCGGGCATCGCCGGTACGCTTCACCGCCGCGAAACACGGCGGGTGATCTCCCTCTTCCGCATCCCGCAGCCGTTCGGCGGTAACGGCCTAGCCCCCCAGTTCGGCGTAGTAGTAATACCCCTGCGTCAGCATATGGGTGATGCGGTGCTCCACCGGCCTGTCCGTGATGTCGTAGGCCACCCGTTCCACCCGGAGGATGGGTTTCCCTGCCTCGATGGACAATCGCCTGGCATCTTCCGCCGAGGCCTCCACCGCACTGACCAGTTCCCTGGCGCGGGAAATGGTGACGTTGTATTTCCTTTGGAAATAATCGTAGAGCGTGTTGGGGATGGATTCCAAAGACTCGTCCTCAAGCCCCTGGAACAAACGATGGGGCACGGTGATATATTCATTGAACAGCGGGAGGTTGTCCACGATGCGGATTCTCCGGATGCGGATGACGTCGTCGCCGACCTCCATGTTCAGGGCGTCGGCCTCTTTCGCCGTGGCGCCGTCCCGCTCGCCCGATCCCCGCGTGACGCGGATGTTCATTGACGTGGGCAGCGGGCAGACGCCGTCTTCCCGATGGATTTGAAAGAATTTGAACAAGGCCTGATCGGAGTCCAGCAAGGCCACGGCCGTGCCCTTGCCCTGGTAGCGCGTCAGCTTGTGTTCCCGGGTCAGCGAATCCAGGGCGCGCCGCAAGGTGCCGTGGCTCACCTGGTACTCCTTTGCCAAATCCGTCTCACAGGGAAGGAAGGTGCCGGGAGCCCATTCTCCCTCCGCCATCCTTGATAAGATGGACGCCTTCACCTGCTTGTACAAGGGGGTGGATTTCAAGGCTCTCATTATTTCTTCAATTCTCCGACCGGTATGTAGTTCGACCCATATAGACTGACTTTTGCGCAGACGGCACAGCATCCGCGGCGCCCCTTTTTTCGACCAGGGGCGCGAGCCGCTCGCCGCCGGGTGCCGCGCCCGGCTTCGAACGAACTATGACAGGTGAACCGCGTTCAACACGTCGCGGCGCGATTGTCAACAATGACGCAGTGTCCGTTCCCGCCCACAGGGCGGCTGGATCTGCCTCGT
The DNA here is from genome assembly GCF_001874525.1 of Pseudodesulfovibrio hydrargyri. Classification (NCBI taxonomy): domain Bacteria; kingdom Pseudomonadati; phylum Thermodesulfobacteriota; class Desulfovibrionia; order Desulfovibrionales; family Desulfovibrionaceae; genus Pseudodesulfovibrio; species Pseudodesulfovibrio hydrargyri. The sequence continues at coordinate 1,889,655 of NZ_LKAQ01000004.1, read as the reverse complement.
TCGGTTTCGTTGCTTGATCCAGACAGTATATTATATCATATACAAAAGCAATCTGTCCATTGCCGGGCGAAGCAGTCCGCCTTCCATGCCCATGGTTCCGCGCTTTTCACCGATGTGCCTTTTTTTATTTTGCCGGTTGACGTCTTATATAAGATATATTACCACAGACTCAAACAGACCAAGGAGGTCAAAATGGACATTCATTTTCTGGTGCATGAAGCGGGCGACTCGGTTGGCGTAGTCGTCGTGGAAGGCGTCAAGGCCGGCCAAAAGCTCAACGGCTGGATCATGGCGGAAGACAAGACCGTGACGTTCGATGTGCTCGAAGACATCCCCATCGGTCACAAGATCGCTCTCAAGCCTCTGGCCAAGGACGACACCGTCATCAAGTACGGGACCGACATCGGCCGCGCGGTGATGCCCATCAAGGCCGGCGAACATCTCCATGTCCACAATGTAAAGACCAAAAGGTGGTAGAAATGAAAAGCACCAAGATTCTGGGATACCGTCGCGAAAACGGCCGCGTGGGAGTGCGCAACCATGTCGTGATTCTCCCCCTCGACGACCTGGGCAACGCGGCAAGCGAGGCGGTGGCCAACAACGTGAAGGGCACCCTCGCCCTGCCCCACCACTATGGACGCCTGCAATTCGGCAAGGACCTGGAACTGCATTTCCGGACCCTGATCGGCACGGGCTGCAATCCCAACGTGGCGGCCGTCGTGGTCATCGGCATCGAACCGGAATGGACCAAGGTCATCACCGACGGCATCGCCAAGACCGGCAAGCCCGTGTTCGGATTCTCCATCGAGCAGAACGGCGACCACAACACCATTTGCGCCGCTTCGCGCAAGGCCAAGGAACTGGTGCAATGGGCCACCGAGCTGCAACGTGTGGAATGCGACGTCAAGGAACTGCTGGTCTCCTGCAAGTGCGGCGAGTCCGACACCACGTCCGGCATCGCCTCGAACCCCACCGTGGGCAACGCCTTTGATACGCTGTACGAAATGGGCAACACGCTGCTCTTTGGCGAAACGTCGGAAATCACCGGCGGCGAACGCCTGGTGGAGGCCCGTTGCAAGACGCCGGAGGTCGGCGAGGCGTTCATGAAGATGTGGAACGACTACAACGACTTCATCGTCGCCAACAAGACCAACGACCTGTCCGACTCCCAACCCACGAAGGGAAACATCCTCGGCGGCCTGACCACGATCGAGGAAAAGGCCCTGGGCAACATCCAGAAGATCGGCAGGAAATGCATGGTGGAGGGCTGTCTGGAACCGGCGGAAGCCCCCATGGGGCCCGGCCTGTGGTTCATGGACTCCTCGTCCGCGGCGGCGGAAATGGTCACCTTGTGCGCCGCCGCCGGCGCGGTCGTGCACTTCTTCCCCACCGGGCAGGGCAACATCATCGGCAACCCCGTTCTTCCCGTCATCAAGCTGGGGGCGAACCCCCGCACCGTGCGCACCATGGGCGAGCACATCGACCTGGACGTCTCCGGCATCCTGCGCCGCGAGATGAACCTGGATCAGGCAGGCGAAAAGCTGCTGGACCTGATGATCGATACCGCCAACGGCCGCCTGACCAGTGCGGAAGTCCTCGGTCACCGGGAATTCGTGATGACCAAGCTGTACCGGAGCGCCTAGGAGGACTCGGGGTACGATCGCAGAAACATATCAGTGGGCGGTACCATACCGCCCACTGTCTTATCCAACAGGAGTTTTTGGTATGAAATCCTTATGGAATCTGACTGTGGCCCTGGCATTCATTCTCATCACGTTCGGCTCCGCCCTGGCCGGTTATCCGGAAAAGGACATCACCTACGTGGTTCCGTTCGGCCCCGGAGGCGAATCCGATATTTCGGCCCGCATACAACAGGCGAATTTCCGCCGCCTGTTCGGCAAGAGCATGGTCATCCAATACAAACCGGGCGGCGGCGGCGCCGTGGGATGGAGTTCCCTGCAGCAGTATCCCGCCGACGGCTACACCATCATGGGCACCAACCTTCCCCATATCGTCCTCAAGCCCCTGCAAAAAGGAAACGGCTTCAATCTGGAGGACATCATCAACGTATATTTCTTCCACTACACCCCGGACGCCATCGTCGTCCCCGCCGACAGCAAGTTCAAGACGCTGGCCGACCTCGTCCAGGCCGCCAAGGATAATCCCGGCATGATCACCTTTGCCGGGACGGGCTCCTACTCCAACAACCATTTCGCCAAGACCCGTTTCGACAAGATCGCGGAGATCAAGACCACCTACATTCCCTTCAAGACCACCGGCGACGCGGCCATGGCCATGCTGGGCGGCCAGGTCGCCGCGCACTGGGGCTACACCACCGTGGGCATCGCGCAGGGAGACAAGGTCCGCCTGCTTGCCATAGCCGGCGAAACCCGCCACCCGCTGTTCCCCGGCGTCCCCACGTTCAAGGAACTGGGCTATGATTTCGTCGGCGGCGCGTATCGCGGCCTGGCCCTTCCCAAGGCCTCGAACGAAACGACCCGCGAAGAGGTCTCCGCCATGCTCGACAAGCTCAATCACGACCAGAAATTCCGCGAGCAGATGGTTCAGGCGGGATTCACCATGGTGGACGTCCCCTACGACGAGATTCCCGCCTTTCTCGATAAGCTGAAAGTGAATTATTACGAGGTCGCCAAGGAACTCAAACTGATCAAGTAGCCGCGAAAGGCCGCCGTCTCGGGGAAGAGTTTTTTTACGCGGTAAAGTTCTTTTTTTCACAATCCTTGCCCACAAGGACAAACGGACTCTAGCAGAGGCGCGCGGCGCACGCCGCCGCGCGCCTCACAACAAGGATGCAACATGGCAGGTATCGAATATATCCTGGAGGTGCTGACTCCGCTGAACCTGATGCTGTGTATCGCCGGAATAGTGGCCGGCACCATCATCGGAGCGCTTCCGGGCCTCTCGGCGACTATGGCCGTGGCCGTTCTCGTGCCACTGACTTTCACCATGCACCCGGCGTCCGCACTGATCATGCTGGGCGCAATCTACACCGGCGCCATCTACGGGGGTTCCTTTGCCGCCATTCTGGTGAACACGCCGGGCACGCCTTCCGCCATCGCGACCACATTCGACGGATTTCCCATGGCGAAACGCGGAGACGGCGACCTGGCCGTCACCTGCGGCACCATCGCCTCGGTCGTGGGTGGCGTCATCGGGGCGCTTTTTCTGTTGTTCTTCGCACCGATGCTGGCCGAGTTGGCGCTGCGCTTCGGCCCGGTCGAATATTTCTGGCTGGCCCTGTTCGGCTTGACCCTGATTTCCGCCCTCTCCGAAGGAAGCCTGCTCAAGGGCTGGGCCGGAGCCAGCTTCGGCATGCTCTGTTCCACAGTGGGCGTGGCCGTTATCGGCGGCGACGTGCGCTATACCTTTGATTCGGAGTTGCTGCTGGGCGGAATCGATATCGTTTCCGCGCTGATCGGCCTGTACTGCGTCCCCGTGCTCCTGGACCTGGTCATGACCCGCACCCGGCATCTGGACATGCCCAGGAAAGGCAAGGGGTTCCGACTCAAGGAGGCCTCGAGATACGCCCTCAACGACAAATGGAATCTGTTCCGCAGCTCCGTGTTGGGCTCCCTGGTCGGCATCCTGCCCGGCGCGGGCGGCTCCATAGCTAGCCTGATATCCTACTCCGAGGCCAAGCGCTCCTCGCCTCGGTCGGCAAATTTCGGCAAGGGCGAACCGTCCGGAATCTTCTGCACCGAAGCGGCCAACAACGCCACCGTGGGCGGCGGCTTCATCCCCACGCTGGTGCTCGGCATCCCCGGCACCCCGCCCGACGCGGTCATCATGGGAGCGCTGCTCGTGCAGGGGGTGAAGACGGGCCCGGCCCTTTTCAGCGATGAAGGCGGCATCGTCTACACCTTCATTTTCGGCCTGCTGCTGGCCACCCTGCTGATGTTTCCGGTCGGACTGCTTATCGGCAAATACGCCTATCGCTCCATCGCCACGTTTTCCAAGTCGATTCTGGTCCCGGTCATCGCCTTCATGTGCGTCGTCGGTTCCTTCGCCATCAACAACAACGTGGGCGACTCGCTGATCATGGTCTGCCTGGGAGGCGTCGGCTGGATTCTCAACCGGTTCGGCTTCCCGCCCTCTCCCATCGTGCTGGGCATCATTCTCGGCCCCATCGCCGAGCAGGGCTTTGTCCAAAGCTGGCTCATAGGTACGGCCGCGGGCAACATCTGGGGCAGCTTCTTCGGGCGGCCCATCGCCCAGATCATCATCGCCCTGATCGCGCTCGTCGTCTTCTACCCTTTCCTCTCGAAAAAAATCCACGGCAAGTTCCATGGACCCACAGGAGTGCATGCCAATGAAAACTAGACAAGACACGGGCAGCCTCGTCGTTTCGGCCGGGCTCGCCCTGCTCGGTTTTCTCGCCTGGTCGTACGCGGCCGACTTCTCCCCCATGGGAGCCATTTTTCCGAAGACCTTCGCCATCGTCCTCATGGTCTGTTCGCTGGGTTACATAGCCCTTTGCCTCGTCAGGGGAAAAGAGGAGGCCAAGACGGCCGGCGGGGAACAACGGTGGAGAGGGCTGCTCCTCTTTGCGGTGCTCCTCCTCTGGTGTCTGCTGCTGAACAAGCTCGGCTTCATCATATCCAGCGTGATCAGTTACACGATTCTGGCGGCACTGACGGACCACGACCGGAAGGTGACCCCGCAACGGCTGGGCCGGCACGCCGCGTCGGGCCTGGTCATCGCCGGACTGTTCTATCTTGGATTCAGCCAGGGCCTCGGCGTGCCGCTCCCGCAAGGCTTGCTGCCGTTCTGACGGGAGGCCGTCGAGGAAACGCGCCCATCGTCACCATCGAAAGCCACGGCCGGGACGGCTCCCGGCGCAAGCGCATAGGACAAGGCCCCCCGGCATCCTCCTTGGATGTCGGGGGCCTATCCGTTCCGGCCCCTGCCCTCCGTGCGGCGATGCGGGCTTCCTGAAAAGGATACTGTATCTTTTGGCAGGATGTGCTATGGTGATTGCCTAAAAATCCAGTAGGAGGCTTTATCATGATCAATCGAAACATCACTATGGCGACTCTGGCTATCGTGCTGCTCTTCGCCGTCTCCGCCTTTGCCCAGATGGGCATGGGACCCGGCGGCGGCATGATGGGTCCCGGCATGATGGGCGGCGGCCCCGGCATGATGGGCGGCGGCCCCGGCTACGGCGGCAACTACCAGCTCACGCCGGAACAGCAGAAGGCGTACCAGGAGATCGTCGGCAAGTACCAGGCGCAATTCGCCAAGTTGTCCGAGCAGATGTGGAACAAGCATGCGCAGCTGAACGCCGTCCTGGCCCAGGACAAGGTCGACGCGGCCCAGGCCAGGTCCCTGGCCAAGGACATCGGCGGCCTGGCGGCCCAGACCTTCGAGACCCGAGTGAACATGCTCGTCGACATGCGTGAAAAGGGCTTCTCCTATTACGGCCTGGGCATGATGCACGGCGGCATGATGGGCGGCCCCGGCATGATGGGATACGGGCACGGGTATCGCGGCGGCTACGGATACGGCGGCGCGCCGCAATAGGCACCCGAAGGAGACGCCATGATCGACGCCCATATCCTCCTGACCGCCCAGCAGCCCATGTACAACGGGAGCGGACGCCCCGGGTGGGGCATGAACATGATGTACTCGCCCTTTGGCGGGTGGTTCATGATCCTGCTCCTGGTGGTCGTGGCCGCCGCCGTCTTCCTGTTCTTCAGGGGAAGCACCGGCAGGGACGGCGACACCGGCGGAGGCCCGGCCGGCCATGCGGAAACGCCCATGGACATCCTCAAGCGGCGCTACGCCGCCGGGGAGATAACCAGGGAACAATACGAAGAGATGAAGCGGGACCTCTCGGAATAGCTGGCGGGTCCGTTTGAAAAACCGGCCGGACAGACTCTGCGCGGCCGGTTTTATTTCTAGCGGCGCTCGGTTTCCGGCAGGCAGCGGGCCTCGCCGTAGGCGGCCAGATGGGCGGCGGGCAGGATACTCTGGGTATAGGCCTGCTCAAAGGCCGGGTCGAGACGTTCCGGAATCCATCGTTTGAAGGCCTCGTACAAACGCCTGGAGATCGCCAGCCGGATCATGGCCCGATTGACGCATTCCATGATCCCCGGCCCTTTTCCGGCTCGGGAGCAAGCCAGATAACCGAAGATCGGATTCGGCGGGCATTCCACGGCATTGACCACGGCGACCCGGTCCTCAATCCCCTGCTCGGCGATCATGTACCCGACGCCCAGCCCGTCGTGCACGAACCAATCGATCCGCTTCTCGGCCAGCATGTTCAGGAGCTGTCCCACATCATGCGCCGTGACCGTTCGCCGCAGCCCGGCGTTGGAGATCAGCGGGTCCACGTACCGGGCGAAGGATGCGTAGTTGATCCCGGGGATGTAGCCGAAGGTCAGCGTATGATCCGCGACCAGGTAGGCCAGTGAGGCGGAGCCGTCCGGGGCCAAACGCAGATAGTCCTCGCGGCGCATGATGATCATCATGGAAAAGGTCACCCGGCACGGCAGGCCGGAATACAGGGCGTAGGCCCCGCGCTCCGGGGTCTTGTTCACCCCGCAGACCACAAACCGCTCCCGCCCCGAGCGCAGTTCCTCAAAGATGCGTTCCGGGCTGGCCAGAATGAAGACGTGCCTGTACTCCGGCAGTTCCTTCTGCACCTCCCGGGCCACGTCGATGCCCATGCCCTGCGGCTGCATGCCGGGGGCGGCGATGAAATACGGGGGATAATTGAAATAGGGCCAGTAGACCACCGGCTTGCCGTCGGCATGGACCGCGCCCGCCGCGCCGAGCAGCAGGGCCAGGAGAAAAAGGACGCCATCCAAAATACTGCGCATGCCTTGTCGTCCATATGTAACGCAGAAGCATGATCTCCCCGGGCCTGGACCGGCAAAACGGCGCCTGCGATTTTTCCACAGAGTCTTCGGGACACTGAGAACACAGATTTTTGGCAATGGCAATATAAAATGCACCAACAAATACTCTTTTTTCAAAACAATCTGCACTTGCCGCAGAAACGGCCGCCCCGCCCGGCGGCCTCGCTTCCGGCTTCCGGCCCGCGGGACCCCACCCCATCTGTCCATGGCCGCCGGTTTATGCTATGCTGTAACGACCCGCGCCCCGCCCCGAAACGGCGCGGATCACCCCAGCCACGGAGGCAGCCATGTCCAGACATATCCTCATCGTCCCCTTTTTCCTGCTCTTCCTCGCGGCCGCACAGGCCGGGGCCGAGCCCTATTTCTCTCCGGAAAGGACCGACTCCGTCCAGGGCGTCCGGGCCGTCACCCTGCTCACCGGCCTCGACCATCCGTGGTCCATGGCCTGGCTGCCGGACGGCGGCCTGCTGATCACCGAGCGGCCCGGACGGATGCGCCTGTTCAAGGACGGCAAGTCGACAGTCGTGCCCGGCGCACCCGCCGCCCTGGTGTACGGCCAGGGCGGATTGCTGGACATCGCCCCGCACCCCGATTTCAAGAAGAACCGGCTGGTCTACTTCACCCTGGCCACGGGCACGGAGTCGGCCAACCGCACGGCCCTGGCCCGGGCCCGGTTCGACGGAGAACGGTTCCATGACGCCGAAGTGCTCTTCGCCGCCTCCCCGGCCAAGTCCGGGGGCCAGCATTTCGGCTCTCGCCTGGCCTGGTTGCCGGACAAGACCCTGGTCCTGTCCGTGGGCGACGGCGGCAACCCGCCCCAACGCGTGGACGGCATGCTCGCCCGGGACCAGGCCCAGAACCGGGCCTCGCACCAGGGCAAGCTCATCCGCCTCAAGGACGACGGCGCCCCGGCCGAGCCGCCGACCTTCGCCGACCCGGCCGCCGCGCCCGGCCTGTACACCATGGGCCACCGCAACATCCAGGGCATGGCCTTCGATCCCCTGCGCGGGACCCTGTGGGTCAGCGAGCACGCCGCCCGCACCGGAGACGAGATCAACCGCATCGAGCCCGGCCGCAACTACGGCTGGCCCAAGGCCTCCTGGAGCAAGGAGTACACCCTGCCCGTGGACGTGGCCGACCACCACTCCCTGCCCGGCATGGTCGATCCGGTCGTGGTCTGGAAGTGGCGGTTCGCGCCCTCGGGACTGATGGTCTACACCGGCGACGCCTTCCCGGCCTTCAGGGGCGACCTCCTGGCGGGCGGCCTGCGCAGCGAGACCATCCGGCTCATCGAGCTGGACGAAAGCGGCAAGGTCCTCGGCGACAAGGACCTGCCCATGGGCCAGCGCGTCCGCGACGTCCGGCAGGGGCCGGACGGCCTGATCTACGTACTCACCGACGAGGACGACGGCAGGCTCATCCGGCTGGAACCGCGCTGAAACGGGCCGGCTACGATTTACTTCCACCACCCGATCGGCTAGCATGACGCGGGTCCGGGGCCTTCCCTGGCGTGCCCCGGACCCGATCCACAAAACTCAACAAAACCAAGCGGTCAAGCCTCCATCTTGAACGTTTCGAAGGACCTCTCCATGCAGATGACCGTCACCACTCCGGCCCTGCTTTTTCCGGCCATCTCCCTGTTCATGCTCGCCTTCACCAACCGGTTCCTGTCCCTGGCCGCGCGCATCCGCACCCTGCACGACCAGTACCGCCTCGCCCCGGACCAATCCATCCTCGCCCAGATCGACAACCTGCGCAAAAGAGTCCACATGATCCGGCACATGCAGGGATTCGGGGTCATGTCCATGCTCGCCTGCATCTTCTCCATGATCTGCATCTTCCAGGAATTCGAACTGGCCGGACAGCTCCTGTTCGGCGTCAGCCTGCTCTTCCTCATCCTGTCCATGTTCTACTCCTTCCTCGAAATCCGCATCTCCCTCAACGCCCTCGACATCCTCCTCCAGGACATGGAGCAGCGGTAGGAACGCGCCGCCCCCGGCGGCCGGAGGAAGGGGAGAGGGGAACCCTTTGAGAAGGGCTTCCCCTCTCCCCTTCCCCGGACCCCCATCCCCTCTTCCCTCCTAAACTTTTTGTTGCCGCTTCGCGGATGGCAAGAGCACGGAACGTCTTCATTTTTGAAAACCAATGGCACGGCCCGACGCGTTCGCACGACCCTGCCGAAGGCACACAAAAAGTTTGGGAGATTCTTAAGAACCTTTTTCAAAAGGTTCTTAAGCGGGGTCCGGGGCAGCGCCCCGGCCGCCGGAGGCAACGCAAAAGGGCCCGGACAAAGTCCGGGCCCTTTTGCAGGCATGGATAACGGCGGCGGCTAGATGTAGAGGGTCTTGAAGTTCTGTTTGACGTCGGGGAATCGTTTGAATTCCTTGTATTCACGGGCGGCCTTGCCCATGTAGCCGACCAACTGGGAGACCATGTCGCCGCGCGGTATCTTGCGGCTCCAGGACTTGACCACCAGGTCGCCGTTGGTCTGCAGCTCCACGGCAAAGACCAGGACCGTGGACGGGGTGATCTCCTCCTCGTGCCCCACGGTGTCGACCACCAGGTCCACCTTGGAAAAGGTGTCGCGGTATTGGGCCACGGCCCGGTTGATGGCGGCGATCTCCTGATCGGACAGGGCCAGCCGTTCCAGGGAGACGGATCCCCGCACGGACACCAGGCCGGACAATCCGCGCTCGGGCGAGCCCGGCCAAAACAGGTCGGTCTGGAAATAGACCAGCCCGGCCACGGCAACGAGGAAAAAGAATACGGCAAAGGAACCGACCGGGAACCGCTTCCCGGAGCCTGCCCTCTTCGGCATAATACAAACCGCCTTAAAGTCAATTTTTCCAACATGAAAGAATGTGGAAAACACACACGGCAATTTGACGATTAAACCATTTTCCGTTGCTTGGCAACGCTTTTCGGGTGACGTCTTCATGGCGAAAACGGTGTCGCGCGCACGTCCTGGGCCGATTTCGTTGATACCGGACAATCGATTTATGAATGCGTTATTAATCAGACGGTTAAATTGACAGCCTCGATCCTTAACAGTTGTCGTATACATTCCGTTGTTGTATGCTGTGTAATCATGACGGAGCAAAACATGCCCGAAATCCGCATCTCGGTGGACCAGCTCCGACCGGGCGTATTCATCCGGCTGCAACAGACCAGCTGGTTCGAGCATCCGTTCCTGTTCAGCAATTTCAAGATCAAGGACGCGGACCAGATCGCCCTGATACAGAGCCTGGGCATCACCCACGTCATCTGCATCCCCGAAAAGTCGGACGTCCTGCCCGCCGCCCCGTCCAGGCCCGCGCAAGGGAAGTCCGTGGCCGAAAGGCCGGTCCCGCGCGAGGTCATCGACCGGCTGTGGGAGGTCAAGAAGGAGCGCACCCGGCGGCTGAAGCAGAAAAAGGAGCGCATCGCCCAGTGCGAGAAGCGCTTCAACACCTGCATCAAGACCTTCAACGACATCCTCAAGGGCGTGGTCGCCGGGCAGGCCGAAGCGGCCGTGGCCGCCACGGATTTCGTCTCGAAGTTGACCGACTATTTCCTGGACGACCGGGAGTCCACCCTGCATCTGATGAACGTGGTGGACCGGGGCGAATCGGCCTACTCGCATCCCATGAACGTGGCCGTGCTGTCCATGATCGTGGGCAAGGAGGCCCGCCTGAGCGCCGAGGAAATGATCGTGCTCGGCCTGGGCGCGCTGTTCCACGACATCGGCAAGGAGCGGCTGCCCAAGAAGCTGCTGAAAAAGCGCGGCGAGCTGACCCGCCCGGAGCAGGAGCTGCTGGAGCGGCATCCGGCTTACGGCGCGGCCATGCTGGCGGACATCGACGTCTTCCCGCCCGACGCGGCCGAGGTGGTGGCCCAGCACCACGAGCGCATGGACGGCTCGGGCTATCCCAAGGGGTTAGATGGCGACGGCATCGACCGGCTGGCGCGCATGGTGGCCATCGCCGACGCCTACGACAACCACTGCAACCGGCCCGACCCCCTGGAGTCCCTGACCCCGTACCTGGCCCTGTCCTTCATGTTCGGCCAGCAGAAGCACCTCTTCGACGTGGGGATGCTCGCCCTGTTCATCCGCTGCCTGGGCGTGTACCCGCCGGGCACCGTGGTGGAGCTGTCCAACGGCGAGGTGGGCATGGTCATGGCCGTGAACCCCAAGAACCAGCTCAACCCGAGCGTCATGCTCTACGACCCGGACGTGCCCAAGAGGGAGGCGCTCATCGTCGACCTTGCCGACGAGCCGGACCTGCGCGTGGAAAAATCCATCCGGTTGGCCCAACTCTCCCCGGAAACGCTCGAATACCTCTCCCCCCGCACCCGCATCACCTACTACGTGGAACCCGGTTCCTAGTTCCCGCTTCCCCCGGACAAGGCGTCCCGCCGCACCAGGCCTATGACCGCGCCGAGCGCGCCGGTCAGGACCAGCAGCAGCGTGCCGTAGGCCATGGACAGCCCGATCTCGTATTCGAAGATGGCGTTGACCATGGCGATGGACATGGGTTTGTTGGACGCGGTGTAGAGAAAGGCGGACACGGTGTATTCCCCCACGCTGTGGATGAAGACCAGCAGGAACCCGGCCAGCAGGCCGGGCGAGAGCATGGGCAGAGCCACCCCCCTGAGGGTTTGGAACCGGCCCGCCCCCAGGCTGGCCGAGGCCTCGAACAGGGTCGTGCTCAGATTTTGGAAGGAGACGTGCACGATCTTGACCACGATGGGCAGGGACTTGATCAGGTAGCCGAGCGGCAGGAGGAAATAGGAGCCGAGCAGGATGGCGTTGAAGGCGAAGACGTTGGGCGTGCTGTTGGCGTTGATCAGGTTCACGGCGATGGCGCTGGCCGGCATGGCCCAGGGCAGGATGACCAGGAATTCGATGAGCCAGCGCAGCTTGAGCCGGGTCTTCTCGATGATGAAGGATGCGGGCACGGCCACCGCCAGGCAGCCCAGGGCGGCCAGCAGGGACATGTTCACGCTGTTCAGGAACGGGCGGAACTTCCGGGCTCGGGTGAAGACCGCCTCGAAGTTGTCCAGGAAGAAGTGTTCCGGATAGATGCTGACCATCCAGGAGGCCGAGTCCACGAAGGAGAGCAGGACGATGGCCGCAAACGGCAGGACGACCATGGCCACCATGAGCCAGGCCGCGCCGCGCATGGCGTACCGGGCCAGGGGATTGCGCACGTCCGCCGGGCGCATGGGCGTGCCCTTGACCTGGGCCGCGAACAGGCGTCCCCCCTCGTAGTAACGGAGCACCGCGAAGAAGATCAGCGAGATGACGGTCAGCACGACCACCTGCACGGCGGCCACACCCATGTAGTTGTTGGCCTTGGCCAGGAGGATCTGGGTGGTCAGGACCTTGTACGGCCCGCCGATGATGCTCGGCGCGGTGAACGAGCCGATGCCGGTCATGAAGGTAACGGCCGCCGAGGTGACCAGGGCCGGGGTCAGATACGGCAGGATGACCGAGGTGAAGACCTTGAGCCGCGACGCGCCGAGGCCGCGCGCGCTCTCCACCACCGAGCCGTCGATGTGCCGGATGGCCAGGGAGACCGCGATGTAGAAATAGACGTACTGGGTATAGGTGTGCACGAACAGGATGCCCGGCAGCCCGGCGAAGTCCCACGGCGCACCGTTCAACCCCAGCCAGGTCTCCACGGTCTTGGTCACCAGCCCGCTCTCGCCGTAGAGCTGGACAAAGGCGAAGACGATGATGATCCCCGGCATCATCACCGGCAGCAGCAGGATCTTGTCCACCAGCCCGCGCAGCGGAAATTCGAAATAGTGCACGAAAAAGGCGAGCGCGGTGCCGGTCGCCCCGCAGGCGAGCACGGTGAGCAGCCCGAGGACCACGGAATTCCACAGCACGGCCAGGTCCGTGGCCGAGGAGAAGAAGGTTAGGTATCGCGCCAGCCCCGCCCCGGCGGCCGTTCCCTTGTCCGGGGCCAGGCTGACCATCAGCGTGGACAGGGCCGGGTACAGGACAAAGCCCCCCAGGAACCAGATCAGGACGGCCGTGAGCAGCCGGAGCGGGAGACGGCGCTTGTCCGCGAGCACGGCTACGCCTCCAGGACCATGACCGCCCGGGCCGGAAAGGACACGCGCACCGTGTCGCCCGGACGCGGGGCAAAGTCCCCGGCCACGGTGTTCAGGGCCGCGGCGCGCAGGTCCATGCCGCCCGCCCGGACCCGGTAGTCGATCCACACCCCGTTGAGCTGCGCGTCCGTGACCCGCCCCTCGAACACGTTGTCGTCATCCGGGGACGCGGGGGCGTCCGGGGACGACAAGCGCACGTCCTGGGGCCGGACGGCCACGTACCGGCCCGGCCCGGCGCTCCCGGCCCGGATAGGCCGCCCGCTCGGAACAACGGCCAGCCCGTCGCGCCAGTCCGCCTCGATGAGGTTGGTGTCGCCCACGAACCCGGCCACGAACCCGTTGCGCGGGCGGCCGTAGATATCGGCCGGGGTGCCGGTCTGGACCAGCCTGCCCCGGTCGAACACGGCGATGCGGTCGGACAGGGTCAGGGCCTCGTTCTGGTCGTGGGTCACGAAGATGGTGGTGATGCCCAACTCCCGCTGGAGGTTCCGCAATTCCTCGCGGGTGCGGTCGCGCAGCCGGGCGTCCAGGTTGGACAGCGGCTCGTCCAGCAGGAGCACGCGCGGCTCCACGGCCAGGGACCGGGCCAGGGCCACCCGCTGCTGCTCACCGCCGGACAGTTCGTCGATGCGCCGTTCCTCGAACCCGGACAGGCCGACCATTTCCAGGTAGCGGGCCACGGTCGAACGAATCTCCGCCTTGGTCCGGCGGCGCACGCGCAATCCGTACTCCACGTTGCGGGCCACGGTCAGGTACGGGAACAGGGCGTAGTTCTGGAAGACCATGCCCACCTCCCGCTTTTCGGGCGGCAGCCGGGTGATGTCCCGGCCGCCGAGCAGGATCGAGCCCGACTGCGGGGCCAGGAACCCCGCGATCAGGCGCAGAATGGTCGTCTTGCCGCAACCGGACGGCCCCAGGAAGGTGAACAGTTCGCCCCGGGCCACGCAGAGGTCCACCCCGGCGCAGGCCGTGGTCGAACCGAAGGTCCGGGTGACCCCCTTGAGGACCACTTCGTCCATGATCCGGCCTCCGCTATTGCTTGTCCTTGGCCGAATCCTTGACCTCGGCGTCCCACTGCTGCATCCACTCGGACTGCTTGGAGGCCAGGGCGCCCCAGTCCACGTCCATGATCTTGAACTTGATCTTGGCCATCCATGCCGGAGCTTCGTCCAGAGCGTCGGGCAGGGTCGGCATGCGGTTGAACTTCCGGGCCAGCATGGCCTGGGCCTCGGCCCCGCCCGCGTACTCCACGAACGCCTTGGCGGCCTCGGGGTGTTTGGCCCCCTTGATGACCGCGATGGCGTCGGTGATGACCGGAGAACCGCTGGCCGCGTCGACGGTCTTGAGCGGCATCTTGTTCTTGGTCTGGTTGTCGATGACGTCGTTGAGCACCGAGAAGCTGATGGCGGCCTCCTTGCGGCCCACGGCCTGGAACAGGAGGGAGCCGCTGCCGTAGTAGCGCTTGGTGTTGGCGTCCACCGCCTTGAGGAAGGCCCAGCCCCGGTCCAGCTCGCCCTTCTTCTCATATTGCTGCAACAGGGCGGAATAGGTGGCCCGCGCGGACGAGGACAGGGCGTTGCGGAAGACCAGCATGCCCTTGTATTTGGGATCGGCCAGATCCTTCCAGTCCTTGGGGGCCTCGGCGGCGGTGAGCATCTCGGTGTTGTAGAACATCAGCACCGGGGTCTGGATGGTCCCGATCCAGTAGCCGTCCTTGTCCTTGAACAGGGGATCGACCTTGGCGGCCCAGGTGGGCGTGAAGGGCTGGAAGAGGTCCTCCCCCTTCAGCTCCTGGTAGACGGAGGAAGGCGCGCCGTACATGACGTCGGACTGCGGATTGGCCTTTTCGGCCCGCACCCGGTCGGCCAGCTCGCCCTTGAGGTTGATGAACTCGACGGCCACGCCGGTCTTGGCCTCGAAACCGTCGGCCACGGCCTCCAGCATGGACTCGCCGTGGGTGGAGTAGACGACCACCTTGTCCTCGAGGTTTCCGGCAATCGCGGCCGTGGCGCAGAGCGCCGCCACCGCCAGGCCCGACAGCAGGCTGAAAATCCGTTTCATCACATTCCTCCAGATGGGTTGCAGTATGGTTGGCGGGCGCGGCCCGCGCCTACAGGGCTATGGAAATGGCCGCAACGTCGTCGTGGACCTTGAACCGGGGATAGCGGGCGCATGCCGCGTCACCCGCTTCCGCGCTCCGGACATGGTCCCGGACCCCCTTGAGCCCGCCCGCGCGGAACAGCTCGGCGAACAGGTCGAAATCCTCCCGCTCGCCGGGATCGCACTTGGGGATGAACAGGCCGTCGGTGAACAGCAGGATGTCCGTGATCCCGTGCAGCGGCAGGGAACCGGCGTTCAGGAAGTCCATGGCCGCGGGCTCGCCGTTGAACACGCCGTAGGTCACGTTCATGCCCCGGCGGACCTTGACGATTTGCTCGTGCATGACGTCGAGAACCGCGCCCTCGCTCTCGCGGGAGGCCTCCCGCCACATGGTCAGGGTCTCGAGGTCGTGGTTGAACTCGGCGCAGTGCACCCGGTGGGTGCCGTCCCCGTGCAGGGTCATGACCAGGCAGTCCCCGATCTGGACCCACTCGAAGCGGTCCTCCCCCACCCGGACCACGGCCGCGCTGGTGGACCACAGGTTGGCCCTGTCGTCCATGTCCACGCCGTGCTTGCGCATGGCCTCCAGGATCGCCCGGTTGGCCTCGTCCGCCAGTTCCCGAAGCGGCCGGTCGCTCCCGCGAAAGACGCTCCCGGCTATGGTAGAGGCCAGGTACCCCCCGGTCAGGCCGTGGCCGAACCGGGCCGTGGACAGACTGGTGGCCCCGTCGAACACGCCGAACAGGTTCTTGTCAACCACCAGAAAGTCCTCGTTCAGCAGGCCGGTCCCCTGCTCGAAAACGGTATCGATTCTCATAGGTTGTCCTTTTCCGGTTCCTGCCACACTGGTACCGGCGCGACCGTTCTGTCAAATCGATACCGTCTATTCGGCTTCCGGTCACATCGACGGTTTCAATAAAAGTGTGTAATCTCCCGGTTTCGCGGAGGGTTTACCGGGCAAAAGAAAAGGGCCGGAGCGGACTCCGGCCCGAATGGGGTCGCGGGAAGCGGGTTAGAGCCCCTTGCAGTTGGCGTAATAGGTCACGGTGCCGGGCCAGTCGCTGAAGATGCCGATGACGCCCACCTGCCGGGCCAGGACGTCCACCAGGGTGAGCATGTCGCCGGGCTTGCGAACCACGTCCTTGACGGACTGGTAGTACCAGCCGCCGCCGTCGGCCAGCAGCCCGGAGCGCTCCAGGGACCAGGTGATGATCTTCAACC
Source organism: Pseudodesulfovibrio hydrargyri (assembly GCF_001874525.1). Lineage (NCBI taxonomy): Bacteria > Pseudomonadati > Thermodesulfobacteriota > Desulfovibrionia > Desulfovibrionales > Desulfovibrionaceae > Pseudodesulfovibrio > Pseudodesulfovibrio hydrargyri. Next base: position 1,873,351 of record NZ_LKAQ01000004.1, on the reverse strand, counting down.
CCGCGTCCTGGGCCGCCCTGGCATAGGCCGAGGGCACGATCCTGCCGTCCTGAACCGTGACCAGGACCCACAGGGGCGGGGCCACGATCCTCACGCCGTCGGCCTTGAGCTCGGCCGGGGTCGGGGACCATGTCTCGGGCTTGTCCTGGTTGAATCCATCGAGGCCGTCCTCATCCAGGAACACGGCCTGCTCGCCGAATTCGGGATCGTTCTTCAGCCAGTAGAGCACGTCGGCCAGCCGGAAGGACTGGGCAAAGACGTCGGACGGGGCCACGCCCGCCTCCTTGTACTCGTCGAGCATCTGCTGGGCGTATCGCTCCTGGGTGTAGTCGCCGTCGAACGGCATGGGCACGCTCGGGGTCTTGAGCTCCGGGGTCATCTTCACGCCGAGCTTCTTGAACAGGGCGATGGACTCCTTGTGGGTCATGACCGTGCCCGTGGCCGTGTACAGGTCCGTGCGCCAGGACGGGGTGCCGCCCAGAAATTCCTCGGGCGTGGTGGCCGCCGGGTTGGAGGCGTCCATCTTGCCCTTGAGCCGCTTGAACTCGTCCACGGTCAGGTCGCTGGTGCAGCACATGGCCGTGGCCGGTTCCAGGACCTCGCCCGTGGCCGGGTCGACCTTGGCGGGCGTGAACGGCTTGGAGCACTTGGCGGCCAGTTCGGGAATGGCCAGGATATTGGTGGTCGTGGCCAGGTCGCACTGGGAGTGGCGGCAGACCAGCTGGCGGTCCCTGGTGAAGGCAACGTCGCACTCGAGCACGCCCGCGCCCATGCGCGCGGCGGCCTCGTAGCTCTCCTTCGTGTGCTCCGGGAACTGCATGGGCGCGCCCCGGTGGCCGATGGAGAACGCGGTCCGCTTGAGCGGCTTGTCCGCGCACATCTTCAGCGACTCCTTGAGCGGGCCGTCGTCCATGTTCTCGATCAGATAATAGGGGCGCGGCCCCACCTGGACGTTCTCCCCGGCAATGGCCCCGGCCGCGCTTGCCAGCAGGCAGGCCGCGGCCGCGACGATCAGTGTCTTGAAGCGCATGATATCCTCCTAAAAGCGGTGAGAGGTTCGGACGGTGGACAGGCCATCCGACGGAACATACCACGTGGCGTAAGCCGCGCGCATTGCGGGAACGCGGCGGGCAGGAGGACTTTCGGTGACGGAGGGGCCGGGCGGTGCCGCGGGGCTGCGTCTATCGGCCGGACAGCAGGCGGCCGATGGAGGCCATCAGGTCGTGCTTGAGGATCGGCTTCATGATGAAGTCGCCGATGCCGATGTCGCGCAGCCGCTCGTAGGACACGGCGTCCGAGAAGCCGGTGCACAGGATGATCGGGATGTCGGGCCGGATCTTGAGGACCTCGTGGGCGAACTCCATGCCGGTCATGTTGGGCATGGACTGGTCGGTGATGATCAGGTCGAAGTCGCCCGCCTTGAACTTGAAGGCCTCCAGCGCCTCGATGGACGAGGTCCGGGTGACCACCTCGAAGCCGATGGATTCGAGCATCTCCCGGCCGATGTCCGTGAGCGGCTTCTCGTCGTCCACGAACAGGATGCGCCCCTCGCGGAACACCAGGTCCGCCGGGATATCCGCCTCGGGCCGGGCCAGTCCGGAGCTGCGCGGCAAAAAGACGTGGAAGGTCGCGCCCTGGCCGGGAGAGTTCTCCAGCTCCAGGTAGCCGTCGTGCCGCTTGACGATGCCGTGGACCATGGCCAGCCCCATGCCCGTGCCCTCGCCCTGCTTCTTGGTGGTGAAAAAGGGATCGAAGACCCGCTCGGCCACGTCCGGCTCAATGCCCGGCCCGGTGTCGGACACGGTCAGGCGCACGAACCGCTCGGGCTTGCCCAGTCCCTCGGGCGGCAGCACCGGATCGCCGGAACAGACGTCGGCCAGGGTGATGGTCATGGTCCCGCCCGAGTCCTTCATGGCGTGGGAGGCGTTGCCGCAGAGGTTGAGCAGGATCTGGTGCATCTGGGTCGGGTCGGCCATGACCTGGTCCCGGTTGGTCTGCAGCCGGGTGTAGATGGCCACGTTGCTGGGCACGGAGGAGCGCAGCAGCTTCAGGGCCTCCTTGACCAGCGGGGTCAGGGTCATGGCGTGCCGCTCCTGGGGTCCCTGGCGGGAGAAATTCAGGATCTGGGTGACCAGGTCGCGCGCCCTCCGGCCCGCCCGGGATATCTCGCCGACGCGCCGCTCCAGGCCGGAATCCGGCTCGGCCCCGGACTCGATGATCTCGGCGTAGCCCAGGATGACGCCCAGGATATTGTTGAAGTCATGGGCGATGCCCCCGGCCAGGGTGCCGAGCGCCTCCATCTTCTGGGACTGGCGCAGCTGGTCCTCCAGCCGCTTGGGCTCGGAGATGTCGAACAGGTAGCCGCGCAACTCCTCCCCGCCGCCCTCGCCGTCGGCCACCGTGTCGCAGCTGACCATCAGGTGGCGCTTGAGCGGCCCGCGCGCGAAGGCCACCTCCTGGTTGGACACCCTGCCGGTGGCGGCCAGGAGATCGCGCAGGGACTCGCCGCCCCCGGCCCGGTCCCACAGGTCGAAAATGTTCGCGCCCAGTGCGTCGTCGGGCAGGCGGAAATCGAACATCTCGGCAAAGGCCGTGTTGCAGTCCAGGATGCGTCCCTCGCTGTCCGCCGCGAAATTACCGGAGATGTTCTTCTCGAAGAGCAGCCGGTAGCGCTGCTCCGAGGCCTGGAGTTCGCGCAGGACGGCCGCGCGCTTGGCGATGTCGAGTCGCAGGCGCCGGTTGACCGCGTGGAGTTCGCTGGTCCGGGCCTCTACCTTGGAGGCCAGGGTTTCGTTCAGGTCCCGCAGCCGGTTCTCCGCGTCCCACTTGGAACCCAGGGACAGGGCGATCTGCTTGAGCTCCGGCGAACGGAACGGCTTCTGAATGTAGAGCAGCTTTTCGGGCGGCTGAACCCGCTTGTTGAATTCCTTGAGGGGAACCTTGTGGCGGGCCGACAAAAGGACGATCTCCACGTTCGGGTCGCGTTCCCGCAGGGCCTCGGCCAGGTCGATGCCCGACAATTCCTCGCCCAGGTCGGACAGATGGATGTCCACCAGGGCGATGGCGAACGGCTCGCCGTCCTCCAGGGCGTGCTCCATGGCCTCAAGCCCCCCGGCCGCGCCCGGGGCCTGGACCACCTCGAAGACCGGACGGGCCGCGTCCTCGTCGATCTCCTCGCGGGACGGCAACCGGGCGTCGTCGCCAAACAGCGCCTCCAGGGCGGACGGCTCCTCGCTCTCGAAGCAGAGGACGTCGCGGTAGAGCGTGAGCATGGACTCGTCATGGTCCACGGCGAGGACGCGAAAGCGTTTGGTGCGGTCGGCTGCCAAGTTGACTCTCCCCGGTCGGTTCAGGCGTCATGCCCTTGACGGGAACATACGGAAATTCCCTGAAAAAGGGAAGTTTCCCCGGCACGCGGACACCCCGGATCGGCGGCGATGCGCCGGCGATCCGGGGTGACGTGCGGGCCGGTGCCTGTCAAGGCGTGCTCGCCGTTGTCAGAGTTGGGCCGTGACCACGGGCCTGGGGTCCACGCGCTCGAAGACCGGGGCGCTGTCCAGGTTCAGGATGGCCAGCACGTCCGGCCGTTCGGCCTGTGCCTCCTTGACCGAACCGAACTTGCCCACCAGGACGCGGTACCAGACGCCTTTGTCGCCGAGGTCCACCTGGTTGACCCAGGTCACGAACCCCTGCTTCCGGAGCTTCTCGCAATGGGCGAAGGCGTTCCTGTAGTCCTGCCAGGAACTGACGTGCAGGCCGTAGGTCTTCTCATGGGGCATTATGGTCTGATCCCCGGAACCCGCCACCGGCTCCTCCAAGGCCGCCTTGACGACCCTGGAGGAAGGGGGAGGCGAGCCTGCGGACGCGGGAGATGCCGCAGGCTCGCCGGGGTTCTGCTTCGAGTCGGGGAAGGACTGGCGAAGCAGAGGGTTCGGGGTGGAACCGCTTGATTGGTGGGCGCCGCCCTGGAAGCGGGCCGCCAGGCGGGCGCGCTTCAGGTTGTCGGCGGCCTTCACGTAGTAGCTGGGAGAGAGTTCGATGGCCTTCTCGAAATAGGGCACCGCCTTGGCGGGCTGGTCCTCCGTCAACAGGACGTATCCGAGATTGTTGTTGGCCTTGGCTTCGCCCCCGGCGTACTTGAAGGATTCGAGGGCCTCGTCCAGTCGGCCCATGCGGGCCAGGGCCAGGCCCAGATTGTTGTAGGTGCGCGCGGACACCCCGCCCGCCTGCAGGGCCCGGCGGAAGGTCTCCACCGCCTCGGCGTACTGCCTGCGGGCGATGTGGACCACGCCCAGATTGTTGTAGATCTCGTCCACGCCGTTGCCCTGGTGCAGTTCCAGGGCGGCGGAAAACTCCTTGGCGGCCTTTTCGTATTCCTTGTTCCGGTCATGGATGATGCCCAGGAAATTGTGGGCCTTCCAGAGCATGGGATTGAGGGCCACGGCGCGGTTCAGATGCGCCTCGGCCTCGCCGTTCAGCCCGGCCCGGAAATACACGCAGCCCGCCGCCTCGTTGGCGATGGCGTGGTCCGGGTTCTTTTCCAGAACCGCGTTGTATTCGGCCAGGGCCTGTTCATCCAGCCCCTGGGAGACCAGCAGGTTGCCGCGTTTGACCCGGGCGTCGAGATTGTCCCCGTCCAGCTCGATAGCCTTGTTGAAGTGGATCAGGGCCATTTCGGGCTTGTTGCGGCGGACGTAGCCGTCGCCCACCTGCTCGTGCTGCTCGCTGGTCAGCTTGACCGGGGAATCCTCCCCGTAGGCCAGCTGGTCGAAGGTCTTGTCGTCGTACGATTTGCCCATGCAGCCGGACAGGACGATCCCGGCGAACAGGGCCACGGCGATGATGAAAAACTTTTTCATGACGGTCTCCTTTGCGGTTTGTCCTAATGGCTGTTCATCTTGAGGAACATGTCCATGCACATGATTCCCGCCGGTCCGAGAATGACCACGAACAGCGAAGGCAGAATGAACAGCACGAGGGGAAGCAGGAGCAGCACCGGCATCTTGGCGGCCTTCTCCTCGGCGCGCTGGGAACGCTTGACGCGCATGGCGTCCGAGTAGACGCGCAGGGTCCGGCCGATGCTGATGCCGAAGGCGTCGGCCTGGATGAGCAGGGAGGTCAGGCTGTTCAGGTCGTCCAGGGCCGTCCTCTCGGCCAAGGCCCGCAGGGCCTCCGCGCGGGACTTGCCCGCGCGCAACTCCAGGGTGAGCAGCTTGAATTCGGAGCTGAGGATCGGACCGGAATGACGCGTCTCGTGACAGACCCGGTCCACGGCCTGGTCCAGCCCCATGCCGGACTCCACGCAGACCACCAGCATGTCCAGGGCATCGGGCAACTCGTCGCTGAGCGCCAGCCTGCGCCGAACGATCCTCTTGGACAGCCAGTATTCGGGCCCGTACACGCCCACCGCAGCCAGCACGACCGCGCCGAAGGCGGCCATGGCCACGGAAGTGTCGGGCAGAAAAAGCACTTTGACGAGCAGGAAACTCCCGGCCAGCCCCACGCCCAGAACGCCCTTGAGCCCCTGGAAGGTTCTGTGGGAATCCGCCTTGCGCAGCCCGGCCTGGATCAGGCGCAACCGGCCCTTTTCGATCTCGGCCGTCTCGGAGGGGCCGATCCTGGTACCCAGCCGCCCGAAGAAATCCACGGCGCCCTTGAGGGCCTGCCCCAGCGGCGCGGCCAAGGCGTCCGAGCGCTTGACCGCCGTGCCCGAGACACGCTCCTTGAGCCGGGCCGAGTCGCTGGCGCCGCCCAGATAGCCGATCAGGCCGTAGCCCGCCAGGAGCACGGAGACAAAGCCGATGCCTGCCGCGAACAGGGGAATGATCTGGATGTCCATGGCCGCCTCCCTACACTTTGATCTTGATGATCTTGCGGATGATGATCGCGCCGATGGTCATGGACACGGCCGCGCCCCAGGCCATGTTCTGGCCCATTTCCCGAGACCACAGCAGGCTGATGTAATCGGGGCTGATGAGGTACAGAATGCCGGTCAGAAAGAACGGCAGGGCCGTGAGGATATAGGCGGATACCCTGCCCTCGGCGGACAGGACCCGGATCTTGCCGAACAGGGCGAACCGCTCGCGCACCAGGGCGGCGATCTTGGCGATGATCTCGGCCAGGTTGCCGCCGGTCTCGCGCTGGATGTTCACCGAGACCACGAAAAACTTCAGGTCCGAGCAGTCCACGCGGCCCTGCAGGTTGGTCAGCGCGCGGTCCACGTCCATGCCGTAGTTCATCTCGTCCAGGGTCTTGCCGAACTCGGGGCCGATGGGGGCGTCGAATTCGTCGGCCACCATGCGCATGCCGCCGCCGAAGGTGTGCCCGGCCTTGAGCGCGCGGGCCATGAGGTCGAGCGCCTCGGGAAGCTGCTTCTGGAACCGGTCCATACGCCTGCGCTTCCTGCCCTGCAGGTTCCAGATCGGCAGGTAGCCGAGCAGGAGCGCCCCGGCCGCCGAGACCCACAGTCGGCCCGACAAGGTCCCGGCGTAGAAGCCGACCACGGCCAGGAGCATGCAGACGAGCAGGTACACGCCCGCCGTGCCCTTGGCGTCGGCCTGGTACAGGAGCCGGTTGAAATTGGCGGACCAGCGCATGCCCTCAAGCAGACGGTTGAACAGCGGCACTTCGCTCATGGCGGACTCGCGCAGGACCAGGTCCACGGAGGCGGCGTCGAGGTCGGCGCTCAAGGCCATGGCCCGGAGGCGGTTTTTGACGCGCCGCTCGGCCTTGTCCGATCCGGACTGCATGAGCGAGCCGACGCCCATTATGAGCAGGAAGACGACGAGCACGGCCACGCCGGCGATCATCAACGTCATGGTCATGACTTACTCCTTCCCTCTTGTGGGCCTGGGGGTGACCTGAAACATGTCGGCAGGGAACGGGAAGCCCATGCGCGCGAGCTTGGCCGCGAACTTGGGCCGGATGCCCCGGGCCGTGAAATGGCCCTCCACCTTGCCGTCGGCGCTCATCCCGGTCTGTTCGAAGGCGAAGATCTCCTGCATGGTGATCATCTCTCCTTCCATGCCGGTCACTTCCTGGATGGAGATGACCTTTCTGGTGCCGTCCACCAGCCGGGTGGCCTGGATGATGACGTCGATGGCCGAGGAGATGTAGCGCTTCATGGACAGGGGATTCAGGTTCAGCCCGGCCATGGAGATCATGGTTTCCAGGCGCATGAGCGCGTCCCGCGCGCTGTTGGCGTGGATGGTGGTCAGGGAGCCGTCGTGGCCGGTGTTCATGGCCTGGAGCATGTCCAGGGCCTCGGCCGAACGGACCTCGCCGACGATGATCCGGTCCGGACGCATGCGCAGGCAGTTCTTGACCAGGTCGCGCATGGTGATCTCGCCGCGCCCCTCGATGTTGGCCGGGCGGGTCTCCAGACGGACCACGTGCTCCTGCTTGAGCTGCAGCTCGGCCGCGTCCTCGATGGTCACGATGCGCTCGTCCTCGGGCACGTTGCGCGACAGGCAGTTCAGCAGCGTGGTCTTGCCCGAGCCGGTGCCGCCGGATATGAGCACGTTGAGCTGGGTCTGGACGATGCCCTTCATGAGCAGGGCCATCTCCGGAGTCAGGGAGTTGAAGCCGATCAGGTCGGCCACTTCCAGCGGGTCCTTGGAAAACTTGCGGATGGACAGCGAGGGGCCGTCGATGGCCAGGGGCGGGATGACCGCGTTGACGCGCGAGCCGTCCAGCAGGCGCGCGTCGCACAGGGGCTGGGATTCATCGATGCGCCGCCCGACCTTGGAGACGATGCGGTCGATGATCTTGCGCAGGTGGTCGTCGTCCTTGAACCGGGCCGGGGTCAACTCCAGCTTGCCCGAGCGCTCCACGAATATCTGCTTGTAGCCGTTGACCAGGATATCGTTGACCGTGGGGTCCTGGACGTAGGGTTCCAGCGGCCCCAGGCCGATGACCTCGTCCTGGATCTCGGCCAGCATGCGCTTGCGCTCGGCCAGGTTGAGCGGCGCGTTGCGGAACTCGCCCCAGAGCAGCCCTTCGGTGACCTTGGATATCTCGCTGCGCATCTCGGTCTCGCTCAGGGAATCCAGGAGCGAGAGGTCGATCATGTCGATGAGCCGGCCGTGGATGCGGGTCTTGAGTTCGAAATAGTGCTCCGCGGCATCGTCTTTGGGGGCCGCCTTGGGCTGGGGCCTGGCCTTGGCCTTCGGGGCCGCCTTGGGCGTGGCGCTTTCGGGCGCGGCCGCCTGGACGGTGCGCCGGGACGCGTTCCGATTCAGTCTTTCCGCGAGGTTCATAAGGCCGCCCCCGCCAGGTTTTCATTGGCTCCCGATTCCTTGCCCTTCCTGCGGAAGAGCGAGGAAAACGGCAGGGACAACCGCTTGGGGGACTTCCTGGCCTTGGGGGCCAGATCCGCGACCAGGGCCTGGACGGCCTTGGCGGACACCGACTTGGGATAGGCCTGGACCAGGGGGGTGCCCTGGTTGATGGCGGAGAGCACGGTCTCGCCGTCCTCGGGGATGGACCAGGGTATCTCGCGGCCCAGGACCTCGGCCGCCTCGGGCAGGCCGATGGAGCCGTTGCGGGCCACGCGGGTGGCCACCAGGCGCATGCGCCGGTCCGCGTCCGGGTCCTGGCCGCCGAGGGAGTCGGCCAGCCTCGAGACCCGGGCCAGGCACGGCAGGGAAAGCTGCATGGCCACCAGGATGAGGTTGGCCAGCTCCGCTTCCTTGGGCAGTTCGTCCTCGCCCGGAGTGGCGGCGTCCACGACCACGAAGTCGTAGCTGTGGCGGAGCTGCTCCAGGATGAGGAACAGGGAGTGTTCGTCCGGGCGCTCGCCCGAGACCGGGCCGGGCAGGACGTGCAGGCCGGATTCGTGCTCGGTCACGACGCTGCGCAGGTAGGTTGCGTCCAGCCGGGAAATGTCGGCCACCAGGTCGCCCCAACTGTATTCGTACTTGAGGTCCAGGAAATAGGGGATCTCGCCCAGGGGCGGGCGCAGGTCCAGGAGCACGGTCCGGCCGGGCGCGCGTTCGTTCAGGGCGCAGGCCGTGTTCACGGCCAGGGTGGTGGTCCCCACGCCGGGCTTGCAGCCCATGACCGTGAAGATGCGGCCCTTGTCGCCGTCGTCCACGACCAGGCTCAGCCGCATGGCCGTACGCATGACCGCGGCGCGCAGGTCGTTCTCGTCCAGGGGAAACTTGAGGTATTCGCGGATGCCGCTGCGCATGGCCCGGATGAGGATCTCGGGGTCGGCCACGTCGCCGGCCAGGTAGACGTCCTCGGCCTGCCCCGATTCCAGGGCGTGGATGATGTGCGGCATGTCCTCTTCGACGGTGTCGCCGGGTTCGTAGATGAGCACGCCCATCTCCTCGGCGTCCTCGCCCACCAGCCGGACCATGGGATTGGCGCCGATCATCCTTTCCAGGCGATCACGCTGTTCCTTGTCGATGACGGCCAGCGATATGGGTATCACTCGGTTGTTCATGGTTCCCCCTTTTCCCCCTCTCCCTTTCTACTCGGTGCTGACAAAGACGCCCGCGTGGACGCCCTTTTCCCCGTCAGCCCGAAGGTCTTTGAAAAACGCCAGATCCAGGACAAGCACGAGCAGCATCAGGAGCATGAGCACAGTCTCGCGCCAATATTCGAAACACGCCCGCTCCGCCATCACTTGGGCTCCACCACGCCGAAGATCGAACCGAACTTCCGCTCGGACTCCTTCTTGGGACCGTCATGGTACTTCTCGGCGACCTTGGCGGCGTACCTGCCGTCCAGTCCCACCACCGGGGCGTCGGAACCGGCCTCGGGGTTGGCGGTCTGGTCGGCCACGGCCATGCGCACCGAACTGCCGAAGGGCGGCGTGGATTCCCGGCTCTGGAACATGGTCCCGCAACCGGCCTGGAGCATGATGCCCACCATGGCGAGGTAGATGAGAATATTGCGCATGCCGCTTCCTCCTCTCGGATCAGTTGGGCCAGGAATGGCCGAATTCCCCGTCGAAACCGGATTCGGGACGGATCACGGTGCCGGGTTCGGCGGCGCCGGTCCGCCCGGCCGGGACGTGTCCGCCGGGCCCGCCCTGCCCTTCGAGCAGGCCGAAGAGATAGAATTCCTTGTCGTCCGGCTCGCGGAACCCGTCGGTGGGCAGGGTCTGGGCGGCCATGTCCACGGGCTTGGCCAGATGGACGGTCACCAGAACGACCAGTTCGGTCTTGTTGCTGGAAAAATCCTTGGAGCTGAACAGGGTGCCGAGCACCGGAATCTCGCCCAGTCCCGGAAACTTGTGTGAATTCTCCTTCAGGGAATCGCTGATCAGGCCCGCGATGACGAAGGACTGGCCGTCGGCGAGCTCCACCACGGTATTGGCGCGGCGGGTGGAGATGGTCGGGACCTCGTACCCCTGGACGGGCACGGACTTGGAGTAATCCAATTCCGAGACCTCGGGGTTGACCTGCAGGTTGATCCTGCCGGTGGACATGACCGTGGCCGTGAACTTCAGCCCGATGCCGAACGGCTTGTAATCGATGGACACGGTGCCCAGCGCGCTGGGCATGGGAATGGGCACTTCGCCGCCGACCAGGAATTCGGCGGGCTCGCCGGACACGCAGGTCAGGTTGGGCTCGGCCAGCATGCGCACCAGGCCGTTGGACTTGAGCGCGTCGAGCATGCCGTAGACGCTCGTGTTGCCGGTCCGATAGGCCCCGGTCATGTTGATGTTGTCCGTCAGGTTGAAGATGCCCTTCTCGGCGTCGTAGCTGGTCAGGTTGTTGATGATGGAATAGATGGAGAAATTGGAGCCGAAGGCCGCGAAGTTGATGCCCAGGCGCTTGATCACGGAGCGGGACATCTCGGCCACGCGGACCTCGAGCATGACCTGGTGGATGCCGTCCACGGAGAGCAGGTTGACCACCTTCTCGGGCGCTGCGGCCTCGGCCAGGGCCAGGACCGAGGAGAGGTTCGTGGCGCTGGATACATGGCCGGACAAGGTCACGGAATCGCCGGACGAAAGCACCTGGACGTTGTGCTCGTCGGGCATGATCTCGTGGATCATCCGCTTGAGGTGGGTCACGTCGGGGGTGACCACCACGTCGACGACGTCGGACACATGGCCGTCGGTCCACATGGTCAGCGTGGTGGAACCCAGCGCCGAGCCGGTCAGGTAGATTTGCCGGGGCGACAGAAGCACCATGGAGACCACGTCGTCGGCTCCGAGGGAGACGCGGGATATCTTGGACTCGGTGTTGATGACCGTGGACTTGCCGACCACCAGCCGGATTTCCTTCTGGGCCTCGGTCTCGTACACCGCGGCCTGGGCCGCGGCCGAGGCCAGCAGGAGCACCAGCACGGCCAGGGCCGCGTGGACGATGCGTATGGATCGTTGACTGCGCATGACGGTCTCCTAGAACTTCACCGAGGAACGGGTGCCGCCCATGATGACCTCGACCTTGGAAGCCTGCCTGCTCGCGGCCCGGGCGGCCTGGGGACGCAGGGCGGCTAGGGTCTTGGGCACCGTGGAGCCGCTGGTCAGGACCCGTTCCTTGTCCTGCTCGTTCCGCAGGGCGAAATTGAGGGTTCCCCGGGTGGCGGCCAGAGCCAGGCGTTCGGATTCCTCGGGCGTCAGTTCCAGGGTGTAGACGTCCACCGACGCGGCCTCGCCGTCCTTGTCGGGCGGGGACAGCTGGGTCCCGGTGGCGATGACCTTGATCTGCTCGAGCACGAGCTTGGTCACCGGCTCCTCGTCCTTGCCCTGGGTCATGGAGACGATGACGTCCACCCGGTCGCCGGGACGGACGAAGCCGGACAATCCCATGACCGAGTTACCCTTGACGGCCATGGCCCGCTTGCCGGGCTCGATGAGCGCGGACACGCCGCCGCCGATGACCGATTCGTCGGCCAGCTTGAGAGGGGTCAGGGCGTCGCCCCGGCCCACGGGCTGATTGAGCACGCGCCCGGCCAGCTCCTGCGGATCCGCAAAGGCGCCGGAAGGAGCGGAGTCGGCGGTGAACTTGCGGACCTCAATCATTTCCCCGGTCAGCCTGACGCCGCGTCCGAGGTCCGTCTTGGCCACGACCACCGGCACGGTGGCGTCGGCCGAGGCCGCCGGGGCGACCCGCTTCACGCTGCTGGCCCAATTGAAGATGAGGGCGCCCGCGACCACGGCGAGGACAAGGGACAGGCCGATCTGGACCAGGGCTCTGGTTGACTTGCTCATGACGTCCCTCCTCTAATATCCGATGTGGATGGAACCGGTCCGCCAGGCGTACAGGCCCATGGCCGTAAAGGTGCCCGCGGCGATGGCCAGGCCGTAGCAGAGCCTGGGCAGGGCCTTTTCCGTGGACGTGGGAGCGAAATTGAAGCTGCGCGTCGCGATGAACACGAGAAAGACGTTGGCGATGTTGCGCAGCACGGCCATCATGGTCTTGCGATCAAAGGCCAGGACGCCGAGCGCGTACACGCCGCCCGCCATGCAGGTGCACAGAAACGCGGTCAGCGTGGCGTCCAGGCCGAGCCAGGCCCCCACGCCGGCCATGAGCTTGACGTCGCCCGCGCCCATCACGCCCAGGAAATAGGGAATGGCCATGGCCGCGAACCCGAGGGCGAAGCCGCTCGCCGCGAACTTCAGCCCGGCGAATCCGCCGAACACGGTGTGCGTGGCCAGCCCGGACAGGATGAGCGGGAAGGTCAGCCAATTGTAGATGCGTTGATTCCTGATGTCGGTGACGGATGCGGCGACGAGTGCCGTTGCCAGCACGGCGGTGACGAGAATATCCATGGTTCCCCCGATGGCCAGGGGCAGACCGACTTGGTTGTCTCCGCTTTCCCCCGGAGACAAAACCGGGGCTCGCGGGACCATCCCGCCAGCCCCGGTTCGGCTGCTCTGGCTGCTTCCGGTTGAAAGTCTAGCTTGCCGGGGTCGTCATGGCCTCGGCCATCTTGGTCTTCACATAGTTGAAGGTGGCGACGACCTGCTCCCCCAGGAGCTGGGTGGCGCCGGCGATGCCGGCGGCGATCAGGGCGGCGATCAGGCCGTATTCGATGGCGGTCGCGCCTTCTTCGTCACGGATGAGGTTCATCAGCTTGGTCATTGTCGTTCTCCTTGGTTTAAATTCGAGTCTTAAATTTTTTTCAGTGCCTTTCAGCACCAGCCACGCCCTCCCTTGAGCAACCCGCGTGCCAGAGCGGAAAACGAGTGAACAGCTTCAATTCAACCACTTGTTATAAAAAGGAATAAAAATTTCCCATTCACAATCAGCCAGCCCCGCCCCCCGTCCGAATGACCTTCCAACGCCTCGAAATCTACGAATAATAGAGTCCCGTCGTGGAACCTTTCACTCCGATCAAATTATTTAGTATACAAATTCAATATGTTAAAGTATCCATTTTTAATAGATCAACTTGTGCAAAGTGGCTCGAAGGGACCTTTCCGGAGTTGAAAGGCGAGGAAATCCCCTGGATGAAGGGAGTAACGAGGTGTGGGAGACCACAAAATGTGGAGGTTGACTCGGCGCACGCCGCCCGCAAGGGGCGGACCGGTTGAGGCTGTTAAGCTATTTTTTGAATAATATCGGATCAATACGGTGCTTTTGCAGCTTGTTCCAAAGGTTCTTGGCCGACACGCCCAGGGCCGTGGCGGCCTCGGTCTGGACGCCGCCGCAGACGCGCAGGGCGTTCTCGATCAAGGCCCGCTCATACTCGATGAGGGCCTGTTTCAGGGGCAGTCCCTCGCCCGTGGGCACGCACACCCCGCTGTCACCGCACGGCCGGGCGTTGGAGAAGGCCTGGTCCACCTCGGCCGGGGTGATCCGGGTGGAGGTGCAGAAGATGGCCGCGCGCTCGATGGCATTGGCGAACTGGCGCACGTTGCCCGGCCAGTCGTAGTTGAAGAAAATCTCCATGGCCTCGGGCGAGACCCCGGCGATGTCCGTGCCGAGCCTGCGGTTGGCCCGGTCCAGGAAGAATTCGGCCAGTTGCGGCAGGTCGGACTTGCGTTCGCGCAGAGGCGGCAGAATCAGGGTGGCCACGTTGAGTCTATAGTATAGATCGCTGCGGAATTCACCGTCCCGAACCCGCTGCTCCAGCTCCTGGTTGGTGGCCGCGATGATGCGCACGTCGTACTGGATGGGCTTGGCCCCGCCCACGCGCTCGGCCTGCTTCTGCTCCACGGCGCGCAGCAGCCGGGGCTGCAGGTGCAGGGGCATGTCGCCTATCTCGTCGAGCATGAGCGAGCCGCCCTTGGCCAGCTCGAACTTGCCCTGCTTCATGGAGGTCGCCCCGGTGAAGGCCCCCTTCTCGTGGCCGAACAACTCGGATTCAATGAGGGTCTCGGGGATGGCCGCGCAGTTGATCTTGACGAACGGGGCCTTGGCCCGCGCGCTCATGGCGTGGATGGTGTCGGCCACCAGTTCCTTGCCGGTGCCGGTCTCGCCCATGATGAGCACGTCCGCGTTGAGTTCGGCCACCCGGCCGATGCGCTCCTTGACGGCCATCATGGGCGCACTATGGCCGATGATGTTGTGCAGCGGGCTGCCCCCGCCGCGCCGTTTCAGCTCGGCCAGCTCCACCTGGAGGCGGCGCTTCTCCAGGGCGCGCCGGACCACCACCTCCATCTCGCGCAGGGAGAACGGCTTTTCGAAATAGTCATAGGCCCCCTGCTGCATGGCCGTGACCCCGGTCTCCTTGGAGCCGAAGCCGGTCATGACGATGACGTCCACACCCGGGGCCGCGTCGGCCAGATGTCCCAGCGCCTCCAATCCGGACATGCCGGGCAGCTGGATATCGTGCAGGATGAGATCGAAACCCGATGCCCCGGCCTTTTTCAAGCCCTCCTCGGCACTCGCCGCGGTCTCCACCGCGTAGCCCTTGTCGGCCAGCGCCTCGACCAGCATTCCCTGAAAGGCGCGGTCGTCGTCGACCACAAGTATTTTCTCGGCCACCGGTTCGCTCCCTGATGGTGTAGTTCCCGCGTGAGGACAACCCTACATGAAACAGGGGCGCTTATCCATAAAAAATAGATAAAGCCGTCCGGACGATTCCTCCACAGGCATCTCCATAGGTGGAACACAAAAAAATTTACCCTGTTTAAACGACATGTTGTGTGCATCCTTCTGACGAAACCATCCTGGTTTGGCACGCACGATGCTTTATACGGTGGAACCGGCCTTCCGCCGGGCCAATTCCGGACTGCAAGGAGAACGGGAATGAGAAGAAGAGATGACAGACGCCAGGGCATCGCCGCAGTCGAATTCGCCCTGCTGCTTCCCGTAATAGTGCTTCTGATCCTGCTTCTGGTGGAGGGCAGCAATGCCATGCATACCTACTCCGCCCTGGTGGAAGCCAGCCGCGAAGGGGCGCGCCATGTGGTCATGGAAGGCGAGAACGCCGACGTGGAGGGCCTTGTGGCCGCCGTCCTCGCCGATCTCGATTCCAATGGCCTGTCCACCAAGGTGACCACCGACACCGTTGCCAACACCGTCACAGTAGAGGTTTCCTATGTTTACCAGATGTTCGGCTCGCAAAGCGGCCAAGACATGTTCGGAAACGACACCGCCCCCACGTTCGTCGCACAGACCACCATGCCGCTCCCGTAAGGGAGCCCGCCGGGGCTCCACCAGCGCCATCATGGCTCTGCTGCTCCCCGTCCTCATCGGGATGGTGGGCATTGCCGTGGACATGGGCAACATGTACATGACCCACACCAGGCTGCAGGCCGCGGTGGACGCGGGCGCCCTGGCCGGGAGCCTGGAGTTGCCCTACGACCCGGATCTGTCCAAGGGCGTGGTCCGCCAGGCGGTGGAGGACATGGTCGCGGACAACATGGAGGGGGCCGTGGTCACGGACATCTCGGCGGGCACCGAAATCCGCAGCGTCAAGGTCACGGCCCGGGCCGAAGTCAAGGTGCTCCTCATGGAGGTCCTGGGCATGGCCGACGGCTATGTGGAGGCCAACGCCATGGCGGGCTTCAACAAACTCGAGGTGGTCTTCGTCATCGACAACTCCGGCTCCATGAAGGGCACCCCCATCGACCTGGTCAAGCGGGCCTCCAACGAGTTGGCCGACCTGCTCATCCCGGACGGCACCACACCGGACACCAAGGTCGGCCTGGTGCCCTTCCGCGGCAAAATCCGCCTTGGCGAAGCCGTGGACGGCTACGCCAAGGGCTGCGTCAACGCGGACGGCTCCCTGAACCAGGGCATCCACGAGGACTTCATGGACGAATACTACGCCCTGCCCTATTACTACCGGTCCTACATCACCCTGGACACCTGCTCCAACATCCCGGCCGTGCTGCCCCTGAGCAAGGACAAGCGAACGATCGTCGCGGCCATCGACTCCCAGACCGCCACCGGTGCGGCCTCGGGCACGGTCATCTCCGAGGGCATCAAGTGGGCGCGCAACATCCTCACCCCAACCCCGCCGTTCACCCAGGCCGGGGACAAGGAGGACTTCCGCAAGATCATGATCGTGCTCACCGACGGCGACACCGAGGACGGCGAGTGCGGCGGGTCCTACCGCGCCTCGTACCGGCCCAACAACTACTGGACCAACGCCTACTACGGCATGGGCGTGGACACCGCCCACTGCAACGACGGCGGCGTGCTCAACGCGGACATGCTCGCCGAGGCCCAGGCGGCCAAGGACGCGGGCATCGAGATCTTCTCCATCCGCTTCGGCTCCTCGGACAACACCGACATCAACCTGATGAAACAGATCGCCTCGAGCAAGCAGGGGACCGACGACCACTACTTCGACGCCCCGTCCGTGTACGACATTCCCGACATCTTCAAGCAGATCGGCAAGCAGCTCGGCTGGCGCCTGCTCTAAGGGAGGTTTAGCCATGCACAAGAACCGCAACAACACCCGCCGAGCAGGGTTGGCAGCCGTGGAAACCGCCCTGATCCTGCCCATCCTGTTCATGCTCGTCATGGCCGTGATCGAAGGCGGCAATGCCGTGTACGCATACATGACCGTGCAGAAGGCCGCCCAGCTCGGCGCCCGCTACGCCGCCACCGGCCGGGGCGCGGAAGAGGGCACCCGGCTGAACGACATCATCGAGGCCACCCAGGCCGGGCTGACCACCCTGAAGCAGTCCAACATAGTGATCTCCGTCCGCTCCTGGCCCGACGTGCGGGCCACGGGTGACGGCATCGACAACGACCCGGGCGCGCCCTGCCAACTGGCCGAGGTGGCCGTGGTCTACAACTACGAGCCGTTCACCCCCCTGGTCGCCCCGCTGCTGCCGGACACCATCCCGCTCCGGGGATTCGACCGCAAGGTCAACGAGCCCTGGAAGCCGTGCAACTAAACCGGTTTTTCCATAGTCCCGAAAAAGGCCCTACCAAGGGCCTTTTTCGGGACTCCACTCCGCCCTCGATCAATATTTGGTATTGATATATGCCTTGACCTGCATTACTTTCCTTTCGGCCCGAACATGCAGAAAGATCAATAAGGGAGTCTTCAGCCGTGGACGATTATCCGGCTATTCTCGGTGTATATTCATTGTCGATCGAGGCCGATGTGGGCACAGGCGGCACTTCCGTCAGACATGAGAACGTCACCTACTGGTACGCCCGCCAGCTCTCCCCCGAACAGTTCGAGATCCAGCCTCTCAACGCGCACCACGTCCCCTCGGGCGTGCGCAGCGTCCTCGGCGAGTTGGACTTCCTGAGGCAGTATACTCCGGAACCGACCTACTACCGGGTGCATACGGTCCCGGCCCTGGAGACCCTGCGGCGCAAGATCGAGATGGGCCAGGACGCCTTTGTCAACGGCGACCTGGATGAGGCCGAACGGCAGTTTCTCAAGGCCCTGATGATCGACGACAGGAACATCGAGGCCCACTACGGGCTGGGCGAGGTCTATTCCGAGAAAAAGGATTTCGACAAGCTCAAGAAGGTCCTGGACACCCTGCTCGGCCTGGAAGAGGCGTTCACCTTCGAGTTCCGCCAAAAGTTCAACTCCTTCGGCATATCCCTGCGCAAAAACGGCCACTACGACGAGTCCATCCGCTACTACGAGAAGTCGCTGGAGATCGTGGACACCGACGAGAACGTCTACTTCAACCTGGCCCGCGTCTATTTCGAAAAAGGGCACAATGACCACTGCGTGACCAACCTCGAACAGGCCCTGAAGATCAACCCCGCCTTCGTCGAAGCGCAGAAGTTCCTCAAATACTGCCAGAAACACGCCTAGCCGACCTTCCCTTCCCCGGGCCACACTTTTTTTCGCACCAGTCCTTGCCAAGTCCGGTTTGGTGCTTATTTATCACGTATGCTCAAGTGTGATCAGCTCGGCGTTTCGCGTCGGGCCTTTCCGTACCTATACCCAGGAGGCGACTATGCCCAACATGGATTATCCCGGACCGTGCCTCTCCTGCATCGATCACAGCTGCGGGCTGTGGGATGAAAACGTCTCGGAGAGCAAGGACGAACGTTCTTCCGAAGAGGAAGACCGCGACCGCAACTAGGACCCCCGACCAAACAGATACACCAAAAAAAGGCCCGGACACCCGTCCGGGCCTTTTCCTTTACCGCGCCTCCGGCGGCCGGGGGAAGGGGAGAGGGGAACCCTTTGAAAAGGGCTTCCCCTCTCCCCTTCCCCCGGACCCCCCATCCCCTCTCCCCTCCTAAACTTTTTTATCGCCGCTTCGCGGGGTTGGCCGCACAAGAAAAGGGCCTCCGACTCTCATCAAGTCGGAGGCCCTTTTTCTTCTCTTTGGAGCGATTCGGGTGCGCAGTACCCGACAGCGGCTCAGTCCCCCGCGCCCGGGATAGGCTTTCGAGAGTGGGTCAGCTGTGCATTTTCTTCCGGCGGGCGCTGACCGCAGCGTAGCCGTCTACGCGAGGATCAGCGCCCGCCGGAAAAAATGTGCAGATGGCCCGCTATCGGAAGCCGCTGGCCTACTCCTTCACAGAACCGGCCAACAAGCCCCGGATGAAGTACCTTCCTAGGAAGATGTAGATGGCCAGCACCGGCAAGGCGGCCAAAATGGAGCCGGCCATGGGGAGGTTCCAGGTGACGGCCTGGCCGCCCGCCAGGTTGGCCAGGCCCACGGTGATGGGGTTGGCCGTGTGGCGGGTCAGGCAGATGCCCCACAGGAATTCGTTCCAGATCTGGGTGAACTGCCACAGGGAGGTGACCACGAACCCGGGGATGGACAGAGGGAAGACGATGCGCAGGTAGATGGAGAAGAAACCCGCGCCGTCCAGCCGGGCCGACTCGATCAGGGCCGTGGGAATCTGGGCGTAGAAGTTGCGGAAGATGAGCGAGGTGATCGGCAGCCCGTAGACTATGTGGGCCAGGATCAGGCCGGGCAGGCCGCCGTACAGGTTCATGGCCCGCAGGGTCTGGAACAGCGGGATCAGGATGACCTGGTAGGGGATGAACATGCCGAACAGGAACAGTGTGAAGATCACGTCCGAGCCCTTGAACTTCCACTTGGAGAAGACGTACCCGTTGAGCGAACCGAGCACCGTGGAGCCCGCCGTGCCGCAGATGGTCAGGATGAGCGAGTTGATGAAGTCCGGCCTGAGCTTGGCCAGGGCGTCGGAGAAGCTCGACCAGTTGACCACGGACGGCCATTCCCAGGCCGTGGGCAGACTGATGTCCGCGGGCAGCTTCAGGGCGGTCACGGCCGCCATATAGGCGGGCATGAGGAAGAACAGGGACAGCAGGGCCAGGGTTCCGTACAGGAACACGTTGCCGAGGGTGAATTTCCGGGCGGTCATCTAGCGCCTCCCCTGCTGGCGGTATTGGCCGACCAGGTAGGGCACGATGAACATGGCCGCGATGAGGAACAGGACGATGGCGATGGCCGCGCCCTTGGAGAACTCGTTGCCCCGGAAGGTGGTCAGGTACATGTTCAGTGCGGGGTGGCCGGTGGCCGCGTTGTCCGGCCCGGTCATGGCGAAGATCAGGTCGAACATCTTCAGCGAGATGTGGGACAATATGATCACCGCCGAGATGGTGATCGGTTTGAGCATGGGGATGGCCACGTGGCGGTAGTAGCCCGCGTGGGACGCGCCGTCGAGCATGGCCGCGTCGCGCAGGTCCTGGGATATGCCGTTGAACCCGGCCAGGTACAGGGCCATGGTGTAGCCCGAGTACTGCCAGATGGTGGCGATGATGATGCCCAGCGTGGCCAGGTTGAAGCCGTGCTCCTCCTCCATGAACAGGGCGTCCGGAAGGATGGAGCCGAAGACCCAGACCAGGGCCCCGAGCACGATGCCGGGGATGAGCCAGCGCTTCATGGCCCGGCCCGCGTCCTTCTTCAGCTTGAACACGCCGACCAGGATCAGGATGAAGGCCGCCACGTAGACCAGGATGCGCAGGATGTCCTGCCAGTTGAAGACCAGGACGGCCGACTGGCTGGACAGCCACTTGAAGGTCAGCGGCTCGAAACCGAGATACTTGGGCAGGACGTTGACTCCGCCCTGGGGGGCGAGCAGCCAGCGCCAGATGGTCCCGGAGACGATGAAGGACAGGGACATGGGGTAGAGAAAGATGGTCCGCAGCAGGTCCTCGCCCTTGGGCTTCTGGTCGAGCAGGATGGCGATGAACATGCCCAGGCCCACGGCCCCGGCCAGGAGCATGACCGAATAGTAGACCGCGTTGACCAGGTCCTGGCGAAAATTGCCGCCCAGAAATCCGGTGAACAGATCAATGTAGTTCTCCAGGCCGACGAAATGCTTCTGCGGTTCGAGCGCCATGGCGCCCGAGCCGCCCCAGTCGGTCATGGAGGTCCAGATGGTGTTGCCGATGAACCCGTAGACGAAGACGCCGACGAGGATCATGGACGGCAGAAGCGTCAGGAACGCTTTCAGTTTATCGAGCGAGGCTTCCCGCATAGGCAAATCCGGTTGGTCGGGCCGCGCCGTGCCGGGAGCTTTCCCGGCGCGGCGCGGCTGGTTCATATTCTAGCTAGATGCCGGCTTTCTTGGCGAGCTGCGCGCACGCCTTGGCAGCGGCCTGGGGGTTCTTGGCCTTCAGGAACATCTCCATGATGGAGGCGAAACCGTTCTTGAAGGTGTCGTTGGCGGCCACGCCGTGGACCAGGGAACCGACCACGCGGTTGCTGTTCCAGTCCTTGGCCGCGGACTGGGAGTACGCGTTGTACTTGGACAGGTCCGAGTCCTTGCGCGCCGAGATGGACCCCTTGAGCGGGTTGAAGGCGTCCGAGCCCTCCTGGGAGCCCAGGACCTTCAGCCAGGCGACGGCGTTGTCGCGGTGCGGGGAGCCCTTGGGCAGGCCGAAGGAGTCGGCCAGGAACATGAAGGTGCCCTCGGTGCCGGGAGAGGCCAGCCAGCCGTACCCCTCGCCCGGGGCGAGCTTCTTGGTGGTGGACATGTAGCCGGCGGCCCAGTCGCCCATGATGTTGAAGGCGGCGCGGCCGTCCACGACCATGTCCGTGGCCTGCTGCCAGGACAGGGAGGAGGCGTCCGAATTGGTGTACTGCAGGACCTTGCCGTACAGTTCCCACGCCTTGACCACTTCGGGGGAGTCGAAGGACAGCTTCCCTGCCCACAGGGCGTCCCAGTTGTCCGCGCCCATGGAGGCCAGGGCCACTGATTCCCACAGGTGGTTGGCGGTCCAGTTCTGGGCCAGGGCCAGGGGCACCACGCCCTCGGCCTTCAGCTTGGGCGCGATGGCCAGGAAGTCGTCCCAGGTCTTGGGAGCCTGCACGCCCCACTTCTTCAGGTTGGCCGGGATGTACCACATGACGTTGGAGCGGTGGACGTTGACCGGCACGGACCAGATGCCCTTGTCGGTGCCGATCAGCTTGATCAGCCCTTCGGGGAAGGCGTCCAGCCAGCCCTGTTCCTTGAACAGCGGGGTCAGGTCTTCCATGCGGTCGGCCTTGACCCAGGTGCCGATGAGCTCCTGCCCGGCGTGGACCTGGAAGGAATCCGGCGGCTCGCCGCCGAGCATGCGGGTCTTGAGCACGGCCTGGGCGTTGACGCCCGAACCGCCGGTCACGGTGGCGTTGATGACCTTCACGCCGGGGTTCTCTTTCTTGTATATCTCGATCAACGCGTCCAGAGCCGGACCTTCGTCGCCTGCCCACCAGGAGAAAATCTCCAGTTCACCCTTCAGATCGCTGGCCTGGGCCGCCTGCGGAGCGCCGATGAGCAGCGCGGCCGCGAACACGATCAACATTTTCGCAAAAGCCTTTTTCATACGTACCTCCTAAAGGTTTGCAAACTCCACTTCGGACAATCAGATATCAAGCAAATCAAACGGTTGTCGAACCGCAAATTTAATAAATCGCCTCTTTCGTCTCCGGGTCGAACAGGACCATCCGGTTGAATTCGAAGCCGATGGGCACGATCTCGCCGGGGTGGGCCACCACCCTGCCCTCGACCTCGGCGATGAGTTCGTTCTCGCCGTCCACCACGATCTCCAGGTGGGAGTGCCCGCCGAGAATCTCGGAGACAACCACCTCGCCCTGGCACATCCACTCCTCGGGCAGCTTCTCGATGCGGTCGCCCATCTTGATGGAGTCCGGGCGAATGCCCGCGAGCACGGGCGAGCCGTCCTGAAGGGGGCCGCCCTGGGCCTCGGCCACCGGGAACTTGGACGGCCCGGCCTGGACGTAGCGGCGTCCGTCCTCCACCCGGAAGGTGCCCTCCAGGATGTTCATGGGCGGGTTGCCGATGAACCGGGCCACGAACGCGTTGGCGGGCCGCTCGAACACGTCGATGGGCGTGCCCACCTGCTGGATGTGGCCGTCCTTGAGGATGACGATGCGGTCGGCCAGGGTCATGGCCTCGATCTGGTCGTGGGTCACGTAGATGGTCGTGGTCGCCAGCTTCATGTGCATCTTGCGCAATTCCATGCGCATCTGGGTGCGCAGCTGGGCGTCCAGGTTGGACAGGGGCTCGTCGAACAGGAAGACGTCCGGCTGGCGGACGATGGCCCTGCCCATGGCCACGCGCTGGCGCTGGCCGCCTGACAGCTCGGACGGCTTGCGGTCGAGATACGGGGTCAGCTCCAGAACGCGGGCCGCCTCGTCCACCTTGGCCCCGATCTCGTCCGCGCCCTGGCCGCGCATCTTCAGGGAAAAGCCCATGTTGTCGCGCACGGACATGTGCGGATACAGGGCGTAGTTCTGGAAGACCATGGCCACGTTGCGGTCCTTGGGCGAGACCTGGTTGACCAGCCTGCCGCCGATGAACACCTCGCCGCCGGATATCTTTTCCAGCCCCGCGATCATGCGCAGCACCGTGGACTTGCCGCAGCCCGAAGGGCCGACCAGGACGATGAACTCGTTGTCCGGGATGTCGAGATCGATACCGTGGACCACTTCCACGTCGCCGTACCGCTTGACCACTTTCTTCAATTGCACGTTAGCCATGTTGACCGTCTCTTTTTGCCTGTGCGCACTGCTGCGCTACTTCACGAAAAACCTGTACAAAATCGTTTGCCTGTACGCCTCGCCCGGGCGCAGCGCGACCTCCGGGAAGGGGGCGTGCCCGGGTGCGTCCACGAACCCCTGGGGCTCGAGGCACAGTCCCGACCGCTCAGCATAAACCGCGCCGCCCTTGCCGGGCAAGCCTTCCGGGATGTGATTGCCGGAATAGAACTGGACGCACGGCTGCGTGGTCAGGACCTCCAGGCCCCGGCCCGAGACCGGTTCGACCACCGAGGCCGCCGGCCGCAGCCCGGCCCGGCTGTCGAGCACGTAGCAGTGGTCGTAGCCGTGGCCGTTCACGAGGGGCAGGAAATCCTGCCGGATGCGCGCGCCGATGGCAACCCCGGCCTTGAAATCGAGGGGCGTCCCGGCCACCTCGGCCAGGCACCCGGTGGGGATCAGTTCCGCGTCCGTCTCCAGGCAGCGGCGTGCCGGAATGGTCAGGACGTGGCCCAGGCAGTCCTCGCCCGGCCTCCCGCTCAGGTTGAAATAGGAGTGGGCGGTCAGGTTGACCGCCGTGGTCTTGTCCGTGGCCGCCGAAAAATCCAGGCGCAGACCGTCGCCTGTCAGGGTGTAGATGGCCGAGACCGCGAGGTTGCCGGGATAGCCCTGGTCCCCGTCCGGGCTCTCGTGGCGCAGGACCAGCGCGGGCCCGACCCGGGTCTCGATGGGCTCCGCCTTCCAGACCCGGCTGTGGAACCCGCCCGCCCCGCCGTGCAGGTGGTGGCGGCCGTTGTTGCGGTCCAGCGCGTACTCCCGCCCGTCCAGGACCAGGCGCGCCCCGCCGATGCGGTTGGCCACGCGGCCCACCAGCCTGCCGAAATAGCATTGGTCGTCCAGGTAGCCGTCCAGATCGTCGTAGCCCAGGACCACGTCGGCCAGGTTCCCGTCCCGGTCGGGCGCGGTCAGCCGGACCAGCGCGCCGCCGAAAGTGGCGATGTCCGCTTCCATGCCCGCCGCGTTGGACAGGGTGTACAGTTCCACCGGAACGCCGTCCCGGGTTGTGCCGAAGGGACGCGAACTCAGTTGCATAATCCCCCCCTTGGGGCGGAGCTGCCCCGCACGCGCAATTCGGTCTTGAGCACCACGGTCCCGGGCACGAAGTCCGCGCCCTCGTCAAACTGGCGCAGCAGCAGGGACACGGCGGTCCGGCCCATTTCAAAGGCGGGCTGGTGCACCGTTGTCAGGGGCGGGTCGATGAGCGCCGCCACCGGGGTGTCGGAAAAGCCCACCAGGGCCACGTCCGCCGGGATGCGCACGCCGGCCTCCTTGAACCGGGTGAACAGGCCCACGGCCACCGGGTCGTTGATGGCCAGGATGGCCTCGGGCAGCTCGTCCATGGCCAGATAGCGCTCGGCCCCGGCCCGCCCATCCTCCTCGCGATACCCGCCGTGCAGATGGAACTTCTCCTCCAGCGGCAGGCCGTGGGCCGCAAGCGCGTCGCGGTACCCCTCGAACCGCTTGCGGTTCAGGGCGATGCCGTCCTGCCCGGCCATGTGGCCGATGCGCCGGTAGCCGGACCGGATGAGATGCTCCACCGCGCCGTAGGAGGCCGCGTAGTCGTCCACCACCACCTTGCCGGTGTCCAGTCCCTCCACCACCCGGTCGAACTGGACCAGGGGCACGTGCTGGCGCATGGCCCGCGAGAGGTGCTCGTGGGAGGTGGTCTCGGACGAGATGGCGATGAGCAGCCCGGCCACGCGGTTGGCCACCAGCGCCTGGACGTTGAGGATCTCGCGGGCCAGGGTCTCGTTGGACTGGCAGACCATGATGGTATAGCCGTTGTCGTAGGCGAGTTCTTCTATCCCACTTATGACGCTGGAGAAAAATTGATGCCGAATGGCGGGTACGATGACCCCGATGACGTTGCTGCGTTTTTTCTGCAGGGACTGGGCGAGCTGGTTGGGGTGGTAGTGATACTTCTCGGCCGCCTCGGCCACGCGTTGCTTGGTGGCCGGGCTGATGTCCGGGTGACCGCGCAGGGCGCGGGATACCGTGGACGGCGACACGCCCAGCGTCCGGGCCAGGTCCTTGATGGTGAACTGGCTCATGCCCGCCCCTCCCCGTCGATCATGTCGAGTGAGATACGCTCGAAGCCGGGCCTGCGGACCTTGAGCGGCATGACCGCGCCCTGCCCGAATATCTCCTCCATATACTGCGCGTAGGCCGCAAAGCACGCATCGGGCACATAGGCCTGGATGGTCCCGGCGAACCCGCCGCCCTGGATGCGGCACGCGCCCCGGCCGCGCAGGAACCGTTCGGTCAGGGTCAGGGCCAGGGGGATGGGCTGGTCGAGCGGATCGGTGGCCGAGATGCAGTTCTGCAGCAGCCGCCAGGAGGAATCACCCGCCCTGCGGACCAGCCGGAGAAAGTCGTCCATGCGCCCTGCGGCCAGGACCTCGGCCTGTTCGGCGGCGCGGTCGGTCTCCTCGATGAAATGGATGAGCCGGAGCACGCCCCGGTCCCCGGCGGCCTCGCGGATGCGCCCGGCATGGGCCAGGACCGCGTCCACGGTCAGCCCGCGCGCGTGGGCCTGGCCCAGGGCGCGGGCGGCCCGGCCCATCTCGTCCGGGATGGCCGCGTAGTCCGGGGTCAGGTCCGCGTGGCTGCCGCCGGTGTCGACCACGGCCAGCCGGTATCCGGTGCGCTCGAAGTCGAAGTCCACCTCCCGCACCACGGGCAGGGCCGGGTCCGCGAAGTCGATGGACAGGATGCCCTGGGCCGCGCAGGAGATCTGGTCCATCAGTCCGCACGGCTTGCCGAAATAGGTATTCTCCGCCGCGCGGCCGGCCACGGCCAGTTCCAGGGGCGTGCACTCCCCCCCGTTGAAAAGCTCGCTGAAAATCCGCCCGACCAGTATCTCGAAGGCCGCCGAGGAGCTCAGCCCCGCGCCCATGGGCACCTCGCCGTCCACGCAGGCGTCGAACCCGGCCACCTTGCGGCCGCTTTCGGCCAGCCCGGCGGCCACTCCGCGCACCAGGGCCATGGAGGTATCCGCCTCACCGGCCCTCGGGCTCAGGTTGCCCAGATCCACAACAATTTCGCCTTCGAACCCTTTGGACCGGATGCGCACCACCCCGTCGTCGTTGCCTCGGGCCACGGCCAGGCAGTCGAAGTGCACGGCGGCGGCCAGGACCACGCCCAGGTTGTGGTCGGTGTGGTTGCCGCCCAGCTCGGTCCGACCGGGAGCCAGGACCAGGACCGCCGGGCCGGGCCCGACACGGGACTCGAAACAGTCCAGAAGGTCGAGATAGCGGGCGCGCTGGGCCGCCACGTCCCCGGGCCGGTACAGCTCGGCCAGGACCGGGTCCAGTGCTCCCCGGCGCAGGGCCTCGGCGTAGGCGGCCGCGGTGGCCATTACGCGCCCTCTCCGGTGCCCGGAGCGTCCATGTAGTGGACCTCGGACAGCTCGCGCAGCCGGGCGGCCGCCGACTCGGCGGTCAGGTCGCGCTGGGGCATGGCCATCATCTCGTAGCCGACCATGAACTTCCTGACCGACCTGGAACGCAGCAGCGGCGGGTAGTAGTGCAGGTGAAAATGCCAGTGCGGATACCCGCCGCCATCGGTCGGGGCCTGGTGGATGCCCATGGAATAGGGGAACGAGGTCTGGAAAAGATTGTCGTAGCGCACGTTCAGCCGGACCATGGCGTCGGCCAGGTCCCTGCGCTGGTCCGGGCTCATCTCCAGGATGTTGGCCAGGTGCCCCTTGGGCAGGATCATGGTCTCGAAGGGCCACAGGGCCCAGAACGGCACCAGGACCGCGAACGAGTCGTTCTCGAAGACGATCCGCTCGCCCCGCGCCAGCTCGGTCTCCAGGTAGGCGCACAGCAGGCACTTGCCCTTGTCCCGCAGGTGCCCGGCCTGGCGGCGGTCCTCGACGGCCGGGTACATGGGCACCCCCCGGGTGGCCCATATCTGGCCGTGCGGGTGCGGGTTGGAGCAGCCCATGGCCGCGCCCCGGTTTTCGAATATCTGGACGTAGCCGATGTCCTCGCGCCAGCCCAGGTGGGCGAACTCGTCGCACCACACGTCCACCACCCGCGCGGCCCGGTCCCTGCCCAACCTGGCCATGGTCAGGTCGTGGCGCGGGGAATAGCAGATGACCCGGCAGGTGCCGGTCTCGGCCTCGGCCACCAGCAGGCCGTCGCTCTGGGGAGCCAGTCCGGCCTCGGGCGGCTCGGGCAGCAGCGCAGCGAAATCGTTGGTGAAGACAAAGGTATCGTCGTACAGGGGGTTGACCGCTCCGCCCGCCCGGCCGTTGCCGGGGCAGAGGTAGCAGTGCTCGTCATAGGCAGGCAGGGCCGCCCGGTCGGGCGCTTCCTGCTGGCCCTGCCAGGGCCGTTTGGTGCGGTGCGGAGAAACCAGGACCCACTCGCCGGTGAGCTGGTTCAGCCGCCTGTGCGGATGGTCCTCGAAAAACATGCCTTCCCCTCAGCCCTAGATGGTCGCCCCGGAGGGAAAGCCTTTCCCAAGGCTCCCGGCCCCTCCGGATCCGGTGCGATCGGCACCGCAAACGTTGCCGCAAACGTTTGCGGTGCGTCTGAAAAAAGATCACAGAAACGACACTTTGTCAACCGGGGGAAGGGAAAAACGATCCCCGTCAAGGGGATGGGGAAAGGTCAGTCCAGGCCGGGATAATCCAGCCTGATCCGGTCGTAGCGGCCGCTTCCGCGCAGCCTGCGCAACCCCTTGTTGAAGCGGGCCATAAGGGCCTCGGCATCGGGCAGGCGTCGGCTGAGGATGAGGTGGTTGGTCTCGGTGAAGATCGGCCTGGGGTTGTAGACGACCCGGTCCGCGCCCGCGCCGATCCGGTTGACCAGGATGAAGAGGCCCACGGCCTTGTTGCAGGCGTAGACGTCCACCCGCCCGGCGATGAGCATCTTCATGCCCGCCTCATAGCTCGAGGCCACGTCCAGCTTGCCCCGACCGCCGGCCATGGCATCCTTAAACGGGAACTCCTCGGCGCTGCCCAGGGTGATGCCCACCCGCAGGTCCCGCACGTCTTCGAGCCTGCGCCAGTCAAAAGGGACGTCCCGGAGGTGGAAAAAGACCCTGGTCGAGGAGAAGACCGGGTCGCTGAACAGGAACCGCTTTTCCCGCACCGCCATGGGCATCCACCCGGCGGACCCCGCGGCGGGCCCGTGATCGGCCGTCTCCAGGGCGCGCCGCCAGGGGAGAAAGGTGAAATCGGCCGCGATCCCCTCCAGGGCGAAGCTCTCCCGGATGACGCGGTTGGCGAATCCGCCGCCGGGCAGGGAGGCGGAATAGAACGGGGGCCACTCTCCGCTGGTCAGGAGGACGGAATCCGACAGGCCGTCGGCCAGGCAGGGAACGGTCAGCAGGAGCAGGCACGGCAGAAGCAGGCGCAGCGGCCGCGCCATGAGGCGCGGCCGCAACCGGTTGTCCCGGAGACGCCGTGCCGGGGCCAAGACCGGCCCCGCTACCCGGCCACCTGGGACAGGACCTGGCCTATGACCGCGGCTGCCAGGATGGAGAAGCACAACCGCGCCTCGGCCTGGCCGAAGAACACGTCGAGATAGATGACGTCGTCATGCTGGAAGCTCGTCCCGGCCACGCCGGTCAGGGGGGGCAGTTCCAGGGTCTCGGAGAGGTCGAACTGCAGGGGAATCATACCCTCGCGCTCCGGGCCCGAGGCGGCCTGCGACATCTCGGTCAGAGCCTCGGCCATGGGGCCGCAGGCGGACAGGGCCACGGGCAGGTACAGCTGGCCGAACTGGAACAGGCAGACCTCGTGGTCCTCCAGCAGCGTGGCTTCGGGCGGATCGGCCAACAACTGAAACAGATAGGGGCCCTTGCCTTCAAACTCGATTCTCTGGCCTTGATCGGACACGGCCCCTCCTAGTCCAGGTAGGAACAACAGTAGTCGGTCACGGTGCTGACCTTGAGACGGAACTTGGCCTCACCCGGGACATTGAAGCTCTGCCCGGCGGTCACGGCCACCCATTCGTCGAAGCCGGGCAGCTGCACGCACAGTTCGCCTGCGGTGATCTCCATGAATTCCGGCTTGTCGGTGCTGAACTCGTATTCGCCGGGCAGCATGATGCCGAGCGTCTTCACGCTGCCGTCATTCAAGGTGATGACCCGGCTGGTGACTTTGCCGTCGAAATAGATGTTGGCTTTTTTGTTAACGGTGACGTTGGCGAATGCGGTCATGCTCTCTCCGGTTGTTGGTGGCTGGGTCGCGGGGATATCCGCGCTTGCGTGGTAACGAATTCCGGTTATACTGGGTGGCGGCAATCACCGTCAACCCTGGGAGAGCCCATGAAGAAAATCCGCATCGGCGTACTGTCCACCGCCAAGATCGGCCGCACCAAGGTCATACCCGGCATGCAGCGGGCCAACAACTGCGAGGTCGCGGCCATCTGCTCCCGCGACGCCCAGGCCGCAAGCCGGGCCGCCGAGGAGCTGGGCATTCCCAAGGCCTACGGCTCCTACGAGGACCTGTTGGCCGACCGGGACATCGACGCGGTCTACATCCCCCTGCCCAACCACCTGCACGTGGAATGGACCCTCAAGGCCATGGCCCGGAACAAGCACGTGCTCTGCGAGAAGCCCATGGGGTTGAACGACGGCGAGGTCAACCGGCTGATCAACGCCCTGGCCGCGCATCCCGACATCAAGGTCATGGAGGCGTTCATGTACCGCTTCCACCCGCAATGGGTGGAGACCAAGCGGCTCGTGGACCAGGGCGCCATCGGCGCGCCGACCGCGATCCAGTCCTTCTTCTCCTATTTCAACAACGACCCCGGCAACATCCGCAACAAGGCCGACATGGGCGGTGGCGGACTCATGGACATCGGCTGCTACCAGGTCTCCCTGTCGCGCCTGCTGTTCAACGCCCAACCCCGGCGCGCCTTCGGCTGGATGGACAAGGATCCCTGCTTCTGCACGGACCGGACCTTCTCGGGCATGCTGGACTTCGGCGGCAGGCTGTCCACCTTCACCTGCTCCACCCAGCTGGCCCCCTACCAGCGGGTCAACCTCCTGGGCGAACAAGGCCGCATCGAAATCATCATCCCGTTCAACGCCCCGCCGGACGCCCCCACGGAAATCCTGCTCCAGCAAGGCGACGAGACCAAAGCCATCACCTTCGACCCCTGCGACCAGTACACCCTCCAGGCCGACACCTTCGCCCAATCCATACTCGAAGACACCCCCGCGCCCATCTCCATCATGGACTCCTTCGCCAACCAACACACCGTGGACGCCCTGTTCCAAAGCGCCGAAACCGGTACCTGGCAAAACTGCTGACCGGCGGTTGGAGCCTCCGGCGGCCGGGGAAAGGGGAGAAGGGAACCCTTTGAAAAGGGGTTCCCTTCTCCCCTTTCCCCGGACCCCCATCCCCTCTTCCCTCCTAAACTTTTTGTTGCCGCTTCGCGGACGGCAACAGAACGATAAAGCTGCCTTCTCCCGCCTCGGCTAAAAACGCCGCCTTCTCATAAATTCTTGACCCGCGTCCTGCCTGGCGGCGTCGGCAACCGTCCCGAAGGGTTCGCGCCGAACGGCCCTCCGAGGCCCATGGACGCCCGGCGCGAACCCTTCGGGACACCGCCGAGCCGGGCCCATCCAACACCCGCGCGAAAAGAGCCGCCTTTCCACTCACGCCCCTTCGCCAAAGGCGACACAAAAGGTTTGGGAGGGTCCAGGGAACCCTTTTCCCAAAGGGTTCCCTGGCCGTCGGAGACGCCCGCCCGGCGAGGGCCCGCCGGAGACATCATCCGTCTATTTGGCGGGGATGTACGTCACGCCCGTGGTAGGCAGCGGCTTGAGCATGCGTTGTTGCCGGACGTAGTCGATGAACGCCTGGGCGTCGACGAAGCCGGTGTCGTAGCTGGACGCCGCGGATTTGAGGATATCGAAGCCGTCGCCGCCCGAGGCGAGGTAGGAATTGGTGACCACGCGGTAGGCCCGGGCCGGGTCGAGCGGTGTCCAGTTGCCCGCGTTGTCGAGGGTATCGATGCAGAGCACGCGTTCGCCTTCGGGGCGGCGCATGTCGGCGGTGTAGCGCAACCCGCCGGCGTAGAGGAACGCTCCGCCGCCCCGGTCCACGCCGGTTTCGAGCGTCTGGCGGACCTGTTCGCCGGTCAGTTCGAGCAGCACCAGGGTGTTGTTGAACGGCAGCAGGGTGTAGGCGGTGCCCATGGTGATGTCGCCCTGGTCCACGGATTCGCGCACGCCGCCCGCGTTCTGCAGGGCGATGTCTGCGGGCTCGCCGGTACCCTCGAGCCGGGCGAGCATGGACCGGCAGACCAGGGGCGCGATGAGGCTGCCGCGCGGCAGGGATTCGCCGGAGTCGGTCGTGCCGGGCACGCGGATGTGCGGCAGGGGCAGGACGGCCTCGCCGATGACCTCGGTGCGCATGGCCTCCACGCCTTCGCTGAACGGGCCGAGAAACTTGCGCGCGACCGGGTCGGCGGGCACCACGGCGGCCTCGGGATCGGCCTGGATGAAGGCCAGCAGTTCGTCGCGCTCCGCGCCCTGGAGCGCGACTTTCTGCCCGGCGTCGTTCTTGCGCTTGAAGCCGTCGGCCAGGATCAGGAGGGGCTTGCCCTCGGCCCTGGTGACATGGCCCTCGTCGTCGAAGGTCAGGTCCAGGCGGCCGAGCACGCGGCCCCATTTCCAGGCCGTGACCACGTACACGTCGTCGCCGTCCGCGCCCTTAACCACGGTCGGGTAGGCGGCGGCCGGGCGCAGGCCCATGGCCTCGATGCCGGAGTTGCCGAGCAGGGTGTGGGAGTGGCCGCCCACGATGACGTCCACGCCCGGGACCTCGGCGGCCAGCCGCTTGTCCGCCTCGAACCCCTGGTGTGTCAGGAGCACGATCTTGTTCACGCCGCGCGCCTGAAGCTCGCGCACGATGAGGGTGGCCGTGTGGACCGTGTCGGTGAATCGCACCTCGCCGGGACTGGAGATGGATTCGGTCTCCGGGGTGATCAGGCCGACGATCCCGATCCGCTCGCCACTTCGCTCGGCGATGACGTAGGGCCGGACCCGCGCGGCCAGGGCCGGGACCGCCGATCCGTCCAGGTTGGCGCAGACCACCGGGACCTTGGTATAGCCGAGGACCCGGGCCAGGTACGGCGCCCCCCGGTCGAACTCGTGGTTGCCCGGGACAAAGGCGTCGAAGCCGAGCCTGTCCAGGAACTCCATCTCGGGTTTGCCCCCGTACTTCATGTAGTAGAGGCCGCCCTGCACCGCGTCGCCCGCGTGAAGCAGGACCACGTCTCCCCTCCCGGCGCGGACCGCGTCCACCGCGCTCTTGAGGCGCGCCCAGCCGCCCAGGCGGGCGTAGACGGGCTTGCCCTGCAGGGCGAGCGTTTCGGCGGTGGGATCCAGGTAGGAATGGGAGTCGTTGACGTGCAGCAGGGTGACGTCAAAGGCGCGGGCCGTGACCGGCCAGGAAAGGATGAGGACGGCCAGGACAAGTCGGGCAGCAAGGCGTATCATGGGAACCTCCGGCTATTACGGGCTGGGTACCAGCATTTCCTTCAAAATGGAATGTCTGCGTGCGGGGAACGGCCGTCCCCAAGGGCGCGGACCGCTGTGTGAACAATTGTGACAATTCCGCAACGCGCATTGTATTGCAACGCGTTTTCCCGGTATGGTCGAAACACTCATACTCAAGGGAGATTCTTCATGAGCAACGACATGACCATCAGCAAATACCTCGAGCCCAAGGAGCTGGCCGCCTTCTTCCGCGAGCTGGCCGACGCCGTGGAGAACGGCGGCCACGACGAATTCGCCTGCGTGGACGACTTCCGCAAGATCAAGATCGGCGTGAAGAGCGAATACGGGCAGATCAGCCTCAAGGCCAAGTTCAAGGCGGCCAAGCCGTGCGCGCCCGATGTCGTGGGCGAGGACGGCGAGATCGTCAAGCCCAAGTACAAGGACCTCAAGAAGCGCATGCGCGGCAGCTTCAAGATGCTGGTCAAGATGGCCCACGAAGGGACCATGCCGCCCAAGGAGGCGGTGGACGCCTTCCTGGCCGACTCGGCCCTGATGGTCACCTACCCCGGATACGGGGACGAGTATTACGAGAGCTACGGCAAGGCGTGCGCGGAGCTGAAAGCGGCCTTCGAATCCGGCGAACTGGAGCGGATGCACGCGGCCGTGGACGCCCTGGTCCATGAAAAGAGCCGCTGCCACGCCAAGTACGACTGAAACACCCGACCCCGGATCATGCCCATGAAACTGATCAAGACCGACCCCAAGGCGTGCGACTGCCGGACCATCCCGGTAGAGGCCGACGAGGAGATCACCGAGGCCGACGAAAAGCGGTTCTTCGCCGTGGTCTCCACCGACCTCGAACCCTGGCAGGTGGAGCAGGTGGTCTCGCCGAAGAACGTCCACGTGCGCCAGGAGAGCCTGCTGGCCACGCACTGGCACCCGGAGTTCGTGCCCATGGAGCACATCCGCGCCCGGGTGGACGCCATGTTCCCCAACCGCACGGACGAGCTGCTCATCCCCACCCAGCACAACCAGCTCATGAGCTGGGACGGCTACACCGGGGTGGAGGTGGACTGCTTTTCGTCCGGCTTCAACCGCAAGGTCCAGCTGCTGCTGCACTTCGCCAACGAGCGGGTCGAGGACGCGGGCGTACTCAAGTCCATGCTGGCCCACACCTTCAAGTACCGCTCGGGCCAGCTGTTCGAATTCATGCACACCATCACCCGGCCGGACGGGGCGCGCATCGAACGCGCGGCCAAGTCCACGGGCGCCGACCGGGAACTTATCGATTTCGTCCGCATCAACGTC
Organism: Pseudodesulfovibrio hydrargyri; assembly: GCF_001874525.1. NCBI lineage: Bacteria > Pseudomonadati > Thermodesulfobacteriota > Desulfovibrionia > Desulfovibrionales > Desulfovibrionaceae > Pseudodesulfovibrio > Pseudodesulfovibrio hydrargyri. Next base: position 1,839,207 of record NZ_LKAQ01000004.1, on the reverse strand, counting down.
TCCAAGGTGGAGCGATTGCTGGACAAACACTGGACCGACGTGCCGCGCCAGTCGGTCAAGAACAAGCTCTTGCGCAACTGGTTCGACGCCATGCGCAAGGAGCTCGGCGATACCGCGACCGATCGCGTCCAGGCCTATCTCAAGGCGGTCAAGCAGCTGGTCAAGGAGGGGTTCGACCTGTCCTTCTTCTACCGGGCCAGCGAGGTCATCGAAGAGGTCCGGGGGCTTGGCGGCTGCATCGTCATCCCCCACCCGGAACAGTTCTGGCCCATTCTGCTGCGCGACTACGACGTGGACGGCATCGAGGTCTGGAACCCCCAGTCACAGGAATACACGGAGTTTCTGATCTCCGTGGTCAACGAACAGAACGGGCGGCGCGCGTCCGGCAGGGACAAGCTCATCTTCATGGGCGACGACTGCCACATGGGCGAGAAGACCAAGCCCGAGGACCAGCAGGACCCGGAAAAGGCGGGCCGCGAGATCGGCTACCAACCGGCCTGGGAGGACCTGCGCATCCGCAAGAAGCTCATCGTCAACAACATCTCCAGACGCTCTGTGATCAAGGAGTACAAAGCCCGCCTGGCGGGATAGGCAGGCAAGGACATCCCCATGGCAGAAGAAAAGTTCGTATTCGATTCGCTGCAGGACTGTGAGTCCATCAAGGAATTCCTCGAATCCCTGATCGAGGGATTCGAAAAGCACTCCATCGACCTGTCCACCAACGGCGACGAGATCCATCTCGCGCCCCAGGGACTGCTCAACTTCACGGTCAAGGCCAAGAAGAAGGGGGCGGAGAACAAGCTGTCCATCAAGGTGTCCTGGAAGGACGCCCCCTCCATCCAACCGGCCGAAGACGCCTTCCTCAAGGTCCGCTGAGCCCATGATGACATTCGAAGGACTGGACGAGAACTTCAAGTTCATCGTCTTCGAGGTGGAGAACCAGGCCCGCTCCACGCAGAAGTTCATGGATGCCCCGTCGCGCAAACGGTACGCCAAGATCACCTCTCGCGACGACTACATCGACAACCTCAAGACGATCATCGAGAACAAGTGCTACTCGCGCATCCACCTGGACCATTCCCTGGACAAGCGCCAGCTGAACAAGATCCGGGCCATCCAGGTCATCTGCGTGAACCTGGAGAAGATCGCCGACTATTTCGTCAACATCGTCAAGCAGATGCAATATCTCGACGACCAGTCCTTCGTGCAGCGCTACGACTACACCGAGGTCTTCGAGATCATGCTCTCCCGGCTGGGGGCCATCCTGGACGCCTTCCACGAGGAGGACATGTCCAAGGCCCTGTACATCTGCAAGGCCGAGCCCATGCTCGACGACGTGTACAAGGTCCGCTTCGACCGGGTCATGAACGAAATGGGCATGGGCCGCGACGCGCAATCCCTGGTCACGGTGCTGTTCATCTTCCGCTATTTCGAGCGGGTGGGCGACGCCCTGCTGAACATCGGCGAGGCGGTCATCTTCTCCCTGCTCGGCGAGCGCATCAAGATCGAGCAGTTCGAGGCTCTGCAGCAGACCCTGACCAAGTCCGGGTTCAGCGACTCCTTTTCCGACATCGACTTCAGCGCCATCTGGGGCACGCGCTCGGGCTGCCGCATCGGCAAGGTGGAGCAGCGCGAGGCCGAGCTGACCTCCGAGGAGAAGAAGCAGGGGTCCATCTACAAGGAGGGCAACCTGGAGAAGATCCGCAAGGAGCGGGAGTCCATCCAGCGCTGGAAGCAGCTCTTCCCGGACCTGGTGGCCGACATCTACGGCTTCCACGAGGACGCGGACAAGGGCTCCATGCTGGTGGAGTTCCTCAACGGCTGCACCCTGGACGAAGTGATCCTGTCCGGCGACGACGAACTGGTCCGCAACGCCCTGTTCATCCTGGAAAACACCGTGCTCGAGACGTGGACGAAAACCATGGTCGACCTGCCCATCAAGACCAATTACATGTGGCAGATACAGTCCCGGCTGGAGGGCGTGCTCCAGACCCACCCCGAGTTCTGGCGCTCTCCCAAGTCCCTGGGCGGGTCCGAGGTCCGTTCCACCGAGGCACTGCTGTCGGCCTGCGCCAATGCCGAGGACGAGCTGGAAGCGCCCTTCTCGGTCTTCATCCACGGGGATTTCAACATCAACAACGTGGTCTACAACCACGAGGCCCAGCAGATACACTACATCGACCTGTACCGTTCGCGGGACTTCGACTACATCCAGGACGCCTCGGTCTTCCTGATCTCCAACTTCCGCGTGCCCCTGTTCGACCGCGACCACCGCGATCGCATCAACGCGGTCATCAAGCAGTTCTACGGGTTCATCCGGGAATTCGCCCAGCGCCACCGTGACGCCACGGTCCAGGCCCGGCTGGCCTTCGCCCTGGCGCGCAGCTTCTACACCTCCACCCGGTTCGAGCTGAACTACAAGTTCGCCAAGGAGATGTACAACCGGTCCATGTTCCTGCTGGAAAAGATCGAGCAATACCGGGGCGGGGCCTGGGAACAGTTCTCCCTGCCCGAGGACGTCCTCTACTACTAGGCAATCAAGGAGCCGTTTCGTGAAGATAGGAGTCATTGGCATCGAGGGCGGCTGGTCCTCGGAAAAACTGGCGGACACCGTGGCCGAGAAGACCGGCGGCGAGCGCGTGCTCATCAACATGGAGGACGTGCGCCTGGACCTGCCTTCGGGCGACGCCTTCTACAACGGGCACAACCTGACGGATTTCGATGCGCTGATCATCAAGAAGATCGGCGCGCGCTACTCCCCGGACCTGCTGGACCGCCTCGAGGTCCTGCGCTACCTGCACGAGAAGGGGCTCAGGATTTTCAGCTCGCCCTACTCCATCCTGCGCGCCCTGGACCGGCTGTCCTGCACCGTCTCGCTCCAGCTCAAGGACATCCCCATGCCGCCCACGACCATCACCGAATCCGTGGACCAGGCCCTGGTGGCGCTTAAGAACTACGGCGAGGCCGTGTTCAAGCCGCTGTACACCTCCAAGGCGCGGGGCATGTCCGTGCTGCGAAACGGCCCGGACGCCCGGGCGGCCATCGAGGAATACCGGGCGGAAAACCCGATCATGTACATCCAGAAGACCATCGACCTGGGCGACCTGGACCTGGGCATCGCCTTCCTGGGCGGCGAGTACCTGACCACCTATGCCCGGTGCAAGACCAACGGGGCGTGGAACACGACCACGGCCTCGGGCGGCAAGTACCGGCCCTACGAGCCCGCGCCCGAGATCATCGAACTGGCCCGCAGGGCCCAGGCCGACTTCAATCTCGACTTCACCTGCGTGGACGTGGCCATCACCGACAACGGCCCCTACGTCTTCGAGGTCTCGGTGTTCGGGGGCTTCCGGGGCATCCAGGAGACCAGCGGCATCGACGCGGCCGCGCGCTACGTGGACTACGTCATGGAGAGACTCAAATGAAGCTGACCGGCACGACCCGCGGGCAACTGGCCGAGGCCGTGAAAACGGCCTGCCCGGCCATCCGTGAACTCCACCTCGATTTGGGCGGCTGCCGCATCAGGGTGGCCTGCTCCACGGACGGACTACACGACGCCCTGACCGACTATTTCAAGGAGTTCCTGGCCGAACCGGGCGAGGCCCGGATCGTCATTTCGGCCCACGAATGCCCGAATGTGGAGAGCGATCTCGCCTTCAACGTCAAGCGGCCCGATCCGGGCAAGACCAAGATCAAGGAGGAGTGGGTCGACCTGCCGGACGGGCGCGTGGTCCGCAAGCGGTTGACCGGCATGCACTTCCTCTTCGGCCAGGGCGAAAACGTGGCGGTGGGGCCGTGCCTGGAGAATGCCAACCAGGTCATCAATTTCGTAAACAACCGGTTCATCGAGTGGAAGCTCAACCGGGGCGGTTTCCTGGGCCACGCGGCCGGGGTGCGTTGGGGAGAACGCGGTATCTCGCTGGCCGGGTTCTCGGGCGCGGGCAAGTCCACCCTGGCCCTGCACCTGATGAGCAAGGGGACCACCTTCATCTCCAACGACCGGGTCATGGTCGAAGCGGACGGCAAGGGGCTGGTCATGTACGGGGTGGCCAAACAGCCGCGCATCAATCCGGGCACGGCCCTGAACAACCCGGACCTGCGCGGCATCGTGGAGCCGGGCCTGCGCGAGAAATTCCTGTCCATGCCCCAGGACGAGCTCTGGCAACTGGAGCACAAGTACGACGCGCTCATCGACGAGTGCTACGGCCCTGGCCGGTTCGAGCTGCGCTGCCCCATGGACGCGCTGGTCATCCTCAACTGGCAGCGGGACGACTCGCCCCTGCGCGCGCGCCTGGTGGACCCCAGGGAGCGCACCGACCTCTTGCCCGCGTTCATGAAGCCCACGGGGCTGTTCTACCTGCCCGACGACCCGGCCCGCCGGGACGATCCGGACGCCGGGGCCTACGCCGAACTGCTGGCCCGGGGCAAGGTCATCGAGATCGACGGGGGCGTGGACTTCGACCGCGCTTCCGATGTATGCTTGCATTTCATGGAAACCGGCCTTCTGCCGACCGACTGACGGAGCGGACAGTGCGCATTCGAGTCACCAGGGACGTCACCATCCCGGACCCCCGCAAGCTTGAGCAGTTCAGGCGGGCCCCCGAACTCGGGCCGTCCGTGCTCTTCTTCAGCGGCGGCACGGCATTGCGGGACACCTCCCGGGAGCTCATCCGCTACACCCACAACTCCATCCACCTGATCACCCCGTTCGACTCGGGCGGCAGTTCGGCGGTCATCCGCAAGGCCTTCGCCATGCCCGCCGTGGGCGACATCCGCAACCGGCTCATGGCCCTGGCCGACCAGTCGGTCAAGGGCAACCCCGAGATATACGCCCTGTTCACCCACCGGCTGCCCAAGGACGGCGAGCCCGACGCCCTGCGCGGGGAGCTGGACGCCATGGCCGCCGGGGTGCACCCCCTGGTCCGGCGCATCCCGGACCCCATGCGCAAGATCATCCGCAACCATTTCTACGAGTTCCTGGAGCGCATGCCCGCCGACTTCGACCTCGGGGGGGCATCCATCGGCAACCTGGTCCTGACCGCCGGGTATCTGTCCAACCGCCGCCAGCTCGACCCGGTCGTCTATCTCTTCTCCAAGCTGGTCCAGGTCTGCGGCGTGGTCCGCCCGACCGTGAACAAGGACCTGCACCTGGCCGTACGCCTGACCGACGGCCGGACCATCGTGGGCCAGCACCTGATCACCGGCAAGGAATCCGCCCCGCTCAAAGCGGCCGTGGAGGACATCTGGCTGACGTCCTCCCTGGACTCCGGGGAGCGCGTGCGCACGGCCATCCGCAACAAGGTCAAGGAGTGGATCGGCAAGGCGGACCTGATCTGCTACCCGCCGGGCAGCTTCTATTCCAGCGTGGTGGCCAACCTGCTGGCCGACGGCGTGGGCCGGGCCGTGGCCGCCAACACCTGCCCCAAGATTTTCGTCCCGTCCACGGGCGCGGACCCCGAGACCCCGGGCATGTCCGTGGCCGACCGGGCCGAGGTCCTCTGCCGCCACCTGCGCGCCGACGCCGGGGCCGGGAACGGCGAGGTCCTGGGCTACGTCCTGGTGGATGCCAAGAACGGCCGGTACGCGGGCGGAATCGACAAGAAACGCCTCGAGGAACGCGGATTCACGGTGATCGAGGCCCCGCTCGTCACCGAGCAGAGCGCCCCGGACATCGACGGGCGAGCGTTGAGCGAATTTTTGCTGTCGCTGTGCTGACGGCCTACCCAAAGGAGGTTGCGAACATGGATAAGCAGAAGATCAGCGTCAAGAAGGTCCTGGAATACAAGGACGCCGTGTCCTACATCGAGGACCTGGCCAAGAGCTTCCGGTCCGGCACCATCGTGCTGGAGAGCGGCGAGGAACACGTGGTCATGAAGCCTGCGGCCCAGGTGGGCATCAAGGTGGAGGCCAAGACCAAGAAAGACAAGCAGAAGATTTCCTTTGAACTGAGCTGGACCGAGGCCGCGTCCGCCGACCTGAAGATCGGCGAGACCGTGCCAGCGGTCCAGCCCGAGGGCGGTGCGCCCGCAATCCAGCCCGAGGCCAAGCCCCCGGCGGCCCAAAAGCCCGCCATGGCCCCGGCCAAGACCGAGGCGGCCAAGGTGCCCGCCAAGCCCGCCCCGACGCCCGTAGCCACCCCCGAAACCAAGGACGCCGCGCCTCAAAAGGATGCGGCCGCGAAGACGGCGGCCCGGAAACCCGTGGCCAAAAAGTCGACCCCGAAAAAGAGCGCGGCCAAGAAGGCGGCCAAAAAGTCCGCCGCCGGGAAACCCCCTGCCGAGAAAGCACCGGCCAAACCCGCCGGGAACAAATAAGACACGGCGCCCAGGCGCAATGTGGAGAAACGACAATGACTGAAACGCACGACCAGAGTTTCGAATGGACCGAGGTGGCCGACCTGTTCGGCATCGAGGAGGAGAATCCCGACCTGCTCGAGGACGAGCGCGACCGGATACTCGAGCGGATCAACTCCCTGAGCTGCCGCTACGGGCGGGAATACGTCATCAAGAAGATCACCCTGCAGACCACGCACTAGACCGATACGGAGCCCCATGCGCATCATCGCCGTACTGAACCAGAAGGGAGGCGTGGGCAAGACGTCCACGGCCGTGAACCTCGGCGGGGCCCTGGCCCGGCAGGACCGGCGCGTGCTGCTGCTGGACCTCGATCCCCAGGCGCACCTGACCTATTCCCTGGGCATCATGGCCCACGAGCTGCCCCGGACCATGGGCGCGGCCTTGATGCGCGAATGCCCGCTCGACGCCGTGACCATGGAGGTCGGACCGCTCAAGGTGGTCCCCGCCTCCGTGGCCCTGGCCGGGACCGAGGTGGACCTGGCCTCGGCAACGGACCGCGAGACGCGGTTGCGCGACGCACTCTCCCGGGCCCGGGACTACGACTTCGCCATCATCGACTGCCCGCCCAACCTCGGCATGCTCACCCTGAACGCCATGGTCGCGGCGGGCGAACTGCTCGTCCCGGTGCAGCCGGAATTCCTGGCCCTGCAGTCCCTGGGCAAGCTCATGGAGACGGTCAAGGCCATCCGCGAGGGCTGGAACCCGGACCTGGCCCTGTCCGGCATCCTCATGACCCGCTACCAGCGCACCCGCAAGCTCAACCGGGAAATCCGGCGCAAGATCAAGGACTACTTCGGCGACGCCCTGCTGGAAACGACCATCCGCGACAACATTTCCCTGGCCGAGGCCCCCAGCTTCGGCAAGGACATCTTCACCTACAAACCCCGCAGCCACGGGGCCGCCGACTACCGGAACCTGGCCCTGGAACTGCTCCGCAGAGGTGCCCCATGAGCGACGAGAGACTCGGGACCAACCCCCTGGACTGGGTCACCCCGGACGCGGCCCCGGCCCGCCCGATGACGGCGAACCGCCCGTCCGACGAAACCACGCAACCCGCTCCCCCGGCCTGCGCCGCCAAGGCCGCCGAAACGGCCGCCCCGCGAACCCCGCTGTTCCGGGCCCACGGGAGCAACGAGGAGATGACTATGGGCAAAGGCAAGATCAAGATCGAACAGACCATGGACACGGCCCAGGTCGTCGCCTACCTCAAGGACCTGGCCGACTCGCTCGAATCCGGCGTCATCCGCGCCGAAAACGAGAACGACTCCCTGGTCCTCGGCGTGCCCGACACCATGCAGGTGGAACTCAAACTCGCCCGCAAAAAAGACAAGGCCAAATGCGAGATCGAACTTGAATGGCTCGACGACGGCTCCCAAGCCGAATCCCTCAAAATCTCCGGCGAATAGCCACCACCATGTGCTAACCAAAGCGGGCCCGGCACTGTGGTGCCGGGCCCGCTTTGGTTCCGCCTCCGGCGGCCGGGGGAAGTCCCCTATCGCTGCTGTCGCCATCTCTAAGGCTTGAAGACTCGCCAAGAGCCGCCGCTCCCCCGGCCCCCCCTCCTTTTCCCAAACTTTTTGTAGCTGCTTCGCGGGGTGCTTCCACCCTATTAGGCCCCGCTTTCCCGCTCTCCCTCATGGAGCGCCTTTGGGGCGCCAGCCCCAAACAGCGGCTCTCCCCTCTCCCTCCCCTCGCACAATGCGTCCTCTTTGGAGCGATTCGGGTGGCAACGCCACCCGACAGCGGCTCTCTCCCCCGCGCTGGCACGGACCAGGGCTTTCGAGAGTGGGTCAGCCGTGCATTTTCTTCCGGGGGCTTTCACCGCAGCGTAGCCGTCTACGTGAGGATGGAAGCCCCCGGAAAAAATGTGCGGATGGCCCGCTATCGGAAGCCGCGCGCCCGCGCGCTCCACAAGCGTAAAAAAAGGGCCCCGGCAACGCCGGAGCCCTTGTTTTTACGCTTGGCAGGAGCGCGCTTACTTGATGAAGAGCATTTCCTGGTAGCTGGGCAGGGGCCAGAGGTCGTCGGCCACAATGCCTTCGAGGGCGTCGGCCACTTCGCGGACGGCGAGCATGGCGGGCAGGGTCTTGGTGACCTTGTACTTGGCGTCTTCCTCGACGGACTTGAAGTCCTCCTTGGCCACGATCTTTTCCAGGGCCACGATGTTCTGCTGGAGGTCACGCAGCTTGTCGGTGACTTCCTGGAGCAGGATGGTGCGGGGCTCGATGCCGGCGGCCTTGATGGACGCGGCGACCTGGGCCAGTTCGCCCTGGTAGCGGATGGCGGAGGGCAGGATGATGGTCTTGGCGACCTTGATGGTCAGCAGGGACTCGGTGACGATGTGCTGGCAGTACTGCTCGTGGTAGATCTCGTAGCGGGAGTGCAGTTCGTCCTTGGACAGGACGCCGTACTTCTCGAAGACCGCGACCACGTCCTTGTCGATAAGGGCGGGCAGCGCGTCCGGGGTGGTCTTCAGGTTGGGCAGACCGCGCTTGGCGGCTTCCTTCTGCCAGGCGTCGGCGTAGCCGTCGCCGTTGAAGATCACGTGGCCGTGCTGCTTCATGATGCCCTGCAGGACCTTCTGGCAGGCTTCCTTGAGGCCGGACTTCTTGCCGCCGGTGATCTTGGTGATCTCGTCGGTGATGTAGTCCAGGGACTCGGCCAGGATGGTGTTCAGGGCCACCTGGGCGCCGGCGATGGACTGGTTGGAGCCGACCGCGCGGAACTCGAAGCGGTTGCCGGTGAAGGCGAACGGGGAGGTGCGGTTGCGGTCGCCGGAATCCATGGGCAGCGGGGGCAGGGTGTCGACACCCAGCTCGAGGCAGCCCTTGGCCTTGCAGCCCTTGAGGTCGCCCAGTTCGATCTGGTTGAAGATCTCGGCCAGCTCCTCACCCAGGAAGATGGAGATGATGGCCGGCGGGGCCTCGTTGGCGCCCAGGCGATGGTCGTTGCCTGCGGAGGCGACCACGGCGCGGAGCAGCTTGGAGTATTTTTCCACGGCGCGGATGGTGGCCGCGGTGACCGCCAGGAACTGCATGTTCTTGTGCGGGGTGTCGCCCGGGGAGTACAGGGAGCCCAGGGAGGCGGTGGAGATGGAGTAGTTCAGGTGCTTGCCCGAGCCGTTGATGCCGGCGAACGGCTTCTCGTGCAGCAGGCAGGCCATGCCGTGCTTCTTGGCCACGGACTTGAGGGTGGTCATGACCATCTGGTTGTGGTCGGTGGCCAGGTTGGACTGCTCGTAGACCGGGGCGATCTCGAACTGGCCGGGGGCCACTTCGTTGTGGCGGGTCTTGACCGGCACGCCCAGCTTGTACAGTTCACGCTCGACCTCCATCATGAAGGAGAGCACGCGGCGCGGGATGGCGCCGAAGTAGTGGTCGTCCAGCTCCTGGCCCTTGGAGGGCTTGGCGCCGAACAGGGTCCGGCCGCAGACCATCAGGTCGGGGCGGGCGAAGAAGAAGTTGCGGTCCACCAGGAAGTATTCCTGCTCCGGACCGGCGTTGGACACGACCATGGAGCCGTCGTCGGCGCCGAACAGCTTGAGGAAGCGGCGGCCGGCCTTGTTCAGGGCCTGGTTGGCGCGCAGCAGCGGGGTCTTCTTGTCCAGGGCGTGGCCTTTCCAGGAGACGAAGGCGGTCGGGATGCACAGGAAGGTGCCGTTGGGGTTCTCGAGGATGTAGGCCGGGTTGGTCATGTCCCAGGCGGTGTAGCCGCGGGCTTCGAAGGTGGCGCGCAGGCCGCCGGACGGGAAGGAGGAGGCGTCGGGCTCGCCCTGGATGAGCAGCTTGCCCTCGAATTCGGCGATGGCGCCGCCCGCGCCGTCGGGGTTCAGGAAGCTGTCATGCTTCTCGGCGGTCAGGCCGGTCAGCGGATAGAAGACGTGGGTGTAATGCGTCGCGCCCTTGGCCATGGCCCATTCGCGCATGGCGGCGGCCACCGGACCGGCCACGGAGGGGTCCAGCTTCTCGCCGTTCATCTTGGTCTTCATCAAGGATTTGTAGACTTCCTTGGGCAGCATGGCCTTCATGACTTTTTCGTTGAAGACGTTGGAGCCGAAGATCTCGGCCGGGGAGGTCTCCGCGAAATTCAGGGTCTCGGTGCTGGGTTGATAGTTGGTCACCGCATTGATTGCGTTCTGACGAGTCTGGTATCCGCTCATGTAATACTCCTTCCAGGCAATTAAATATGGGGTTTTCCGGCGTCCGGCCGGGCCAAAGGGCGCCTGACCCTTATAGTCTAGTCGCCCTTTATACCAAGTTACATGCCAAACAATGAAAATGTCGTATATCCAGGCGGATACGCGGAGGCCGTTTCCCAAAAAACCGATATTTACTACGAAAATGTAGTTTAACCCCGTTTTTCCGTCCTTTTGCCATGACAATTTTGTGATAAAAAACGCTTTTTTTCACAACCATGTCATTTCATTCCCGAAGTCTTTGACGGAAATGGAAAGGGAAAAAGGCCGCAACCACGGGCACTTCGGGGGCTTCCCACAGGCCGCCGGAGCGGCCGCGCAAAAAAGCACAAAAATGGTATCCGGGCGACCTCAAACCGATACCGGACGGGCCGGTTCAGAACGGGGCCGGGGAGACGAATTCCAGGGGGGCGCGGGTCACGGGATGGCGCAGGCGCAGCAGCGAGGCGTGGAGCTTGAGCTGGCCCGGTCCTGTGCCGGTGCCGTAGAGGCGGTCGCCCACGATGGGAAAGCCGAGCCCCATCTCGTGGGCCGAGTGCAATCTGAGCTGGTGCGTGCGCCCGGTGTGCGGCATGAACTCCACCCGGGTGCGGCCGTTCTCCACTGCCAGCCTGCGCCAGCGGGTCACGCCGCGCTTGCCGTTCACCGGGTCATAGACCTGGTACGGACGGTTGTCCGGGTCCAGGCGGAACCTCAGTTCGATGGTCCCGCCCTCTTCCTCGACCACGCCGTCAATGAGCGCGATGTACCGCTTGCCCACCAGCCGGTCCATGAACTGGCCGGACAGGTCGCGGTGGGCCTCGGCGGTCAGGGCCAGGGCGAGCAGTCCCGAGGTGTCCTGGTCCAGCCGGTGGACCGAGGGTTGGTCGATGCAGCCGGGATGGCGGGCCCTGACCCGGGCGGCCACGCAGTCCTGGTTGGCCTCGCCCTTGCCGGGCACGGACAGCAGGCCGGACGGCTTGTCCACGACCACAAGGACGTCGTCCTCATAGACCACGTTCAGCCCTTCGGGGATGTTCACGCGCCCTCCAGACCGCAGAGCATAAAACCGAGGATGCGGCCGCACTTGTCCAGGCAGGACGGATAGAACCGGCCGTGCTCCCGGGAACCCGAGGGGTTGGTCCGGCCGAAGTAGAACTCGGCCAGCCCGAGGGGAGTGAGCCCGTTGGCGGCGGCGTAGCCGAGCAGCTTGGGCGCGCAGCAGTCGCCCGTGCCCGTGGGCGCGTTGCCTTCGGGGTGCACGGCCAGGGGCAGGGGCACGACCTGGCCCCGGAAATTGGGCAGCCGGTACATGGCGTGGATCTCCTGCATCAGGGTCGCGGACGCCCGCCTGCGCTTGTGGATGAGGCGGTCGCGGGCGGGCGAGCCCAGGGGCTGGGCCACGATCTCGCGGCCGAGCACCTTGATGCGCTGCTCGGCCTCGAAGGTGTCCCGCCTGAACCGGGCGGTGTCGATCAGCGGCGGGACCCAGCCGTCCAGTTCCCAGATCGAATTGTACTGACCCGAGAAGGCCTTGAGAACCACGGTCGCGCCGTTTTGGTCGCGGGCCGAAAGCACGCCGAACATCTGCCCTCCGGCCCGGCCGAAGAGGTAGTCGGTGGACAGCCTGGGGTCGGGCTCGGGCGAGTCGAAGTCGATGCGCCCGGCCGCCTCCATGCGGTCGAACAGTTCCAGCGCCGGGCCGCGCGCCGGGCCGATGGGCAGGGCGTGCTCCCGGCCGCAGCGGACGCACCACCCCCGGCAGGCGATGGCGGGGTCGAACTCCCCGAGGGAACGGATCGGTGTTGGCTGCATATTGAAAACGCCCCGCCGCCCTGGGGCGGCGGGGCGGGTATGGCATGGGTATGCGCCGGCGCTATTTCAACCCGGCCGAGCCGCGGAACTCCACGGAGACGATCTCGTATTCGATGCGCCCGCGCGGGGCGTCCACGATGACCTCGTCGCCCTCCTCCTTGCCCAGGATGGCCTTGCCCATGGGCGAGAGCACGGAGATGGAGCCCTTCTTGTGGTCCGCGTCGTCCGGGCCGAGCAGGGTGAAGGTGCGCCGCTCCTCGGTGTCGATGTCCTCGACCACCACGGTGGCCCCGAATATGGCCCGTTCGCCGGAAAGGGCGTCCAGGTCGAGCACATCGAACAGCGGCATGTGCGAATTGATGTAGGTGATGCGCGCCTCGAGCATGCCCTGGCGCTCGCGGGCGGCGTCATACCCGGCGTTCTCGGAGAGATCACCCTCGGCGCGCGCTTCGGCGATCGCCTGGATGATGGCCGGCCGTTGGGCCTTCAGATCTTCCAATTCTTGGGAAATCTTTTCAAATCCCTGTTTCGAAATGGGAATGCGATCCATGGTCAAAAAACCTCTCTAAATTGTATTCTCAGTCGGAGAGTAAAAAAAAGATACAGGCCGCGCGGCGATCCTTAAAAGCCGCGCGGCTGCATGCTCGTCAATCCAACTGACTGCATGTTCAGATAGAACATCCGAACGCCATGGTCAAGTGGCCGCCCCCCGCCCGCGCGCACGGGGCGTTTGGTCGGCCCGTACATATCCTTAATCGAAAGAACAACCTGTTGACACGACCCGGACTTCTAATCCAAGAATAGACTTTTGCGGGAGTGTCGGCTACACCGGTCCCGCCGCTTTTTTGCCGACCCCGTTCGGGGCCGCCACACAACAACAGCCCGCAGCATTCGCCGCGCACCGTCACGGGCGGGCACCGAATCTGGAGGAGAGGATGAAACGGACAACCATGCTGCCGGTCCTGGTCCTGAGCGCCTTTTTGCTCATGTCCGGGCTGGCCTTCGCCAAGGATTTCACCATCGGCCTGATCCTGGTCGGCCCCTACAACGACAAGGGGTACAGCCAGGCCCAGTATGAGGGCGGCAAGTACGTCGAGGCCCACATGGACGGCGCCAAACTGATCTACCTCGACAAGGTCAACCCGGCCGACCGCCCCGGCCTGACCATCCCGCAGGTGGCCGACGACCTGATCGAAAAGGGCGCGGACCTGATCATCGCCGGTTCCGACGACATGAAGGACGGCATCCTGGAGGCCGCGGCCATGCACCCGGACAAGACCTTCGTGCACGTGTCCGGCGACTCCGCCTGGTCCGGCAAGGCCCCGGCCAACCTGGGCAACCTGTTCGGCAAGATGATCTACGCCAAGATGATGGGCGGTTTCACCGCGGCCATGACCACCCAGACCGGCAAGATCGGCGTGGTCGGCCCGCTGATCAATGAAGAGACCCGCCGCCTGATGTCCGCCGCCTACCTGGGCGCGCGCTACGCCTGGACCGAGGTGCGCGGCAAGGACATCAAGGACCTGACTTTCAACGTCAAGTGGATCGGCTTCTGGTTCAACATCCCCGGCGTGACCGCGGACCCCACCCAGGTGGCCGGTTCCCTGTATGACGCCGGTTACGACGTGCTCATCTCCGGCATCGACACCCCCGAGGTCGTGACCGTGGCCAAGCAGCGCGCCGACGCGGGCAAGCGGGTCTGGGCCCTGCCCTACGACTATGAAAAGGCCTGCGAGGGCCAGGGCGGCATCTGCCTCGGCGTGCCCTACTTCAACTGGGGCCCGGGCTTCCTCAAGCTCGCCAAGTCCGTGGCCGACGGCTCCTACAAGCCCGGCTTCGAATGGGACGCTCCCTACTGGGCCGACATCAACGACCACGACAAGTCCCCGGTGGGCTTCATGCCCGGCCCGGGCATGTCCGCCGAGACCAAGGCCGAACTGGCCAGGTTCACCGCCGGGCTCGGCTCCGGCGAGCTGAACCTCTTCACCGGCCCGCTCAATTACCAGGACGGCACCCCGTTCCTCAAGGCCGGGGAAAAGGCCGCCGACAAGCGGATCTGGTACATGGAGCAGCTGCTCGAGGGCATGGAAGGACAGTCCTCCCCCGAATAGGGATGATCGTTCTCAACGACATACATAAGCACTACGGCCGGGTTCGGGCCAACGACGGCATCAGCCTGACCCTCGAACCCGGCCGCATCTATGCCCTGGTCGGCGAGAACGGCGCGGGCAAGTCCACGCTCATGCGCATTCTCGCGGGCCACACCCGGCCCACGTCCGGCGAACTGGTCGTGAACGGCGAGTCCCTGTCCCACCTGACCCCTGCCCTGGCCCGGGAAAGGGGCGTGGGCATGCTCTACCAGGACCCGCTGGACTTCCCGGCCATGCCCGTGTGGGAGAACTTCCAGCTGGGCGCGCCCAAGCGCAGCAAGAAGGAAGTGGTCGACGTCATCGGCGAACTCTCCTTCCGACTGGACGCCTGCTTCCTGCCCGACGAGCCCGTGTCCAGCCTGACCGTGGGCGAACGCCAGCTCCTGGAACTTTTGCGCCTGCTCGACCTGGGGGCCACCACCCTGATCCTGGACGAGCCGACCACCGGCATCACCCCGGAGCAGAAGCAGGACCTCTTCGACCTGCTCATGAAGCTGGCCCGCGAGGAAGGGCACACCATCGTGCTCGTCACCCACAAGCTGTCCGAGGCCTTCGAGATGGCCGACTCCATCTTCATCATGCGCCAGGGGCGGCTGGTCTCCACCCTGAACCCGCCCTACGACGAGCGCGAACTGATCCAGCTCATGTTCGGCGAGGGGGCCGACGGCGAGGTGGAGCCCCTGCCCGAACCGTCCCCCGAGGGCGGTACGCCCCGGCTGGCCATGCGCGACGTGCTCTTTGCCGGGCCCAAGTATTCCATGGGCGGACTGAATTTCACGGCCAGGCCCGGCGAATGCATCGGTCTGGCCGGGCTCGACGGCTCGGGCCAGGAACTGTTCCTGCGCGGCCTGTGCGGCCTGGACCGCATGCCCGGCGGCGCGTTCGACCTGGACGGCGCGCCCTTCGCCACCAACGACTTCAACGCCCTGCGCCGGGCCGGGGTCCAGTTCGTGCCCGCCGACCGGCTGGGGCTGGCCCTGTTCCCGGACCTGAACCTCATGGAGCACATCACCCTGGCCTTTCCGGACCGGGACGGCGACCTGGCCGGTTTCTACCGTTCCCAGTGCGTGGACCGCTTCAACCTCCAGGCCCACCCGGAGACCCGCTCCGTGGAACTGTCCGGCGGCAACCAGCAGCGGCTGCTGCTCTCGCTCATCCCGGACGAGACGAAGCTGCTGCTCATGGAGCACCCCACGCGCGGCCTGGACGCGGGCTCGGCCCGGCAGGTCTGGAACCACCTGAAACGGCGCTGCGCGGACGGAGCCACGTTGATATTCTTTTCCCCGGACCTGGAGGAGGTGCTCGAGCACAGCCACCGGGTCATCGTCTTCTATGACCGGACCCTGGCCGCCGTGGTCGAGGGCGACGACATCTCCATGGAGGTGGTCGGCGCGCTCATGGCCGGCAAGAAGTACGACGAGCTCAAGGAGGCGGCGGCATGAACCGCGATTCCCTCCTGGCCCAGATAGGCTGGCTCGCCCTGGCCCTGCTCCTGGCCCTGCTCCTGACCGTGATCGTGGCCTGGCCCGCCGGGGCACCGCCGCTTGAGACCATCTACGTGCTCTTCAAGGGCGGGGTCAGTTCCTGGTCCAAGGTCGGCCGAGTGCTGGCCGGCTGGGTGCCCCTGACCCTCTGCTCCGCCGGACTGCTCATCCCGTTCACGGCCCGGCTGTGGAACATCGGCGTGGAGGGACAGGTCATCATGGGGGCCATCTTCTGCACCGCGGCCCTGCGCCCCTTCGAGGACGGCGGCGGGACCGGGGTGATCCTCCTGGCCCTGGCCGCATCGGTGGCGGGCGGCGCGTTCTGGGCCCTGCTGGCCGGGCTGCTGCGCGTCTTCGGCCGGGTGCACGAAATCTTTTCCGGCCTGGGGCTGAACTTCGTGGCCCTGGGCGTGACCCTGTGGCTCATCTTCGGCCCGTGGAAGCGGCCCGGCGTGGCCTCCATGTCCGGGACCAAGCCGCTGGACATCTCCCTGTGGCTGCCCAGGCTCGGCAACCTGTCCGTCAGCTGGGTGGGGCTGGTCCTGGCCTGCGCGGCCGTGGTCCTGGTCTACATCCTGCTCCACCGGACCAAGTGGGGACTGAAGATGCGCGCCGTGGGCGAGAACCCCAAGGCGGCCACCCTGTTCGCCCTGGGACCGCGCCGCCGACTGCTCCAGGCCTTCATGCTCTGCGGCGGCCTGGCCGGGCTGGCCGGGGCCACCCAGGTCCTGAGCGTCTACCACCGGCTGCTGCCGAACATCTCGTCCGGCTACGGCTACACCGCCCTGCTGGTCAGCATGATGGCCTCGTTCCGCCTGTCCCTGGTCCCGTTCATCTGCCTGTTCTTCGCCGTGCTCAACGTGGGCTCCATCCAGCTGCCGCTGCAGCTGAACCTGGACTCCTCCCTGTCCGGCGTGATCCAGGGCGTCATGGTTCTGTCCCTGTTCATCGTCCAGGGCCTGCGGCTGTGGCTCAGGCAACGCAAGGAGGCGGATTGATGGACACCTTCGCCCTGACCATCGCCGCCATATTGATGGCCGGAGCGCCGCTGGTGCTGGCCACCCTCGGCGAGACCCTGACCGAGAAGGCGGGCATCATCAACCTGTCCCTGGACGGCTCCATCCTGCTCTCGGCCATGGCCGCCTTCGCCTGCTCGGCCACCTTCGATTCCCCGTGGCTCGGCATGGCCGCGGGCGCGGCCGTGGGCGCGGCCATCGCGGGCGCGCTCGGCGTGATCGGCATCTTTCTCGGCCAGTCCCAGCTGGCCGTGGGCTTCATCCTGACCTTGCTGTCCCGCGACCTGGCCTACTTCCTGGGCCACAACTTTTCCCGCCAGCCCGGGCCGGACCTCGGCCTGTGGACCGTCCCGGGCCTCGGCAAGACTCCCTTCGTCGGGCTGATCTTCGGTTCCCAGTCCCCGGTGGTCTACCTGAGCCTGGCGGCCATCGCCTTTAGCTGGTGGTGGATGTACCGCACCGAGGGCGGCATGCGTCTGCGGGCCGTGGGCGAATCCCCGCGCGCGGCGTTCGGACGCGGCATCCGCGTGCGGTTGGTGCGGCTGTGCTACTGTCTGGCGGGCGGGGCCCTGGTGGGGCTGGCCGGGGGCGCGTACTCCCTGGCCGTGAAGCCCGGCTGGGGCAGGCCCCAGGGATGCGAGGGCGCGGGCTGGATCGCCCTGGCCATCGTCATCTTCGGCGGCTGGCACCCGGTGCGCACCGCGCTGGGCGCGTTCTTCTTCGCCGCCCTACAGGTCTCGGGCATCTACCTCCAGGAGCTCTTCCCGTCCATCCCGGCCCCGGTCTTCCAGGTGGCCCCCTTCCCGATGATGATCCTGACTCTGCTGGCCGTGAACATGGGCCGCGTGGGCTGGGTCCAGGACATCGTCCGCCGCCACCCGTTCCTCAAGGCCCTGTCCAGGGGCTGGTCCATCGAGGCGCCCGCCGCCCTGGGCCAGGACTTCGATCCCAAAAAAGGGCTCTGATCAGCGGCTCCCCCGGGATTACTTCGCCGAGTCTCTTGCTCCGTACCGGGAAATGCGGTAAATCCCTTATAGTCCCTGAATTCATGGAGCCCTGATGGTAATGAACGAACGTCCCACCGTCCTGGTTGTCGACGACAACAGACTGAACATCGACCTGCTGGTGGATGTCCTCAAGGACGACTACAAGCTGCTGGTGGCGCTCAACGGAGTCACGGCCCTGGACATCGTCCGCAATGTGCTCCCGGACATCATCCTCCTGGACATCATGATGCCCGAGATGGACGGCTACGAAGTCTGCCGCAGGCTCAAGAGCGAGGAACGGACCAGCCCGGTGCCGGTCATCTTCATCACCGCCAAGTCCCAGAGCGAGGACGAGGCCAAGGGGCTCGCCCTGGGGGCCGTGGACTACATCACCAAGCCGGTCAACCCGGCCATCGTCCAGGCCCGCATCAGGACCCACCTGGCCCTGTACAACCAGAACCGGGTGCTCGAGGAAAAGGTCCGCCAGCGGACGTTGGAACTGGAGACGAGCAAGGAGAAGGCGGACGAGGCCAGCCGGGCCAAGTCGGCTTTCCTGGCCAACATCAGCCATGAGCTGCGCACCCCGCTCAACCACATCCTGGGGCTGTCCAGCCTGCTGCTGGAGATCGACACCGACCCCGAGCGGCTGGAGCTGATCCGCCCGCTGCACGACGGGGCCGCCCAGCTGGCCGGGCTGTTCGACCAGCTCCTGGACCTGACCATGCTCGAGTCCGACGCGGTCAGCATCGAGAGCAAATTCTTCGATTTCCCCAAGGTCCTGTCCCGGCTGGCGGCCGTGTTCCACGCCTATGCCATGAAAAAGGGGGTCGAATTCGAATTCGTCGCCCACGGCGACCTGCCCGATACCCTGTACGGCGCGCCGCTGGAGACCTCCCAGGCCCTGAACAACATCCTGCTCAACGCCTTCCGCTACACCGAAAAGGGCAAGGTCACCCTGGACGTGCGCATCGACCCGGACCACTTCGCCGGGGCGGCCCAGGACCGGATCATGATCCGCTTCGCGGTCACGGACACGGGCGTGGGCATTCCGTCCGACCGGCTGGAGACCATCTTCCACAGTTTCGAAATCGGTGAAAAGGTCATGACCAAGCGGCTCTCCGGCCCGGGCGTGGGCCTGACCATCTCCAAATACCTTGTCGAAAAGCTGGGCGGAAAGATCCGTGTGGAAAGCTCCCTGGGCGAGGGCAGCACCTTCTTCGTCTCCCTGCCCTTCTCCCTGAACACGGGAGACGAATCCCAGGCCGGCCCGGCCTAGTCCTCCCCCTGTGCAAAGGGCAGGGTGAAGCGGAAGCAGCTCCCCTTTCCGAGCACCGAATCGACCACCAGACGGCTCCCGTAGTGGGCCACGATCCTCCGGCATATGGACAGCCCCAGGCCCGTGCCGAAGACACGGGTGGAGCGGCTGTTCTCGTCCCTGCCCTGATAGAAGATATCGAATATCCGCTCCCGCTCGTCCTCGGAAATGCCCCGCCCGGTGTCGCAGACCGAGAAGGTCACGCCCTCCCCGGCCCTGACCGCGGACAGGGTCACGCTGCCCGCCTCGGTGTTCTTGAAGGCGTTGCTGAGCAGGTTGATGAGCACCTGGTGGATCTTGTCCTCGTCGGCCCGGATGGCCATGGGCTCGGCCAGGGGGTCGACCATCAGCTTCACGCCCGGCCCGTCCTCGTCCGGCGCGCCCGAGGCCTCGGCGGCGCGGTGCAGGACCCGGTCCACGGACAGGATCTTGTCGCGCCACTCCATGCGACCTGCCTCGATCTTGCTCAGGTCCAGGAGGTCGTTGACAAGGCGGCCCAGCCGGTCCGCCTCCACGCGGACGATATTCAGGTTCTTCTCGAACTTGCGGGCCTGGGGGCCCACCGGGTCCAGGGGACCGAGCACGGGCATGAACCGGGTGCGGAAGCGCTTTTCCATGAGGTGCAGGAAGCCGATGATGGAGGTCAGCGGGGTGCGCAGCTCGTGAGAGGCCGAGGCCAGAAACATGGACTTGGCACGGTCCATGGCGATGAGCTCCTTTTCGCTCTGTCTGCGGCGGGCGATCTCGCTTTCCAGGTCCGCGCTGTAGGCGGTCAGCCGCTCCATGAAGGAGTTGAAGTAGCCGGCCATGAGGCCCAGCTCGTCGCGGGAGTGCTGCTCCATGCGCACGGAGAAGTCGCCTTCCGCGGCCCGGGCGAAGTTCTCCTGGAGCCTGTCGATGGGCCGGGTGATCAGCGCGCCGATGCCGAACGAAACCGGGATCATCAGCAACACGGCCACGGCCAGGGCCGTGAGCATGACGTAGCCGATGGAGTCGAGCGGCTGCTGGAAGTCCTCGTAGTAGCTGGACGAGGCAACTATCCAGCCCAGCTCGGGGATGTCCTTGAAATAGACCACCTTCTTCTTGAGCCCGGTCTCGCCCGGGTTGCGCCACATGTAGTCGAAATGCCCGTTGCGCTCGGTGACGATGCGCTCGGCCACGGCGCTCATCATCGGCGAGTCGTAGTCGCGGAAGTGGACCCCGCGCAGATAGGGGTGGATCAGCAGGTAGCCGTCGTGGTCCAGGACAAAGGGGTAGCCGGACCGGCCGGAGCGCAGTTCGAAGAACCGCTGGCGAAAGTCCTCGACGTTGACGATCTGGGCGAATTCCGAGCGGTAGGAAGAGGCGGAGATGATCCAGTCCCAGGGCTCGAAATAGGTCATGTACACGGCCTTGGAGCGTTGCCCGGTCTCCAGCGGCTCCTTCCACTCGTAGGTCATGTATCCTTCCTTGCGCCGGATCTGCTCGCGCACGAAGGACAGGCCGGCCATGTCCACGCCGACCAGGCCGCGCATGTGGTGGACGGCCATGATGCCCTGGCTGTTCAGGCAGTAGACCCTGCCCGTGCGGCCGATGGTCATGCTCAGGAAGGCCTCGCGGGCCCGCTCCCTGGCCTGGGATTCGGTCAGCCGCCCGCGCTGGACCTGGCGGTTCAGATTGCGGGCCTCGTCCAGGCACTTCTCGGACACGGCCCGCATGTAGTTGCGGATGGACACGTCCACCGTGGCGCGGACCATGGTGCGCAGGGCCTCGGTGGTCTTGGCCAGCTCGTTTTCGGTGTTGCGGCGCAGAAGCTCCCTGACCTGGGCGTGGATGATCCCCCCGGCCACCAGGAAGATGACCAGGAAGGCCCCGGCGTAGGCCACGTACAGCTTGGTTCGTATGCGCGAGTCGCCGAGGCGGAGCATGGCCTATTCCCCCGGGTCCAGATGGAAGACCGGCTGGTAGTCGCGCGGCCCGAACAGCCCCTCGTAGGGGTAGCTGGCGATGTTTTCGGTGGTCACCATGGGGATGAACGGCCCGGAGCGAAAGGGGAAATCCCGGCCCGGCACCTCGCCGTTGAAAATGCGGACCATCATGTCCACGGCCATGCGTCCCTGGAACAGATTCAGGTCCGCGGCGGCTGCCAGGACCTCGCCCCGGACGATATGGTCGTAGAGAGAGGGCATGATGTAGGACGAGACCACCTTGACCTTGCCCGCCCGGTTCATCTCCCGGAGGATCTCCGGCGCGGCCTCGGCGGCCACGGCGTTGCCGACCACGAAATTGACGTCCGGATGTTCGGCCAGGCTGCGGCGCAGCAGCCGGGCCTGCTCTTCGCGCCCGGTGTCTCCCCAGGCCACGTCCACCACGTCCACGCGGCCCGGGTAATATTCCATGGCCTCCATGAACCCGCCCAGGGTCTCCGGGGCCCAGCCCGAGTTTTTGGGGCCCGGAAAAAAGGCGATGCGCAGGGTGTCCGGCCCGGCCTTCTCCGCGTGCCCGGCCACGTACTCGCCCACCAGGTAGCCGACCTCGTGGAATGAGACCAGGGCCTTGGCGGACACGGCCGGGGCGAGGATGTCGTTGATCACCTCCACCACCGGGATACCCGCCTCGCGGAGCTTGTCGATGACCGGGCCCGCGCCCTCGTAGTCCACGGCCGCGAGGATGACCCCGTCCACCCCGTCCTTGAGATGGGAGCGCAGGTGCTCCACCTGGCGGGCACCCTCGTTGTAGCCCCCGGCCACGGTCATGCGCACGCCCACGCCCAGCCGCCGGGCCTCGGCGATGATGCCGTAGTTCACGGCGATCCAGTAGGGGTCCTTGAGATGGGGAACGCACACGGCCACGGTATACCGGCCCGAGGGAGCCCGGGGCGGAACCCACTCCTCGAGCTTGGGCCGGTTCAGGCTGACCGCGGCATGGCCCGGCTCCTTGCGGCCCGGATCGTAGATGCCGTACCAGCTCTTGACCTGGATGGGCCACCAGGCGGGGTCCTTGGACGCGCCGAGCGCCGGCGCGGCCGCCGCGAGCAGGGCCAGGACCAGCAGCCCGCATGCCGTGCGCGGGACGGTGAGGAGGCGAAGCCGATCCGAAATCATGTCGCGCCCCCCGGGCAAACCTGGGCCAGGGCCTGCTCCAGCTTCGCCATTTCAATGGGTTTGACCACGTATCCGTCCATGCCCGCGTCGAGGAACTTCTCACGGTCCCCGACCATGGCGTAGGCGGTCACGGCCACGATGGGAATCCGGGCCGCCCCTTCCCCGGCCTTGCCCGCGCGGATGGCCCGGGCGGCCTCCACCCCGTCCAGGACCGGCATCTGGATGTCCATGAGAATGACGTCGAAGGACGCGGTCGGCAGGGTTTTGAGGACCTGCTCGCCGTTCTCCACAGCGACCACGGAATGCCCGTTCTTTTCCAGCATGCGCCGCATGACCAGGCTGTTGACCCGCTCGTCCTCGGCCAGAAGGATGGACAGCGGCCGGACCCGGGCCCCGGAGACGGCCCGGTCCTCCTCGGCCGCGCGCCCGTCATCGTCCCCGACCCCGAAGGGCAGGGACACGTACAGGGAGGTGCCCTGGCCCAGCTCGCTCTCGATGGTCATGGACCCGCCCATGAGGCCGACCAGGTTCCGGCAGATGGACAGCCCGAGCCCGGCCCCCTGGTGCTGGCGGTTGTATCCGTGGCTGACCTGGGTGAAGGCGTCGAACAGGACGTCGACCATTCCGTCCGGGATGCCCATGCCGGTGTCGGCCACGGTGAACAGGATGCGGTAGCCGCCCGAGGCCGTGTCCAACAGCCGGTGCGCGGACATGACGATCCGGCCCGAGGCCGTGAACTTGAAGGCGTTGCCCAAAAGATTGGTCAGGACCTGCTGGAGCCGGACGGCGTCCCCGACCACGCGGCGCGGGACGTTCTCGCCCAGCTCGCAGACCAGGGAAACCCCGGACTGGGTCGAGGTCAGCTTGAACAAGTCGCAGACTTGCTCGCAGGTCTCCACCAGGTCGAAGGGGGCATTGCGCATGACCAGCTTGCCCGCCTCCACCCGGGACAGGTCCAGGATGTCGGTCAGCAGGTTCAGAAGCCGCCGCGTGGACTGCAGGGCGGCCCCGGTGTACTCGGTCTGCTCGGCGCTCAGCCCGGTGGAGTGCATGAGCTGGAGCATGCCCATGATCCCGTTCAAGGGGGTCCGGATCTCGTGGCTCATGTTGGTCAGAAATTCCGTCTTGGAACGGCTGTACGCCTCGGCCTGCTCCTTGGCCTCGCGCAGTGTGTCCTGGTCCCGCTTGCGCTCGCTGAAGTCCTCCAGGGTGGCGATGACCTCCGTGGGCGAATGGCCCGGGTTCACGGGATTGAACTGGATGTGCAGGAAAGCCTCCCGGTTGCCGGTCTGCGAGGTGTAGTAGTCCTCGTAGGCCGAGGGGTGCCCGGCGAGGGCGGTCTCCAGGGCCCGGCGCATCTTCTGGTTGGCGCCGTCCAGGAGGCTGAAGCCGATGAGCGCCTCCCTGGTGGACCCCATCATCTCCACGAAGCGGTCGTTGCAGTCCAGGATGCGCCCTTCCCGGCCGAAGCGGATCATGCCCAGGGGCGAATTTTCGAAAATGACCCGATGACGGCGCTCGCTGTCCTTGAGCTTGTCCTCGGCCCGCTTGCGGTCGGTGATGTCCCGGAACTCCACGGCCCGGACCATGCGGCCCTTGTAGGGCATGTTCTTGGCCGTGATCCGCAGGGGGTACTCCTCGCCGTTCTTGCGCAGTCCCACGGTCTCGTAGGGGCGCTCCTGCTGCTGCTCGACCCTCTCGCCGATCTCCTCGCGCACCGATTCGGCCACGAGCAGGAGGCCTTCCATGCCGACCAGTTCCTCCTGGGTGTATCCGGTGATGTCCGAGAGCCCCTGGTTGCAGTCGAGCAGGATTCCCTGGTCGTGGATGAAGATGCCGCCGAAGGAGGCGTTGTGCAGGACCTTGAAGCGCAGCTCGCTCTCCTTGAGCTCGTCCAGGATGCGCTTGCGTTCGGTGATGTCGCGGGCCACGCCGAGCACGCCGATGAGCTTGCCGTCGCTGTCGTACAGCGGGGTCTTGATGGTCTCCAGATACTCCACATGGCCGTCGTCCCGGTAGGTGACCTGCTCCTCGTTGACGCACGGTCTGCCCGACTCCATGGCCGTGCGGTCGTGCCTGCGGAAGAACTCGGCCAGTTCGGCGTCCACGAAGTCGAAATCCGTGCGCCCGATGATGTCCGCCTCCCTGGCACCGTACAGCCGCTCGAAACGATGGTTGCAGAACAGGAAGACCCCGCCCACGTCCTTGACCCAGACCAGTTCGGGCATGGTCTCCATGAGGGTGCGCAGGTGGGCCATGTTGACCTTCAGCGCGCTGTTGGCCAGGTCGGCGGCCATCTTGGCCCGGCGCAGCTCCTCCTCTGCGGTCTTGCGCGCGTGGATGTCCTGGAGGGTTCCGACCATGCGGACCGGGCCGCGGGCGTCCCCGGACTCGGCCACCTTGCCCCGGTCCAGGACCCACTTCCAGCTCCCGTCCGAGGCTTTGATGCGAATCTCGCATTCAAAGGCGTCGCGCCTTTCCACGGCCCCCCACAGGGCCTTCTCGATGACCTTCTTGTCATCCGGATGGACCAGCCGCCCCCAGGACGCATAGTCGCCGCCAATGGAGTCCGGGGGGTACCCCAGCAGGGTGGTCAGCTGCGGGCTGACGAAGACCTCCCGGGTTTCGCAGTTGAGGTCCCAGACCGAGTCGTTGGCCGCGTCCAGAGCGAGCTTGAGGCGCTCCTCGCTGACCTGGACCGCCTCGCGGGCCTCCTCCTGGGCGGTCAGATCGATGCCCAGGCTGGTCACGTCCTGCAGGTTGCCCTCGGCGTCCAGGCTCAGGACGTTGAACCAGGACACGGTCCGCCGGATTCCGTCGCGGGTGATGATGTCGTTCACGTGGCAGGAGTGCGGGCCCACGTCCCTGCGGGCCATGGTGGCCAGAAACAGCTCGCGGATGCCGGCGCGCAGGTCCTCGGGCAGAAAAGTCTCGAACCAGCTCTTTCCGCGCACCTCCTCGAGGGTCCAGCCGGTCAGCGCCAGCAGGTGGCGGTTGGCGAAGACCACCCGCCCCCGCGTGTCCAGGCTGACGCCGATCTGGGGCACGTGTTCGAGGACGTTGCGCCAGCGCCGCTCCGAATTCGACAGCTCGGCCTCGAGTTCGGCGATGCGTCGTCCGCACTGCTCAAGATTCTCGTATTCCACCAGTTCCTCCGAGGGTTAACCGGTCGTCGGTCGCGCACTACGGCGCCTCCCCATCCCCGTAGCATGAAACGAGGGGGGACGGAATACGATTAGAATCGGGCGCGGGCAGCCCATTACCGGCCGCCGCGAAATGTGCTATACTGCCTGAAACGAGCGAAAGACCGATTCGTACCCTCAGCCTCGCAACGCCCAGGAACCGCCATGACCATCCCCCTCCCGCCCAATCCCCACGCCGTCGCCGTCCTCCTGCTGACCGGACTGGCCCTGGTCCTGTTCAGCCGCGACAAGCTCCCCCTGGAGACCTCCAGCCTGGTCATCCTCGTCTGCCTGGCCGTGGGCTTCGAGGCCGTCCCCTTCGAGGAAAACGGCGCGCGCCTGCGGGCCGTGGACTTCTTCCTCGGATTCGGCAACGAGGCCCTGGTCGCGGTCTGCGCACTGATGATCGCGGGCCAGGGCATCCTGCGCACCGGCGCGCTCGACCCCGTGGGCCGCTCCCTGGCCCGGTTCTGGCGGGTCAGTCCGGGCCTGTCCCTGCTCCTGACCCTGCTGCTCGGCGGGTTCATCAGCGCCTTCATCAACAACGTGCCCGTGGTGGTCCTGCTTCTGCCGGTGCTCATCAGCGTGTCGCTCAAGACCGACACCCCGGCGGCCAAGGTGCTCATGCCCATGGGCTTCTCCACCCTGCTCGGCGGCACGACCACGACCATCGGCACCTCCACCAACCTTCTGGTGGTGGCCGTGGCCATGGAGATGGGGCTGGCCCCGTTTCACATGTTCGACTTCGCCGTACCGGCCGTGATCGCGGGGTTGCTCGGCGCGGCCTACCTCTGGCTCGTGGCCCCGCGCCTGCTG
Source organism: Pseudodesulfovibrio hydrargyri (assembly GCF_001874525.1). NCBI lineage: Bacteria > Pseudomonadati > Thermodesulfobacteriota > Desulfovibrionia > Desulfovibrionales > Desulfovibrionaceae > Pseudodesulfovibrio > Pseudodesulfovibrio hydrargyri. The sequence continues at coordinate 1,812,830 of NZ_LKAQ01000004.1, read as the reverse complement.
CCCGACCGCAAGATATGCCTGACCGACGCCTCGCCCCGAATCTTCACCGCCCACCTGGCCGTGGCCCCGGGCGGCCCCCTGGACGGGCAGCCCCTGCTCAAGGCCCTGGACATGACCGGCAACAAAATGAAAATCGACGCCCTGGAGCGGGGGGAGGGCAACAAGCTCATGCTCCTGCCCGACGTGATCCTGGCCCCCGACGACCACTTGGTGGTCAGCGATACGCCGAAAAGACTCAAGGAATTCGAGAAGATATTGAGTGGCACCCTATACCCGGCGGGGTCCGAGGACGAGCCCGTCACCGAGGACAACCCCCTGCGCGAACCGGACCAGCAGATCACCGAAATCGCCGTGTTCCAGGGGTCCAGGCTGCACGGAACCACACTGAACGACTACCATTTTTCCGAACGCACCGGGCTTGTCGCCCTGGCCATCCACCGCTCCGGCAAACGCTATGAGCGCATCGAGGACCACGTCGGCGACCTCCAGCTGCGCGTGGGCGACATCCTGCTCGTCCAGGGCCCGCGCAGGAACATCGCCGAACTGAAGCGGAACACGGACTTCCTGGTCCTCGACTCGACCATGGACCTGCCGTATTCGCGCAAGGCTCCCCTGGCCCTGGCCATCATGCTGGCCGTGATCGTGGCCGCGGCCGCGGGCCTCCTGCCCATCGCCATCAGCGCCACGGCGGGCGCCCTGCTCATGATCCTGACCGGCTGCCTGACCTGGCGCGACGCCACCCGGGCGCTGAGCGTCCAAGTCGTCCTCATCGTGGTCACCAGCCTGGCGCTGGGCACGGCCATGATCAAGACCGGCGGGGCCCAGTACCTCGGCTCGGTCTTCGTGGCCCTATCCGGGAACGCCTCGCCCGCCATGGTCTTAAGCGGCCTGATGCTGCTCATGGCCGGGCTGACCAACATCATCTCCAACAACGCCACGGCGGTCATCGGCACGCCGATCGCCGTGTCCATCGCCCGGCAGATGGGGCTGGCCCCGGAGCCCTTCGTCCTGGCCGTGCTCTTCGGGGCGAACATGAGCTATGCCACGCCCATGGCCTACAAGACCAACCTGCTGGTCATGAACGCGGGCGAATACGCCTTTTCCGACTTCCTCAAGGTCGGCGTGCCCCTGGTCCTGATCATGTGGGGGGCGTTCTCGTTCCTGTTGCCTTTCTTCTACATGTGACGCATTCTGGCGCATACGGGGCCCCGTCCCCGCGCCGCAACCGGCCCGCTCCGTCGGACGGGCCGACAATCAACAAGCGATGCCCATGAAGAAACCCAGAGAACCGAAAATGATCATCGGCTGGCGGGAGTGGGCCGGACTGCCGGACCTGAACGTGCCCGCCATCAAGGTCAAGGTGGACACCGGCGCCCGGACCTCGGCCCTGCACGCCTTTAACGTCGAACCCTTCGAGCGCGACGGCGTCCGCTACGTGTCCTTCAACGTCCACCCCCTGCAGGGCGACGATAATCTGGTCATCCCGTGCACGGCCCCCCTGCTGGACCGCAGAAAAGTCACCAATTCGGGTGGACAAAGCCAGAACCGCCATGTCATAGCCACCACCCTGCTTCTGGCCGGACGGGCCTGGCCCATCGAACTGACCCTGACCAACCGGGACGAGATGAAGTTCCGCATGCTCCTCGGACGCAACGCCATGTCCGGGCGGCTGGTCGTGGACCCGTCCTTATCGATGCAGGCCGGAAACGCTCCCGGCAAGCGGGCGTATGCAAATCGGAACAAAGGAAAACTGCCCATATGAAAATCGTCATCCTCTCGCGCAAGGCCAGCCTGTATTCCACCACGGCCCTGGTCGACGCAGGCAAGGCGCGCGGCCACCAGGTGGAGGTCATCAACCCTCTGCGCTGCTACATGAACATCACCTCCCACAGCCCGTCCATCCACTACAAGGGCGAGCGGGTGGAGGCCGTGGACGCGGTCATCCCGCGCATCGGCGCGTCCATCACCTTCTTCGGCTGCGCCGTGGTGCGCCAGTTCGAGATGATGGGCGTGTACAGCCTGAACGAGTCCATCGCCATCACCCGCTCCCGCGACAAGCTGCGCAGCCTGCAGCTGCTCTCGCGCAAGGGCATCGGCCTGCCGGTGACCGGCTTCGCCAGTTCCACCCAGTTCACCGGCGACCTCATCGACGTGGTCGGCGGCGCGCCCCTGGTGGTCAAGCTGCTCGAGGGCACCCAGGGCATCGGCGTGGTCCTGGCCGAGACCCGGCACGCGGCCGAAAGCGTCATCCAGGCCTTCCAGGGCTTGAACGCCAACATCCTGGTCCAGGAATACATCAAGGAGTCGCGCGGCACGGACATCCGCTGCCTGGTGGTCGGCGGCAAGGTGGTCGCGGCCATGCGGCGCACGGCGGGCAAGGGCGAGTTCCGCTCCAACATCCATCGCGGGGGCAGCGCCGAGCCGATCAAGATCACCCCGGAGGAGCGCTCCACCGCGGTCCGGGCCGCCCGGATCATGGGGCTGAACGTCTGCGGCGTGGACCTGCTGCGGTCCAACCACGGCCCGGTGGTCATGGAGGTCAACTCCTCCCCCGGCCTGGAAGGTATCGAAAAGGCCACGGGCATCGACATCGCGGACAAGATCATCGAATTCATCGAGAAGAACGCCAAGCCCGGCAAGACCAAGACGCGCGGCAAGGGCTAGGCCCGGCGCGGCCCCACGGGAGGACCTGCAACATGACCAGAGCGTCCGTCACCATCGGCGGCCAAAAAGTGGCCCCGGGCAGCCGCGCCACGGTGCTCCTGCCCGTGCCCGACACCTTCCTGCGCCAGGGCTCGGCCATGCCGGTCCACGTCTTTCACGGCAGGCGCGAGGGCCCGGCCCTGTTCGTCTGCGCGGCCATTCACGGCGACGAGCTCAACGGCGTGGAGATCATCCGGCGGCTGCTGCGCCTGAAGAGGCTGAACCAGCTGGCCGGGACCCTCTACGCCATCCCCATCGTGAACATCTACGGGTTCATGGCCAACACCCGTTACCTGCCGGACCGCCGCGACCTGAACCGGTTCTTCCCCGGCAAGGAGGGCGGATCCCTGGCCTCGGAGCTGGCCTCGGTCTTCTTCGAGAACGTGGTCAGAAAATGCGGCTACGGCATCGACCTGCACACCGGCTCCAACCACCGCCGGAACCTGCCGCACATCCGGGGCGACATGGAGGACCCGGCGGTCCTGTCCATGGCCGAGGCCTTCGGCGCGCCGCTCGCCCTGGACCTGTCCGGCATGGAGGGTTCCCTGCGCGCGGCGGCCAAGGACAGCGGCGTGCGCGTCCTGCTCTTCGAGGCGGGCGAGCCCCTGCGCTTCGACGAATTCTCCATCCGCGCCGGGCTGCGCGGCATCACCTCGGTGCTGGAATCGCTGGGCATGCTCCCGGCCGGGAAGCGCAAGCGCCGCCAGGTCCCGCTGCAGATCGCCACGGACCGGGCCTGGTGCCGGGCCCCGGCCAGCGGGCTGTTCCGGGCCGTGGCCAAGCTCGGCCAGCACGTCGGGCAGGGCGAGGTCCTGGGGACCATCCACGACCCCTTCGGCGGCAGGTCCACGGACCTGGTCGCGCCCCGGGACGGGGTGATCATCGGCGACCAGTCCCTGGCCTCGGTCTACAAGGGCGACGCGGTCATGCACATCGCCCGGTTCGACGCGCCGCGCCAGGCCCAGGCCTCGGTGGACGAGTATTCGGAAATGGTCATGGACGCCAGGATGGCGCGCTGACCGGAAAGGGGTTCAATGCGTTGGCCTCACTTGGGTCCCATCAGGAACCAGAACAGGAAGCCGAGCACCGGGAAGAGCAGCACCAGCACGATCCACAGGACCTTGCTTCCGGTGCCCGCCGAGCTCTGGAAAATCTTGACCAGCGCATAGACGTCCAGCACCAGAACGACCAGTCCGAGCAATCCGCCAAATCCCATCATAGCATTCCACTCCAGCGTTCAAGTGAGCTTTCCTCCGCCTTTCCCCGAGCCGTTCTCCAAGGAAGACGATACGCTACCTTAACACGTTTTGCTCCCCGCGCACAACGTGGAATGCGGGATCACGCCTCCCCTTCCCGGCCCGGGCCGGCCTCCTGCAACAGCACCCGCCGCTTGGGCAGGCACTCGGGGTGGTGCTCGTTGAGATACCCGATCAGCCCCTCGCGGACCAGGCAGCGCAGGTCCCATGCCTTGGACGCGTCCGGGGCGCTGACGATGGCACGCAGGGTCATGGACTGTTCCCCGGCGTCGGTCACCTGGAGCACGCAGGTCTTGCCGTTCCACAATCCGCCCGCCCCCTCGCACAGCCGGGTCAGTTCGGCGCGCAACGGTTCCAGCGGGGTGGCGTAGTCCACGTGCAGGAAGACCGAGCCGATGATCTCGGCCGACTTCTTGGTCCAGTTCTGGAACACGGTCTCGGTGAAATAGGTGATCGGCACCACCAACCGGCGCATGTCCCACAACCGGACCACCACGTAGGTGAAGGTGATCTCCTCGATACGCCCCCACTCGCCCTCGACGATGACCACGTCGTCCAGGTTGATGGGGTGGGCCAGGGCGATCTGGATGCCCGCGATGATCGACCCGAAGGTCTTCTGGGCCGAGATGCCGAGCACGATGCTGAGCACCCCGGCCGAGGCCAGCATGGTCCCGCCCAGCAGGCGGAAGCGTTCGAACTGCATGAGGACGGCGGCCGCCGCCGCGAACCAGATCATGATGACGATGATCCTGTTCAGGATGCGCACCTTGGTCTGGACCTCGCGCGCGCCCAGATTGTCCTCCACGTCCATGTCGTAGCGCCAGCGGACCAGGCCGGTCAGGGCCGACATGACCAGGGTCGCGGCCCAGGCCGCCAGGAGGACCCAGGCCGTGTTCATGGCCGTCACCGCCGGGCCGGACCAGCCGGACGGCAGCTGGGACGGCGCGGCCAGGATGGACAGGGCCAGGGCCGAGGCGAAGATGGTCAGAAACAGGACCACCCGGCGCTTCATGGACCGCGACAACAGCTCGCGCAGGTCGCGCCACCGCCGCGCCTGGCCGCCCTTGAACAGGCGGATCAGCATGAACGCCCCCGCCCCGACCACCAGCGCCAGGAGGACCCTGACGAGCCAGCCCGCCGTATCCGTGGAAACCATGCGACAACTCCCTTGATGACTTTTCCGGTGTGAAAACGGTTTCATCCGGTTTCAATACGATATATCATACTTCGAGTTTCCGGCAACGGCGGCGTGCGCAACGAACCTTGCCGCCACAATGACCAACCGGAGAAGCCCATGGCCCGATTCCTGAAAAAATACGACCAGACAGCGGGCAAACCGCCGGGTTCGCTCATCTTCGTCGGCCAGCAGAAGACCGACGAGCCGCGCCTGCGGATCATCGACTACGACGAGAACACCCTGCGCGACGAAATCGTCCCCGACGCGAACTCGCTCGCCCCCTGCCGGGCCAGCCGGACCACCTCCTGGCTCAACGTGGACGGCCTGCACGTGCCCGAGGTCATGGAGCGCGTGGGCGCGGCCTTCGCCATCTCCCCGCTTATCCTCGAGGACATCGTCAACACCGGCCACCGGCCCAAGATGGACGAATCCCCGGACATGGTCTTCATCACCCTGAAGATGCTCTCCATCAACGAGGACCGTGACCGCATCCTGTCCGAGCAGCTCTCCTGCGTGCTCACCGGGCACTGCCTGGTGACCTTCCAGGAACAGCCCGGCGACGTGTTCGAGCCCGTGCGCGAACGCATCCGCCGCCAGTCCGGCAGGCTGCGCCAGCGCGGCCCGGACTACCTGCTCTACGCCCTGCTCGACTGCGTGTTCGAAAACTACCTCAAGGTCATCGAAATTCTGGGCGACCGCATCGAGGCCTTTGACGAGGACCTCCTGGACGGCCCCTCACCGGAGCTGCTCGAGGAGATCAACGTCTACCGCCGCGAGATGGCCTTCGTGCGCCGGGCCGTGCGCCCGGCCCGGGAGATCGCCCTCAAGCTGGTCAAGACCGAAAACGAGCTGGTCACCGACGAGATCACCCCGTACCTGCGCGACCTCGAGGACCTGGCCGAACAGATAGCCGAGGCCGTGGAGACCTACCGCGAGATGCTCAACGACCACCTGAACAGCTACAACATGGCCGTGGCCAACCGCCTCAACGACGTCATGAAGTTTTTGACCATCTTCGCCACCATCTTCATCCCCCTGTCCTTCCTGGCCGGGGTCTACGGCATGAACTTCGAGTTCATGCCCGAACTGAAGATGCGCTACGGCTACTTCCTCCTCCTCGGCGGCATGGCCTGCGTGGCCGTCGGCATGCTCCTCTATTTCAAGAAACGGAAATGGATATAATCCCCGAAAAAGGAGGCCCGATCATGGAAAACACCCCGTCCCCCATGGACCAAAACCAGCCCGAATCCGGGCTGACCACCTGGCAAAAAATCCGCCTCGGCGCGTTCGCCGCTCTGGTCGCCCTGTTGATCGTCTTCCTGCTCCAGAACACCGAACAGACCCAGGTGGCGTTTCTGTGGTTCACCTTCGCCACCTCGCGCATCCTGCTCCTGCTCGGCACCCTGGCCGTGGGCGCCATTCTCGGCGCACTGCTGACCTACCGTCTGTGCGCCAAAAACAGGAAATCGCAGCCCAAGCCGCCGCCGTTCTCCTGATTGTCCTGTTCCCTCTTGCGGTTCCCGGAAAACAGGTTATCTTCAGAAGAATGGACAGAACGAGTACGATAACCCGAGGATACAGATCATGACACAGACAAAATTCCTGCGCGTACTGTACGCGCCCGCGGCCCTGCTGCTCATCCTGGCCCTGGCCGCCACCGCCAACGCCCAAACCTGGAAGGTCGACCCGGACCACTCCGCCGCCCACTTCTCCATCCGGCACATGATGATCGCCCAGGTACGCGGCATGTTCCCGGCCGTGACCGGCACCATCGACTTCGACCAGGACAAGCCCACCGCCTTCGACATCACCATCGACGTGAACAGCATCGACACCGGGGTCGAGGCGCGTGACGCCCACCTCAAGAGCGGCGACTTCTTCGCGGCCGAAAGCCACCCGACCATGACCTTCAAGAGCACCCGGGTCCTGCCGGCCGATAACGGCTTCTCCGTGGCCGGCATCCTGACCATCAAGGGCACCCCGCGCGAAGTGCAGCTGAACCTCACCGGCCTCAACGACCCGCGCGTGGACCCCTGGGGCAATACCCGCCGGGGAGCCACCGCCCTGTTCTCCATCGACCGCCGCGACTACGGCGTGGACTGGAACGCCCCCCTGGACGGCGGCGGCTTCATGGTCGGCAATACGGTCAACATAGCCGTGGACCTCGAAGCCATCCAACCCAAGTAGACAACGACAACCGAAAAAGTCCCCGTGCGCTCACGCGCACGGGGACTTTTTTTGTCGCCTCCGGCGGCCGGGGGAAGGGGGGAGGGAAACCCTTTGAAAAGG